>NZ_AP026436.1:2177500-2552500 GCF_055382365.1 Agrobacterium sp. 5Ca39 | reverse complement strand
AAGTTGAGAATTCAATCTTAACTAAATCACGTCGTTCTGAATCGACGAGAACTCACACCCATCATTCCGCGCATCACTGCGCTCATAATGAGGTGTATTCTCTTATCCAAACGTGACCGTCAAAGTCTATTCCAGAGATCCAAATTACATTCAGACCCCGCAAGCTTCGCCGCCCACGTTTCTCTTTCTTCTCATATTCAATTGTCAAAAAACAGACCACCAAAAGCAGTCAAAAAATCAAATCCCCGAAACCATCAGGCCTCGAAACCAAACAAGCAACCAGCTCATTCCTTGATTTATTTAGAACGAAAGACTTCGTCGCCAGCAGCGCCGCCGCCCTCGTTCAGTGAGCGGACTTATAAATCCATCACCTCAAACAAGTCAACACACCTACCGTCAAAAAACTGACATTTTTGGTAAGTCATTGAAATATATTAGGATAATTAGCCATTTATGCGAAAACCCACAGAATGCGCCAAATCCCGCGAGCGTTTTGCTGCGCACCGGCCATCTGCGCCTTTTAAAACGTCCGAGCCTTCCCGCGGGGACCGCCATTTTGCCGGTGGCATATCTTCGAAAGCGGCGTGGCCGGCTGTCAAACCGTCGTGTCGTGCATTAAAACAACAAGAAGACGCTCATATGCTACCCTAATACCAGGCTCCTTTGCATGACCAGAACACCAGCGCCAATAAAGACCGACTTACCTGAACTTCCCGTCAGCGCTGTTCTCGCGGAAATCGCAGGTGCCTTGTCGGGGGCGAGACGTGCGGTTCTCTCGGCCCCTCCCGGGGCGGGCAAAACGACGCTGGTGCCGCTTTATCTCCTACAGCAGAGGTGGCGGGGCGACGGAAAGATCATTCTTCTCGAGCCACGCCGGCTTGCAGCCCGCGCAGCGGCGGGACGCATGGCCGATCTCCTGCATGAAGATGTCGGTGACACCGTCGGATACCGCATGCGGCTCGACAATCGTATTTCATCAAAAACCCGGATCGAGGTGGTAACGGAAGGCGTATTTGCGCGGATGGTTCTGGATGATCCCGAGCTTTCCGATGTCTCGACAGTGATATTCGACGAATTTCATGAGCGCTCGCTTGACGGTGATTTCGGGCTGGCGCTGGCCCTCGATGTCCAGACCGGTTTGCGTGAGGACCTGCGGATCCTCGTCATGTCCGCAACTCTCGACGTTGAACGCATCAGCGCGCTTATGGGTGGCGCTCCGGTCATTCAAAGTCTTGGAAGGACCTTTCCGATCGACATTCGTTACGAGGAACGCTGGCAGGGCATGCCGGTCGATGAAAAGGTGGCAAGGGCAATTAGGGAAGCCCATGCATCGGAAACAGGGTCCATTCTGGCCTTCCTGCCCGGACAGTCGGAAATTACCCGGACGGCTGCAAGGCTGGAAGGACATTTCCCCGACGATACGGATATCATCCCGCTTTACGGCAATCTTTCTCAGAAGGAGCAGGACGCCGCAATCAAGCCGGCAGCCTCCGGGCGACGGAAGATTGTCCTTGCAACATCGATAGCGGAGACCTCGATAACCATCGATGGTGTGAGGGTCGTGGTCGACAGCGGTCTGCAGCGGTTGCCGGTTTTCGAACCGGCGACCGGCATCACCAGGCTTGAGACCGTGCGGGCATCACGCGCCTCGGCCGATCAGCGCGCCGGCCGCGCCGGCCGAACCGAGCCCGGTGTTGCCATTCGCCTCTGGCATCAGGGGCAGACGGCAGCACTCAGTGCATTTACGCCGCCGCAAATTTTGGCGAGCGATCTTGCCGGCCTTGCGCTCGATCTTGCCCATTGGGGTGTTCATGACCCCTCGTCTCTCGCCTTTCTGGACGCGCCACCTGAGGCTGCACTCAAAGAATCGATCGCACTCCTGAAAAATCTTGGCGCCCTCGATAAAAGCGGCGCACTGACGCCGCAGGGCCGCCTGATGCGAGGCCTCTCCCTGCCGCCGAGGCTCGCAGCGATGGTGATTGCAGCCGCAGGCGAAGGCTCGGGAAAAAAGGCGGCGATGCTTGCGGTCATGCTGACGGAACAGGGCATGGGCGGACATGATATCGATCTCGATGACAGACTGCGGCGCTTTCTTGCCGATAGAGGTGAAAGGGCGCAGGCGGCGCGCAAGCTGGCTTTCCGCCTTCTCGACACAGTCGGTGATATGCCGGCGGCAAACGACCTGCCGAGCGAGGCAGGACCGCTTCTGCTGCACGCATATCCGGACAGGATCGCGCTTCAGCGCGGCGCGCGCGGCCGGTATGTCATGGCGAATGGCCGCGGGGCTGAACTGGCTGAAACGGAGCGGCTGGCGGCGAGCCGAATGCTTGTTGTCGCTGACATTACGGGACGAGCCGCGCAGCCGCGCATCCTTGCGGCGGCCGGCATCGACAGGGCCGATATAGAAGAGCGTATGCCACATCTTATCGTTCAGCAGGATCAGCTGCTGTTCGACAAGGCGAGCGGACAGGCGCGGGCGCGCCGGGTAGTGCGTCTGGGCGCTATCATTCTGGACGAAACGCCCCTGCCCCGTCCCGACGGTGAGCAGGCAGCGCAAGCGCTCGCCAACGGCGTTCGGGATTTCGGCATCGGCATACTTCCTTTTTCGAAAGAGACCGCGCAATTGCGCGATCGGATCGGATTTCTGAATGCCAGCATCGGAGAGCCCTGGCCGGATGTCAGCGACGAGGCGTTGCTTTCGCGGCTGGACGAATGGTTCATCCCTTTTCAGCATGGCGTCCGGAGCCTTCAGGACATCCGGCCCGGCAGTCTTTCCGAAGGGATTCTGTCCCTGGTGCCACATGAGGTCGCCCGAGATCTCGGCAGGCTGGCGCCGACCCATTTCGAAGCGCCGACGGGCCAGCGGCACCCCATCCGCTATGACGCCAGCGAGCCGACGCTTTCCATTCGCGTGCAGGAGCTTTTCGGGCTGAAGGCGCACCCGGCCATTGCGCAGGGGCGGTTGCCGCTGCTCCTGGAATTGACGTCGCCTGCGCACAGGCCGATACAGACGACACGTGATCTTCCCGGCTTCTGGGCGGGATCGTGGAAGGACGTGCGGGCAGATATGCGTGGTCGCTATCCGCGTCATCCGTGGCCGGAGGATCCCGCCGATGCCCTGCCGACCAGCCGTGCGAAACCGCGCGGAACGTGATGATGACAAGGGTAAAGGAGACGAAGGTGGCTGGCCATCCGATCGAAACCACCAGGCTTGGCCGCGCCAGCCGCAGGATAAGGTTGCAGACCATTGTGTGGCTTCGCTGGCTGGCGGTTGCGGGACAGACGGCGACGATCCTGCTTGTCGCCTTCGGGCTGAATTTTCCGCTGCCACTTTTGGCCTGCGGCCTTTTGATCGCGGCGCTGGCGCTCGCCAACCTTTTTCTCACGGCCCGTTTTCCCTCCACCTACCGGCTGGAGCCGTGGGAAGCGACATTGCTGCTGGCCTTTGACCTTTTGCAATTGACGGCGCTGATCTACATCACAGGCGGACTTTCCAATCCATTCGCGCCGCTGATCTGCGTGCAGGTCATCATTGCCTTTGCCTCCCAACCGTTGCGGCATTCCCTCATTCTCCTCGGCTTTGCCGTCATCTGCTCGACGGCGATCGCCTTTTCGCCCTTTCCGGTTCCCTGGTATCCCGGTGAGGTCTTGCCGATCCAGCTTCTGCTGCATGTCGGCACCTGGGTGGCGATCATTGCCACCACGTCTTTCGCAGCTTTTTATGCCTATCGCGTTTCCCACGAAGCCAATCAGCTCGCGGATGCGCTGGCTGCGACCGAACTGGTGCTGGAACGGGAAAAACATCTTTCACAGCTCGACGGCCTGGCGGCCGCCGCAGCGCACGAGCTGGGTACGCCCCTTGCGACGATCAGCGTCGTCGCCAAGGAGATGGAGCGGGAACTTGGGGATGATGAGAAATATGGCGAGGACATAGCGCTGCTGCGCAGCCAGAGCGAAAGATGCCGCGACATTCTGCGTCGTCTCACCTCCCTGTCCGCCGACAATGAGGAGCACATGCGCCGCCTGCCGCTTTCATCGCTGATCGAGGAGGTAATGGCGCCGCATCGCGAATTCGGCATTCGTCTGGAACTGGTTGAAAAGAACAATCGCGCCGACGAGCCGGTCGGAATCCGCAATGCCGGCATCATCTACGGCCTTGGCAACCTCATTGAAAATGGCGTGGATTATGCGCGCGAAAAAGTCACCGTAACGGTGGATTACGATCATCAGAACGTCGCAGTCATCATTGAAGACGATGGGCCGGGTTATGCCCATGACGTGCTTGCCCGTATCGGCGAGCCCTATGTGACCGAACGTCACAATGACACACGTGCAGGTGGGCTCGGGCTCGGGCTCTTTATCGCCAAGACCTTGCTGGAGCGCTCCGGCGCCACCGTCGCGTTCGAAAATCGCGGCACAACCGGAACCGGCGCGCGGGTCACAATCGTCTGGCCTCGGGCGCTCATGGAGGATAAAAGAAGCCGTTGACTTTACCATTCACGCTGAAGCGGCAATAAGAACAAGAAAAGCCGATGACGTTGCCGGAAGGCCGGAGACATGAAGACAGAAGACCAGACCTTATCCACAAGCGCGCCGGCGGACGATATCGATCCTATCGGACCTGACAAATCTCTGCTGATCGTTGATGACGATGGCCCTTTCCTGCGGCGGCTTGCCCGGGCCATGGAGACACGTGGCTTTATTGTCGACACTGCCGAGACCGTGAGCGAAGGCATCGCGCGTTCCAAGGCTGCGCCGCCGAAATATGCGGTTGTCGATCTGCGGCTTGCGGATGGCAACGGGCTGGAAGTGATCGAAGCCATCAGGCAGAACCGCGACGACACGCAGATCGTCGTTCTGACCGGCTACGGCAATATCGCCACCGCTGTTACCGCCGTAAAACTGGGGGCGCTGGACTATCTGGCCAAGCCTGCCGATGCCGACGACGTGTTCAACGCCCTGACGCAGCGCAAGGGTGAAAAGACGGAAGTGCCCGAAAACCCGATGTCAGCCGACCGGGTTCGGTGGGAGCACATTCAGCGCGTTTATGAGATGTGCGAGCGCAACGTCTCGGAAACGGCGCGGCGACTGAACATGCACCGAAGGACGCTGCAGCGTATTCTCGCGAAGCGCGCGCCCAAATAAGCGCCTATTCGCCAAAGCTGCGCCCGGTGGTCCATTCCGCCAGCATAAGCCGGGTCGCAGCGGTTCTGGAAAAATCCAGCATGACAGATTTGCGGGTCGCCGGCGGCAATTTATGTTCCGGCGCGTCGCGAAGCATGTGAGCGCCATACCCATCCGACAGTATCAACCCGCATTCCTCCGGGAATATATCGGTTGGAACTTCCGGATGGGTGGCAAAAAACAATCGATCGCAATGCAGGCGGTATTCCGGCCATTTGCGATCGACGCGGAAATCCTCGATCGAGGATTTGATCTCGATGATCCAGATTTCACCCTTGACCGACAGGCTGATCAGATCTGCCCGTCGCCCGCTTGCAAGCGGCAGTTCCGGCAAGACCGAGTGGCGCATTTCGTGCAAGAGCACCTGCACGCCGCGGCGCACCAGCATCGCCTTGTCCGACTGGCGGCCGTCGATTAACGGATTATTGTTGGTAACGGAAAGAATAGTCATGGATAAAGGCTGCTGAAGCGTTTGGCCTATTGTTGCAAAAAAGGCAATCAACCGGCAATTTTAAATGCGGTGCCGTTTCGCGGCTGCACAACGGCTTGCCAAGAGCGGCTGAATGGAAAATAACCGATTTATCCTATTAAGCCTACTCCTTCGCACAATTTGGCGAATTTTCCGCGAGAACGACATGCGCATCCGTACCCCATTGACCATACTCGGTCTGACGGCAGCACTGGCACTGGCCGGCTGCGCCGAAACTACCTCCCAATCCGCCACTCCAACATCAGGCAAGATCGCAGCCTCCGTACCGGTTGCTGATCCCGTTCCGGCGAAAGTCGAGACGGTGCAGATCTTCAATGATGTTTATGGTCCGGTGACCGATGCGGGCTATGCGCTGCCGGCCATTCCGATCAACCGTGTGAATGAGAAGTACCGTCGCCAGATCGTCGAGTTCCAGACCAACGAGCGTCCCGGCACGATCATCGTCAATACGCGCGATCGTTTCCTTTATTATATCCTCTCCGGCAACCGCGCCGTGCGTTACGGCATCGGCGTCGGCAAGGCTGGTTTCGCCTGGGCCGGTGAAGCCTATGTGGCCTGGAAGCAGGAATGGCCGATGTGGCATCCGCCAAAGGAAATGGCAGACCGCAAGCCGGAAGTGGCGAAATATGTCGAGGCCGGCATGGGCCCCGGCCTTTCCAACCCGCTCGGCGCGCGCGCCATGTATCTCTTTAACGAAAAGGGACAGGATACGCTGTTCCGTATCCACGGTTCGCCCGAATGGGCCTCGATCGGCACCGCCGCTTCTTCCGGCTGCATCCGCATGATCAACCAGGATGTGATCGATCTTTACAGCCGCGTCCGCCCAGGCCGCAGCACCAAGGTCGTCGTGATCCAGTAAGGGCCGCAACAGCAGATCAAGAAAAAGCCGCCGGGAAACGTCCCGGCGGCTTTTTTACTGGTGAAAAGGGCGGAGATTACGCCGCCTGCTTTGCCTTCAGCTCGAGGCGGCGGCGGTGCAGGACCGGTTCAGTGTAGCCGTTCGGTTGCTCCCGGCCCTTCAACACCAGTTCGACAGCAGCCTGAAAGGCTACCGATCCTTCAAAGTCAGACGCCATCGGCAGATAGGCCGGATCGCCTGCATTCTGCGCGTCGACCACAGCCGCCATGCGCTTCATGGTCTCGACGATCTGCGCCTCTGTCACGACGCCGTGGCGCAGCCAGTTCGCCATGTGCTGCGCTGAAATGCGAAGCGTCGCGCGATCCTCCATCAGACCGATATTGTTGATGTCTGGTACCTTGGAGCAGCCGACACCCTGATCAACCCAGCGCACCACATAGCCGAGAATGCCCTGCGCATTGTTGTCGAGTTCATGCTGGACTTCTTCCGGCGTCCAGTTGGGACGCGGCGCAACCGGCACTGACAGAATGTCGGAAAGCTTCGCACGGCCGCGGCTTTTCAGCTCTTGCTGAACAGCGGCGACATCGACCTTGTGATAATGCGTGGCATGCAGCGTCGCAGCGGTCGGCGACGGCACCCACGCCGTGTTGGCACCCGCCTTCGGATGCGCAATCTTCTGCTCCAGCATCGCCGCCATCAGGTCGGGCATGGCCCACATGCCTTTGCCGATCTGCGCATGGCCGGAAAGACCGCATTCTAGCCCGATATCGACGTTCCAGTTTTCATAAGCGGCGATCCAGGCGGCCTGCTTCATGTCGCCCTTGCGGATCATCGGACCCGCTTCCATGGAGGTATGGATTTCGTCGCCGGTACGGTCGAGGAAGCCTGTATTGATGAAGACCACACGATCCTTCGCTGCGCGAATGCTTTCCTTGAGGTTAACAGTGGTGCGGCGCTCCTCATCCATGATGCCCATCTTCATGGTGTTTGGCTGCATGCCGACAAGCTCTTCGACCCGCGTGAAAATCTCGTTGGCGAAGGCCACTTCTTCCGGCCCATGCATCTTCGGCTTCACCACATACATGGAGCCGGCCCGAGAATTCTGGCGTCGCCCGGAAGGGCCGACGTCATAGAGTGCAATGAGCGCCGTGACGACGGCATCCATGATGCCCTCGGGTACTTCACGCCCATCCCGATCAAGGATTGCCGGATTGGTCATGAGATGACCGACATTGCGCACCAGCATCAGCGACCGGCCCGGCAGCGTCAGCGCGGAGCCATTGGGCGCTGTATAATAGCGATCCGGGTTGAGGCGGCGCGTGAAAGTGTGGCCGCCCTTGGAGACCTCTTCCGCCAGGTCTCCACGCATCAGGCCGAGCCAGTTACCGTAAACCAGAACCTTGTCCTCGGCATCGACTGCGGCAACCGAATCTTCGCAATCCATGATGGTCGTCAGGGCGGATTCAAGAATGACATCAGAGATGCCCGCCCTGTCGCCCTTGCCGATTTCGGTCGAGGGATCGATCACGATTTCGGTATGCAGACCGTTCTTGCCGAGCAGGATCGTCGCGGGCTTTGCCGCTTCCCCGGTGAAACCCTTGAATTGCGTTTCGTCCTTGAGACCGGTCCCGCCATTGCTGGCAACAAGCTGCAGCAGCCCATCGACGATCTCGAAACCGGTGACATCAGACCAGCTGCCGCTCAAAAGCGGAGCGGTTTCATCGAGGAAGTTGCGTGCCCAGGCGATGACCTTTTCACCGCGCTTCGGGTTATAGGCCCTGCCCTTTTCGGCACCATCGGCATCAGAAATGGCATCCGTGCCATAGAGTGCATCGTAAAGCGAACCCCAACGGGCATTGGCGGCGTTCAACGCATAACGGGCATTCATGACGGGAACAACGAGCTGCGGACCGGCGACGGCAGCAATTTCCGGATCGACGTTGCTGGTTTCCACCTTGAAATCAGGACCTTCCGGCAAAAGGTATCCAATTTCCCTCAGGAATGCCTCGTATACATCGAAATCCGAGGGGGCACCGTTCTCTCGGTACCAGCCGTCGATTTTTTCCTGCAACGCATCGCGCTTGGCGAGCAGTTCACGGTTCTTCGGAGAAAGCTCGTGAACAATGGCCGAAAAGCCTTCGAAGAACGCCTCGCTGTTTAGACCCGTGCCCGGCAGGACATCTTCAGTCAAAAAGGCATAAAGCCTGTCATCGATGGAAAGGCCGAATTTATTCGTGCGGCTCACATGCGCCTCCTCTATTCTGGAAACACAGATTGGACGCGGAGGCGGGCGCTCGTCAATTGCGGCAGCCAGCCAAATATTATTTCCTTTTTGGAAACAATGCAGCGTATAGTCGCCGTTTTCTACAAAAGCGCCTGGAGATCCTTGATGCGGTCATTCACCAGCCAGCCGTAATAATTTTCCTCCGGCAACAGTGGCTGTTCCCCGCCTGCGGCGCGCTGGCGGTTCTTTTGGGCCAGAATAGCAGCGCGCTGTTGCGACCCACCGACATTATAAAGCGTGGAGGTCACGCCCGGATTCTTCGAAATATCCATATCGGCAATCGACCGGTAATCATCGATCGATTTGCGGATAGAGGCCGCCATGAAAGCCAGCGAGCGGTCGGGGTCCATGATGGCGGTGTAGACCGCGGTGGCGTCGTTCTCGTCCAGCTTCTCATAACCCGACGTTCTCGCCACCATGTCGGACAGCATCAGCGCCGTCAGCGGATTTATCTGGCCGAGGCCGAAGGTCTGGCCGGCATAAAAGGGCTGGAAGAACACAGCACTGAAACGGTTGTTCGGATAGGTCACGCCATCGACGGTCTTGCCGCGGAAACTGTCATCCCATACATCTTCCCGGCAGTTCCAGAGACTGTAGGAATCCTTCTTCGACTGGCATTTGGAAAATTGCGAATGCGTCAGAAACTGCGCAATCGTTTCATCCTTATAGCCGAAACGGAAGCTGCTACCCGCGTAAGAAGCTGCCTTGACGTAATAAGACTGCAGCCGGTCATAGGCATCGACATTATAAGTGTGTTCGCCAACGATCGCGCCGATCATATGGATCGGATCAATCCCGTAACGCCCGGCCGTCGACTTGATCTTGGCGATCAGCGCCTTGTCAGAAGACAAAAGATCGATGACCTTCTGGTATTTGCGCTCAAAAGACGTGTTGGACGCCTTGGTTCTTTTGGCGGAAGCACCGGGAACGCCCGGTTGCTGGGCATTGCGATTGCCCGGCGGCACGACCGTTGCGGCCTCCACATAAGAAGACGCGGTGACGGTGAACGTCAAAGCAGCGGCAAATGCCAGAAGAGTTTTGCGCACGAGCGAATGCCTTTTCTCAAGCCTGCGGCTTCTGCCAGCGAAAGGTGCTGGAAAACCTGATCATTCCACTAAAACGGTTCCAACCGGAATGCAGCCCTTCCCATAAACAAAATGCGGGCTGAATGCGAGATGAGGCAGATAAAATAAAAGAGTGCGGCAAATATGGCCGCACTCTTCTTTCCTCGATCCCTGAAGTCTTCAGAGAATATAGCGCGAGAGGTCCGTATCGGCGGCGAGGTCGCCGACATGTTTACGGACATATTCCTGATCGATCTTGACGGCGGAACCGCCACGATCCGGCGCGTTGAAGGAAATTTCGTCCAAAACACGCTCCATTACCGTCTGCAGACGGCGGGCACCGATATTTTCGACCGACGAGTTGAGATGAACGGCCACATCAGCCAGAGCATCGATGGCGTCGTCGGTGAAGTCGAGATCCAGTTCTTCCGTCGCCATCAGCGCCTTGTACTGGCGGATGAGGCTTGCTTCCGTCTCCGTCAGGATACGGCGGAAATCTTCCCTGGTCAGTGGCTTCAGCTCAACGCGGATCGGCAGGCGGCCCTGAAGCTCAGGCAGGAGATCCGACGGCTTCGCCACATGGAAGGCGCCCGATGCGATGAACAGGATATGGTCGGTCTTGACCGGCCCATATTTGGTCGAAACCGTCGTGCCTTCGACGAGCGGCAGCAGGTCGCGCTGCACGCCTTCGCGCGAGACGCCGGCGCCCATGCCGCCATCGCGGGCCGCAATCTTGTCGATCTCGTCAAGGAAGACGATGCCGTCATTTTCCACCGACTTGACCGCTTCGCGCTGGATCATCTCATTGTCCAGCAGCTTGTCGGATTCGTCACGGATAAGGTCGGCATAGGATTTCGACACCGTCGTGCGCACCTTCTTGGTGCGTCCGCCCATGGCTTTGCCGAACATTTCCGACAAGTTGAGCACGCCAATATTGGCGCCCGGCATGCCAGGGATTTCGAAACCGGGCATGCCCGATCCGCTATCGGCCACCTCGATGTCGATTTCCTTGTCGTCCAATTCACCATCGCGCAGCTTCTTGCGGAAGCTCTCGCGCGTGCCCGGTGACGCGGTTGAGCCGACCAACGCGTCGAGCACGCGCTCTTCGGCGCTCTGATGCGCCTTGGCCTGCACTTCGGCGCGCTTCTTTTCGCGCACGAGGCCGATACCAATCTCGACAAGGTCACGAATGATCTGCTCGACATCGCGGCCGACATAACCGACTTCGGTGAACTTGGTGGCTTCAACCTTGATGAAAGGCGCGCCGGCCAACTTGGCGAGGCGGCGCGAGATTTCCGTCTTGCCGACACCGGTCGGCCCGATCATGAGAATATTTTTTGGCATGACTTCGTCGCGCAGGCTCTCATCGAGCTGCTGGCGACGCCAGCGATTGCGCAGCGCAATCGCGACCGCCCGTTTTGCATCGTGCTGACCGATGATGTGGCGGTCCAGTTCCGAGACGATTTCCCGGGGAGAAAAAGTGGTCATTCTGTCCTCTCGGCTTTCCTGTTCCGGCCGGCCATTCGGCCCGGCCCACAGGACCCATTGGTGAGAAATACGCTTACTCGGCGTCGAGCGTTTCCACGACGAGATTGTGATTGGTATAAACGCAGATATCGGCGGCGATATCGAGCGCCTGCCGGGCCACGTCTTCGGCCGACTTGTCGGTATCCATCATGGCGCGGGCGGCAGCGAAAGCATAATTGCCGCCGGAACCGATGGCGATTGCGCCGTGCTCGGGCTCCAGCACATCGCCATTGCCGGTAATGGCAAGCGTGGTGGATTTATCGGCGACCAGCATCATCGCTTCGAGATTGCGCAGATATTTATCCGTGCGCCAGTCTTTTGCGAGTTCCACGGCGGCGCGCATGAGCTGGCCGGGATATTGCTCGAGTTTCTTCTCGAGGCGGTCAAGCAAAGTAAAAGCATCGGCCGTCGCGCCTGCGAAACCGGCAATCACTTCACCCTTGCCGATGCGGCGAACCTTGCGGGCGTTGCCCTTCATGACGGTCTGGCCGAGGCTCACCTGCCCGTCGCCAGCCATGACGACCTTGCCGCCCTTTCTGACTGTAATGATTGTTGTCATCAAACACCTGTCTGCCCTGCCGGGCCTGGAGTTAACGGGCCGGGTTGCGGCCCTTTTCGGGTTCTATGTAAGTCTGGTTTTTGCGATTGCAATCATCGGGATCACACCGGGTTTTCCGCAGGTCAGCCAAGACGATGGAACAACTGGATATTTGTGTCCCGTGCTGATAAGGAACGGCGACATTTTCACGGAGCGGCCAAAATGGCAGAACGTAAAGGCGAGATTATCCGCAAGACCAACGAAACTTCGGTTTCAGTGCGTGTGGATATCGACGGCACCGGCAAATCGAAAATTTCCACCGGCGTGGGATTTTTCGACCATATGCTGGACCAGCTGAGCCGCCATTCGTTGATCGACATGGATATCGAGGTTCAGGGCGACCTTCACATCGATGATCATCACACCGTGGAAGATACCGGTATCGCCATTGGCCAGGCGATCGCGAAGGCGCTGGGCGACCGGCGCGGTATTGCCCGCTACGCCTCGCTCGACCTTGCCATGGACGAGACGATGACCAAGGCCGCCGTCGATATTTCCGGCCGGCCGTTCCTCGTCTGGAACGTCAATTTTTCCGCGCCAAAGATCGGCACCTTCGACACGGAACTGGTGCGCGAATTCTTTCAGGCGCTCGCCCAGAATGCCGGCATCACGCTGCATATCCTGAACCATTACGGCGCCAACAACCATCATATCGCCGAAACATGCTTCAAGGCCGTTGCCCGCGTTCTTCGCACGGCAACCGAGATCGACCCCCGGCAGGCAGGCCGCGTTCCCTCGACAAAGGGCATGCTGGCCTGACGCCAAAGCTGTCAGGAAGCCCATGACAAGCTATCTCGTTCTGGAAGCCCCCAACGGGCCGGACAGGGACCACAAGACGACCCGATTCATTGCCGATCGTTTCGTCTGGCTGGCTCTCTTTGCGCCATGGTTATGGCTTGCGATCAACCGGCTGTGGCTGGCGACGGCTATCGTTGTCATCGCACTCGTTGCGGCCGGACAAGTCTCGATGTTAGCCGGATTCGAACCTGCCGGAATTCTTGTTGGTTTCACGATTGGGCTCATAACAGCGCTGGAGGGACGCAATTTTCTCGTCCGGCACCTGATCCGCAAGGGTTGGACGCTGAAGTCAGTCGTTTCCGCCCCTGATCTTTCGAGCGCCGAAGACATATATTTCTCCGGTCTCTCCGAAAACGCTGACGCCGAAGAACAGCTGTCGCAGCCGGTCTGGACCCCTTCGCCGCAAAAGAGCGGCGGCAAAAACTTCGTCAACGATCCCGCCGGATCGTTTCTTTTTGACTTGAATGGAAGGCGCTGACATGCGTGTCGCGATCATCGACTACGGCTCGGGCAACCTGCGTTCGGCCACCAAAGCTTTCGAGCGTGCCGCGCGTGAAGCCGGCATCAACGCAACCATTGATTTGACCGACAAGCCGGATCACGTCGCCTCGGCAGACCGCATCGTGCTGCCTGGTGTCGGCGCTTATGCCGACTGCCGCGCCGGTCTGGATGCCGTTCCCGGAATGCATGAGGCGCTCCTTGAAGCCGTCGAGAAAAAGGCGCATCCCTTCCTCGGCATCTGCGTCGGCATGCAGCTCATGTCCTCGCGCGGGCTGGAAAAGACTGTTAGCACCGGGCTCGGCTGGATCGAGGGTGACGTCGTGGAAATGACGCCTGCCGATAAGAACCTGAAGATTCCGCAGATCGGCTGGAACACGCTGGAAATCCGCCACGCCCACCCGCTGTTCGACGGCATCAAGACGGGCGCGGATGGCTTGCACGCCTATTTCGTGCATTCCTATCATCTGGCGGCCAAGCACTCGACGGATGTCATCGCCACCACAAATTACGGTGGCGCGATGACGGCTTTCGTCGGTCGCGACAATATGGCCGGCGCGCAATTCCACCCGGAAAAAAGCCAGACGCTCGGCCTTGCCCTGATCTCCAATTTCCTGCGCTGGAAGCCCTGACATGATTCTTTTTCCCGCAATCGACCTTAAAGACGGCCAGTGCGTTCGCCTGAAACTCGGCGATATGGACCAGGCCACCGTCTATAATACCGACCCCGGCGCACAGGCGAAAGCCTTCGAGGATCAAGGCTTTGAATGGCTGCATGTCGTTGATCTCAACGGTGCGTTCGCCGGCCAGACGGTCAATGGCGCGGCGGTTGATGCCATTCTGAAGGCGACGAAAAACCCGGTGCAGCTGGGCGGCGGCATCCGCACGCTCGATCATATCGAGGCCTGGCTGAGCCGTGGGCTTGCTCGCGTCATTCTCGGCACCGTGGCGGTGCGCGATCCGGTTCTGGTCATTGAAGCCTGCAAGCGTTTTCCCGGCCAGGTCGCCGTCGGTATCGATGCCAAGGGCGGCAAGGTTGCGGTGGAAGGCTGGGCGGAAGCCTCCGAACTCGGCGTGATCGAGCTTGCCAAACGTTTCGAAGGCGCTGGTGTTGCCGCGATCATCTATACCGATATCGATCGTGACGGCATTCTGGCCGGTATAAATTGGGCCTCAACGCTGGAACTGGCCGACGCCGTCTCCATCCCGGTCATCGCGTCCGGTGGTCTTGCCTCCATCGACGACATCAAGCGCATGTTGCAGCCGGATGCGGCAAAGCTTGAGGGCGCGATTTCCGGCCGCGCGCTTTATGACGGCCGTATCGATCCGGCGGAGGCGCTCGCCCTCATCAAGGCCGCAAAGGAGGTACGCGTATGACCCTAAAAGCCCGCGTTATTCCCTGCCTGGATGTGAAAGACGGCCGTGTCGTCAAGGGCGTGAACTTCGTCGACCTGATCGACGCCGGCGACCCGGTCGAGGCGGCGAAAGCCTATGATGCGGCAGGCGCGGACGAACTCTGCTTCCTGGACATTACCGCCTCTTCGGATAATCGCGACACGATCTTCGATGTCGTTTCACGCACCGCCGATCATTGCTTCATGCCACTGACCGTCGGTGGCGGGGTTCGCGCCGTCGCCGACATCCGCAAGCTGCTTCTGTGCGGGGCCGACAAGGTCTCGATCAATTCCGCAGCGGTCAAGGATCCCGACTTCGTGGCGCAGGCGGCCGACAAGTTCGGCAACCAGTGCATCGTCGTTTCGATAGACGCCAAGCGGGTTTCGAAGGATGGGGAAGAAGGCCGCTGGGAAATATTCACCCATGGCGGACGCCAGCCGACCGGGATTGACGCCGTGGAATTCGCCATCAAGATGGTCGAACGCGGCGCCGGCGAATTGCTTGTCACCTCGATGGACCGCGACGGCACAAAGAGCGGTTACGATATCGGCCTGACGCGCAGCATTGCCGATCAGGTTCGAGTCCCCGTCATCGCTTCGGGGGGCGTCGGCACGCTGGACGATCTGGTGGCAGGGGTTCGGGATGGCCATGCGACTGCGGTGCTTGCCGCTTCGATCTTCCACTTCGGCACTTATTCGATCGGTGAAGCCAAGAACTACATGGCCGAGCATGGCATCGCCATGCGTCTCGACTGATTGCAGGATTCCCCCATGAGCGCATTTTCCCTTTCCGATCTGGAGCGCATCGTCGCAACCCGCGCCGCTGCCTCTCCTGACGAATCCTGGACGGCCAAGCTGGTTGCGGCTGGCCAGGAGCGTGCGGCGAAGAAACTCGGCGAAGAAGCCGTGGAAGCCGTCATTGCGGCCATCGCAAAAGACCGCGACGGGCTGAAGAACGAAGCGGCGGACCTGCTTTACCATCTGCTGGTGGTTTTGAAGATCGCCGACATCCCGCTGAATGAGGTTTTCGCCGAGCTGGAGCGCAGGACCGGGCAAACCGGTCTTGCGGAAAAGGCAGCGAGGCCGACATCATGAAGATCGAGGCAGGCAGCGGGGAGAGAGGCATGCCGAGCACACTCGATCATTTCCGACCGGATGAATATTCGCCCTACCACTTCTTCAGTTCGGAAGAATGGTCGAAGTTTCGTGCCGACACGCCATTGACGCTTTCTGCCGACGAGGTCAAACGGCTGCGTTCGCTGGATGATCCGATCGATCTGGATGAGGTACGGCGCATCTACCTGTCTCTGTCGCGCCTGCTGTCTTCCCATGTGGAAGCATCGCAGCTGTTGTTCGAGCAACGCAACCGCTTCCTCAACATGGCTGACGTCAACAAGACGCCCTTCGTCATCGGCATTGCGGGCTCCGTTGCCGTTGGCAAATCCACGACCGCACGTATTCTGAAAGAGCTTCTGGCGCGCTGGCCTTCCAGTCCCAAGGTCGACCTCATCACCACTGACGGATTTCTCTATCCGAACGAGGTATTGCGGCGCGAGAATCTGATGGAGCGTAAAGGCTTCCCGGAGAGCTACGATATCGGCGCGCTCCTGCGTTTCCTGTCGGCCATCAAGGCAGGCCAGCCCAATGTCAAGGCGCCGCGTTATTCGCACCTGACCTATGACGTTCTGCCGAACGAGTTCACTGTCATCGACCAGCCGGATATTCTCATCTTCGAAGGCATCAACGTGCTGCAATCGCGCGACCTGCCGGCAGGCGGGAGGATCGTGCCGATCGTTTCCGACTTCTTCGATTTCTCGATCTATATCGACGCTGATGAAGGCCTTATTCACAACTGGTATGTGAACCGGTTCATGAATCTGAGAAAAACCGCCTTCCGCGATCCCAATTCATTCTTCAACCGTTATGCCTCGATCAGCGAAGAAGCGGCGCTCAGCATTGCTGAAGGCCTCTGGCAGAACATCAACCTGAAGAACCTGCGGCAGAACATCGTGCCGACCCGCCCGCGCGCCGACCTTATTTTACGCAAGGGCAAAAACCATCTGATCGACACGGTCGCGCTTCGCAAATTGTGAAAGATGCCGCGAAGGCGGCATCTCCGTCGCAGCGATTACAAGGCGTTATCAGGCAAGGTCTGGAATGCGCAGAACCTGGCCGGGATAAATCTTGTCGGGGTGCGTCAGCATCGGCTTGTTGGCTTCGAAGATGATGTTGTTCTTCGCGCCATTGGCCTTGCCATATTGCGCCTCCGCAATCTTCCAGAGATTGTCACCCTTTTTGACCGTATAGAAGACCGGTTCTTTTGCCGGCGCTTCGGCCACTTTCAACTCGCCGGCCTCGACCTTGGAAATGCCGAGCGTGTTGCCGACCGCGATGACCGCCTTTTCGAAAATCGACTGATCGGCCACTTCGCCCTTCAGGACAACCTTGTCGTCCACCACCTCGACCTGAACCTTGTCGGTGCCGAGATCGTGGGAAGCGAGTTCCTTCTTGACCGCTTCGACATCCGGCGCGTCGTCGCCGCCGATACCAAGCTTCTTTCCCGCTTCCTTGATGAAATTGAACAGACCCATAGCACCCTCCTTGGTTGTAGGGAGGCTTACCAGACGATATTTGAAGCTCCATGACAAGGGCGAGAGATTCGTCGTCTGATCGTCGCTTATTCGCCCGAAGGTTTGCCGCGCATCTTCTTGATATCGGAGCGACCGGACTTCGCCTTGAGGCGGCGCTCGACGGAGCCCTTGGTGGGTTTGGTAGCCTTGCGCACCGGCGGCGGGGGGGCGGCGGCTTCGAGGATCAGTTCCTTCAGGCGCTCGCGCGCATCCTCACGATTGCGCTCCTGGCTGCGAAACCGGCTCGCTTCGATCATCAGCACGCCTTCTTTTGATACGCGCCTGCCACCGAGCCGCAGCGCATTGACCTTCACCCTTTCCGGAAGGGAGGGTGAATTCGCAATGTCGAAAAATAGCTGAACCGCTGTCGAAACCTTGTTGACGTTCTGGCCGCCCGGCCCGCCGGCCAGCACGAATTGCTCCGTCAGCTCCCAGCCGGCAATAGTGATGCGGTTATTGATGTAAAGCGGGTCGCTGGCCATGTTTTCTCTCCGCGCCGGTGATGCCACAGATCGTCAAAAATGAAAACAAGGACAAAACGAAAGAACCCGGCAAAAAGAAACCCGGCACTTGGGCCGGGTTCCCCTCCTCCTCATAAACGAGGCTTATTCATTCTGCCGCGAGCAAAAGGCCCGGCGCTGCGTCACGAACCTTGCTGTCGACGTGGTCTTCGAACTTGGTGAAGTTCGTGACGAACATCGACACCAGCTTCTTGGCTTGCGCGTCATAAGCTGCGCCATCGGCCCAGGTGGAACGCGGATCGAGGATCGCGCTGTCAACACCTTCAAGCGACTGAGGGACGGCGAAGCCGAAATTCGCATCGGTGCGGAACTGTGCGTTCTTCAGATCCCCAGTGAGAGCGGCGGTCAGAAGCGCGCGGGTGGCCTTGATGGGCATACGCTTGCCGATGCCGTAAGCGCCGCCTGTCCAGCCGGTATTGACCAGCCAGCAATCCACACCGTGCTTGCCGATCAGCTCACGCAGCAGGTTGCCATATTCGGCCGGATGGCGCGGCATGAAGGGGGCGCCAAAGCAGGTAGAGAATGTCGCTTCCGGCTCGGTCACGCCCTTTTCCGTACCGGCGACCTTGGCGGTGTAACCGGAGAGGAAGTGGTACATGGCCTGCTCCGGTGTCAGCCGGGCAATCGGCGGCAGCACGCCGAAGGCGTCAGCCGTCAGCATGATGATCGTCTTCGGGTGGCCTGCAATACCCGTCTCCGATGCATTCGGAATGAAGTGCAGCGGATAGGCGCTGCGGGTGTTTTCCGTCAGCGAATTGTCGTTGAAATCAGGAACGCGGTTTTCGTCCAGCACGACGTTCTCAAGAACCGTGCCGAAACGGCGGGTCGCGGCGTAGATTTCCGGCTCGGCCTCGGCCGAAAGCTTGATCGCCTTGGCATAGCAGCCGCCTTCGAAATTGAAGATGCCGTGTTCGCCCCAGCCATGTTCGTCATCACCGATGAGCGTGCGCGACGGATCAGCCGACAGCGTGGTCTTGCCGGTGCCGGAGAGGCCGAAGAAAACGGCAGAATCACCCTGCGGACCGACATTAGCCGAGCAATGCATGGGCATGACACCCTTGGCTGGCAGCAGGTAGTTCAGCACCGTGAAGACCGACTTCTTGTTTTCACCGGCATAGGACGTGCCGCCGATGAGAACGAGGCCGTTGGTAAGGTCGCAGGCGATGACTGTTTCCGAACGGACACCATGACGGGCCGGATCTGCCTTGAAGCTCGGCAGATTGATGATGGTGAGCTTCTGCTTGAAGCCCGCCAGTTTTTCCTGCTTCGGACGGATCAGCAGATTGCGGATGAACAGCGAATGCCAGGCAAGCTCGGTGACGACGCGTGTCGGCAGAGCGTTTTCCTCATCGGCGCCGCCGATCAGGTCCTGAACATAGAGCGTCTTTCCGGCGGCATGGGCCAACATGTCCTGGCGCAACAACTCGAAGTTTTCCGGCGACAGCGGCTTGTTGTTGTCCCACCAGATGGTGTTCTCGGTGGACGCGTCGCGCACGACGAATTTGTCCTTCGGAGAACGACCCGTGTGCTGGCCGGTGACGGCGCGCAGCGCACCGTCGATGGTCAGCTCGGCCTCGCCGTTGCGGATTGCCTCTTCGTATAGTTCGCTCTCATTGAGGTTATAAAAGACGCGGGAAGCCTTGCCCAATCCGAGTTCTGCAACTCCGTTGGCAGGATTATGAACCCCAATCTCGGTCATGACGCGTTCCTTGTTAATGACGATAAGGCCGTTGAAATTTTCACGGAAAATACGTGGCACCTCTTGGAAACGCAAGAGCCGAAGTTTAAAAAACTTAGTAATTTCAATATATTAATCGATTTAAAAGATTTTATTTCTTTTTAAATCGGTTGAAGACGCATTAAAATTCAGCTGCGGCGTCTCTACGAAATCTCCTCGTCCCACCCTTGCGATTTTGGGGTGAGTTTTCCTTTGCCACAATTTGTTCCACCTTTATACTCAAGAGAGTGGCTCGCGGCGCACAACCTGGCTGGGTGAATGTCGGGAGTTACGAGAAAATGACGATGGAGACCAACTACATGCAGACGATCGCGCTTGTCGACGATGACCGGAATATTCTCACTTCGGTATCGATCGCGCTCGAAGCCGAAGGCTACCGGGTCGAAACGTATACGGACGGCGCTTCCGCGCTTGACGGGTTGATCGCCCGTCCGCCGCAGCTCGCCATTTTCGATATTAAGATGCCCCGCATGGACGGCATGGAGCTTTTGCGGCGCCTTCGCCAGAAGTCGGATCTGCCGGTCATCTTCCTCACCTCGAAGGATGAAGAGATCGACGAATTGTTCGGCCTGAAGATGGGCGCGGACGACTTCATCACCAAGCCGTTCTCGCAACGCCTTCTGGTGGAACGCGTCAAAGCCATCCTGCGCCGCGCCAGCAGCCGCGAAGCATCCGCCGCAACCGGCAACGTTCTGAAGCCGACGGCAGACCAACAGGCGCGCACACTGGAGCGCGGGCAGCTCGCCATGGATCAGGAACGGCATACCTGCACCTGGAAGGGCGAACCGGTAACACTGACGGTAACCGAATTCCTCATCCTGCATTCGCTGGCACAACGTCCAGGTGTCGTGAAAAGCCGCGACGCGCTGATGGATGCCGCTTATGACGAGCAGGTCTATGTGGACGACCGCACCATCGACAGCCACATCAAGCGTCTTCGCAAGAAGTTCAAACTGGTCGATGGCGACTTCGATATGATTGAAACGCTTTATGGCGTAGGATATCGCTTCCGCGAAGCGGCTTGAACGAGCCGACTCACGCAGAAGGGACCGCCCGGTACGGGGTGGTAAGGACTTGAATACGTGTTGAAAAAAACGCCGGAAACCGTCTCGGACAGTGACGATGCCGAAGAACGCGGCAGCGAACGCCGCCATCGTATCCATCCGCTGACGATCATCCGGCGCATTTTCGGCAATGCGGTGTTTTCCAGCCTCACGCGCCGCATCCTGTTCTTCAACGTCGCCGCGACGGTGGTTCTGGTCGGCGGCATTCTCTATCTCAACCAGTTCCGCGAGGGGCTGATCGATGCGCGCGTGGAAAGCCTGCTGACGCAGGGCGAAATCATCGCCGGCGCGGTTTCCGCTTCCGCCTCTGTCGATACCAACTCGATCACCATCAATCCGGAAAAGCTGCTCGAGTTGCAGGCGGGCCAGAGCATCACGCCCGCACCGAACGATGAGGATTTGAGTTTCCCGATCAATCCCGAACGGGTGGCACCAGTGCTGCGGCGGCTGATTTCGCCGACGCGCACCCGCGCGCGGCTGTTCGATGCGGACGCCAATCTGTTGCTCGATTCCCGCCATCTTTATTCGCGCGGTCAGGTGCTGCGCTTCGACCTGCCGCCAGTAACGCCCGAGACGCAGACCTGGGGCGACTGGTTCACCAGCATGTTCAACCGCATGCTGCAGCCGAGCAGCCTGCCGCAATACAAGGAAGCGCCGGGCGGCGATGGCTCTATCTATCCGGAAGTGATGAACGCGCTGACCGGCGTGCGCGGCGCGGTCGTGCGTGTCACGGAAAAGGGTGAGCTGATTGTTTCCGTGGCCGTACCGGTACAGCGTTTCCGGGCCGTGCTCGGCGTTCTGCTGCTTTCGACACAAGCGGGCGATATCGACAAGATCGTGCATGCCGAGCGCCTCGCCATCATGCGCGTCTTTGGCATCGCCACGCTGGTCAACATCGTGCTGTCGCTGCTCCTCTCCTCCACCATCGCTACGCCGCTGCGGCGGCTGTCGGCGGCCGCTATCCGCGTGCGCCGCGGGGCGAGAACCCGTGAGGAAATACCGGATTTCTCGGCGCGCCAGGATGAGATCGGCAACCTCTCTATTGCGCTGCGTGAAATGACGACGGCGCTTTACGACCGTATCGATGCGATCGAAAGTTTCGCCGCAGATGTCAGCCACGAGCTCAAGAACCCGCTGACCTCGCTGCGCAGCGCCGTGGAAACCCTGCCGCGCGCCAAGACCGAAGAGTCCAAACAGCGCCTGACGGAGATCATCTTCCACGATGTGCGCCGTCTCGACCGCCTGATCAGCGATATTTCGGACGCCTCACGGCTTGACGCCGAACTGGCGCGCGCCGACGCCGCGCCGCTCGATCTTGATGTGCTGATGAAGGGTCTGGTGGATATATCCCGCCAGATAAGCACCAAGAAGAAAAGCGTGACGATCGACTATGTTGTCGACCGGAAAGCGGGCGCAAAGACCTCCTTCGTGGTGAACGGCCACGATCTGCGTATCGGCCAGATCGTCACCAACCTCATCGAGAATGCGCGCTCCTTCGTTGCCGAAGAAAGCGGCCGCATCACGGTACGCCTCTCCCGTCACAAGGATCGTTGCATCGTGCAGGTAGAGGACAACGGGCCCGGCATTCAGGCCGAAGATATCGACCGGATTTTTGAGCGTTTCTACACCGACCGGCCGGCGAGCGAAGGTTTCGGACAGAACTCCGGCCTTGGCCTTTCCATCAGCCGCCAGATCGCGGAAGCCCATGGCGGCAGCCTGCGGGCAGAGAACGTCGTCGACAAATATGGCGTGATATCAGGCGCGCGCTTCACTCTGTCGCTGCCGGCGGCTGAAACCCATGAACGCTGAACGCTTCAACCTGCACGCAACCGCGATCGTTGTTCAAAACACCGGCATCCTATTCACGGGGCCGTCGGGCAGCGGCAAAAGCGAACTCGCCTTCAGCTTCCTGACGGAAGCGGAACGGTGCGGATTGCCGGCCGCATTGATCGCGGACGATCAGATTTTCGTGTATCGCGATGGCGAGACCATCATCGCCGAACGGCCGGAAGCCATCGCCGGCCTGTTGGAATTACGCGGCAGCGGCATTGTTTCACTTAAAAGCATTGCGCGCGCGCCACTACATTTCGCCGTCACGACAGTTGTTTCACCCGAAAATCCAAGACTTCCCGAAGATGACGAGATGTTATCGCTGCCGTGCGGCGGGCATCTTCCGCTTCTGCGTATTCCGCTTTCAAGTCTCACGCCCTATGGAAAATTTGCTGCACTTGCTCAGAATCTTTTCAAAACGAATGTGAAGTGACGATGATTCGGGCGATTTTAGGCTTGCGATTCGCATTTTCCTCATCAAGATGAAATCCCACCGATGGACAGGATTGCCGCGTTGCGATAGTCGGCAATGAGAGTGCGTGTGCAAGGGAGCATTTCATGATCGGACTAGTGCTTGTCACCCACGGCAAGCTGGCTGAGGAGTTTCGTCATGCGTTGGAGCATGTCGTCGGTCCCCAGAAATTGATCGAGACGGTCTGTATCGGTCCCGAAGACGACATGGATCAGCGCCGGCAGGATATCATCGACGCTGTCGCGCGCGCCAATGACGGCAATGGCGTCATCATCCTGACGGACATGTTTGGCGGCACGCCTTCCAATCTTGCGATTTCGGTCATGAATAACGGCAATGTCGAAGTCATCGCCGGGGTTAACCTGCCGATGCTGATCAAACTTGCCGGCGTTCGCAGCGAAGACAATATGGACAAGGCCCTTCAGGACGCATCCGATGCCGGCCGCAAATATATCAACGTCGCCAGCCGCGTTTTAAGCGGCAAATAAGAAGTCAGCCCATGTCGCCACTCTCCCGGGAACTACCGATCATCAACAAACGCGGTCTCCATGCCCGGGCATCAGCGAAATTCGTTCAGATGGTTGAAGGCTTCGACGCGACCATTACGGTTTCGAAAGACGGCATGACCGTCGGCGGCACCTCGATCATGGGTCTCATGATGCTGGCGGCCAGCCCCGGATGCAGTGTCTATGTCGAGGCGAGCGGCAATCAGGCCGAAGAGGCGCTCGCCGCACTTGAGGCCCTGGTCGCCGACCGGTTCGGCGAAGAAGCCTGAGCCGGCGCCATATAAAGACATAAAGACTTCTTTATATCATTATTGCCAGATCGTTCGTGGCCTGCTAAACCGCTGCTACGTAAAAAGCCGGGCCGCAATGTGCGGCGCTTCTGATCTGGAGAATCTCATGAGCCTTGAGAAGGACTACATCGTCGCCGATATCAACCTTGCCGCATTCGGCCGCAAGGAACTGGACATCGCCGAAACCGAAATGCCGGGCCTGATGTCCTGCCGCAAGGAGTTCGGTGAAAGCAAGCCGCTGAAGGGCGCCCGCATTTCCGGTTCGCTTCACATGACGATCCAGACCGGCGTTCTCATCGAGACGCTGAAGGAACTCGGTGCAGACATTCGCTGGGCCTCCTGCAACATCTTCTCGACACAGGACCATGCTGCAGCGGCCATTGCGGCAGCCGGCATTCCGGTCTTTGCCGTCAAGGGTGAGAGCCTGACGGAATATTGGGAATATACCGACAAGATCTTCCAGTGGACCGACGGCGGTCTCTCCAACATGATCCTCGACGATGGCGGCGATGCCACCATGTACATCCTGCTGGGCGCTCGCGCGGAAGCGGGCGAAGACGTGCTCTCCAATCCCGGCTCCGAAGAAGAAGAAATTCTCTTCGCGCAGATCAACAAGCGCCTCAAGGCTTCGCCCGGCTGGTTCACCAAGCAGCGCGACGCACTGAAGGGTGTCACCGAAGAAACGACGACCGGCGTGCACCGTCTCTACGACCTCAGCAAGAAGGGCCTGCTGCCTTTCCCGGCGATCAACGTCAATGACAGCGTCACCAAGTCCAAGTTCGACAACAAATACGGTTGTAAAGAATCGCTGGTTGACGGCATTCGCCGTGCAACCGACGTGATGATGGCCGGCAAGGTTGCCGTGGTGTGCGGATACGGCGATGTTGGCAAGGGTTCGGCCGCTTCGCTGCAGGGCGCCGGCGCCCGCGTGAAGGTGACCGAAATCGACCCGATCTGCGCACTGCAGGCCGCCATGGACGGTTTCGAAGTCGTTCGCCTGGAGGACGTTGTTTCCTCCGCCGATATCTTCATCACCACGACAGGCAACAAGGACGTCATCCGCATCGAGCACATGCGCGAGATGAAGGACATGGCGATCGTCGGCAATATCGGCCACTTCGACAACGAGATTCAGGTCGCATCGCTGCGTAACCTCAAGTGGACGAACATCAAGCCGCAGGTCGACATGATCGAGTTCCCGAAGGGCAACCGCATCATCCTGCTGTCCGAAGGCCGTCTTCTGAACCTTGGCAACGCCACCGGTCACCCCTCCTTCGTCATGTCGGCATCCTTCACCAACCAGGTGTTGGGCCAGATCGAACTCTTCACCAAGCAGGGCGAATACAAGAACGACGTTTACGTGCTGCCGAAGCACCTCGATGAGAAGGTCGCACGCCTCCATCTCGAGAAGCTTGGTGTGCGCCTGACTGAACTTTCCGACGTTCAGGCAGATTATATCGGCGTCTCGAAGCAGGGCCCGTTCAAGGCAGACCACTACAGATATTAATTTCATAGTTAATATCCACTGAAATTACACAATATCTAGATGCCGCGCGCTTGACAAAGCGTGCGGCATCTTTTTTGCGCGCTCCCTTTTCGCAGATTTATGAAGGCGGTATTGTCATCAGACTTGATTCGGACGCACCACAGGGCGGTGCAGACGAAATGGGATGTCTTGTCGAAGATGCGGCACATAGGACGGAGACAGACCGGGGATGTCGGTTCAAAATTCGGATCTGCGCGAGCAGACAGTTCAACGCGTTGAAAACACGCAAGCGGGCGTGGCATTGAGCGCACAGACTCTGGTGCGTTTTGGCGCATCTGCGGACGGAAAACCGGTGTTCACTTTTCCTGGAAACGCTCTGGCACGTTGCCGGCTGGCAATCCGTGCGATCCGGACCGGCTTTTCACGGCTTCCCTTTCTGCTTTCCGGCACGTTTTTGGCCGGTTCAGCCACCGTAGCGCTGGCGCAGGATGGACTTGCGGCCAAAGCCGGCGCTCGGCTGTTTTCATCAGGTGAAACCATAACCTATTCGCTTTTCGTGGGTATGCTTTCCGCGACGCTGTTTTCAGTCGTCTGGCTGGTGCGCCAGCGCGGCAATATAGAGGCGGAGAGCAGCGAATTTCGTCAGGCGCTTGCCCAGTCTCACCACAAGATCGCCAAATACGAGGCGCTGATTTCCGACAAGAGCCGCCGCATCGTCATCTGGGATGGCGCAGAAAACCGTCCGGAATTTCTGGGGCAGCTGCCGGCCGAGACAGGCGTGCCGCAGGCGGACCAGGATTTTCTGGCCTTTGGCCGCTGGCTGAAACCGGCATCCGCCAGTCAGCTTGAGAAATCCATTGAAAAACTTCGTAGCCACGCACAGAGTTTCGATCTCACCATCGAAACGCATCGCGGCGAAGTTATCGAGGTTCAGGGCCGAGTTTCCGGCGGCAATGCCTTTGCACGCTTCATCGCCCTCAACAATCTGCGTGCGGAGCTCGCCGAACTGCAGGTGGAGCGTGAACGGCTGATCGCTTCCGTCTCGACTTTCCAGGAACTTCTCGATTCCATCGAGCAGCCCGTCTGGCGTCGCAATGGCGAAGGCGAACTAATCTGGGTGAACCATGCCTATGCGCAGGCAGTGGATGCGCGGAATGCGGAACAGGCCATTCAGGAGAAACGAGAACTTCTGAACACGGTTACCCGGCAGAAGATACGCGCGGCCGCGACCCCGGAATCGCCCTATCACGACCGTATTTCCACGGTGGTTGCGGGTAATCGCAGCTTCTTCGATGTCGTCGACATCAAAACGGCGGGCGGGTCTGCCGGTATCGCCATCGATGCCACCGAGGCCGAAACCATCAGCGAGGAACTGAAGCGGGTTCTGAAGAGCCACGCCGAAACGCTGGATCATCTGGCAACGCCCGTCGCCATTTTCGACGGCCGGCAGCGGCTGCAATTCTATAATCAGGCTTTTGCGACTCTGTGGGGCCTCGACCTCGTGTTCCTCGAATCCGGGCCTGACAATTCAGAGCTTCTCGACAGGTTGCGCACCGCCGGCAAATTGCCCGAGCAGCTCAACTGGAAGAACTGGAAGGAGATGGCGCTCTCCGTATACCGTTCGCTCGATACCAAGACCGATCTCTGGCACCTGCCCAACGGCCAGACACTGCGGGTGATTGCGACGGCCCATCCGCAGGGTGGCGCAACCTGGGTTTTCGAAAACCTGACCGAGCAGGTCGATCTGCAAATGCGCTACAACACATTGGTGAAAGTGCAGGGCGAAACCATCGACCATCTGGCCGAGGGGGTCGCCGTGTTCGGTGCGGACGGTCGTATTCGCCTGTCGAACCCGGCATTCCGGGCGCTGTGGGGCGTGACTGCCGAACAGGCCGAAACCGGAAGGCACATCCGTGCCATCGAAGCCGCCTGCGCACCATCCTACGACGGGCCGGACGGCTGGCGCGCCTTCAGCCAGTTCATAACCAGTTTCGATGATGAGCGGCCATCCCGGCAAGGCACACTGGAACTGCTTTCCGGCCTCGTCCTCGATTATGCGATCATTCCGTTGCCGGATGCGCAGACCATGCTGACCTTTGTCAACATGACGGACAGCGTACGGGCTGAGCGCGCCCTTATGGAAAAGAACGACGCTCTTCTCAAGGCAGATGAGCTGAAGAATGATTTTGTGCAGCATGTTTCCTATGAGCTGCGTTCGCCGCTGACAAACATTATCGGCTTCACCGATCTCCTGAAGACCCCGGGCCTTGGGGAGTTGACGGAGCGGCAGGCGGAATATCTCGACCATATTTCCACGTCCTCCTCGGTCCTTCTGACGATCGTCAATGATATTCTCGATCTTGCGACCGTCGATGCCGGCATCATGCAACTCAATTATTCGGATAATGACCTGAACGAATTGCTCGAAGATGTTTCGGTGCAAATCGCGGACAGGCTGCAGGAAAGCGGCATTTCACTTCAGATCGTCGCCCCGGCTCATCTCGGCAGCCTCGTGGCAGACCACCAGCGCCTGAAGCAAATCCTCATCAAGCTCCTGACCAATGCGATCAATTTCGCGCCGGAAGGGTCTTCAGTTACGCTTTCCTGCCAGCGCAGCGAAGGTGACTTCATATTCTCTGTGGCGGACAAGGGACCGGGCATCCCGGAAGACATGCTGAAAACGGTCTTCGATCGTTTTTCGACCCGCGGCAATGGCGGCCGGCGAACCGGCGCCGGGCTTGGCCTTTCCATTGTCGAAAGTTTCGTCAGTCTCCACCACGGAACGGTTAGCATAGACAGCCGGCCCGGCAACGGCACCACCGTCACCTGCCGCATTCCCTCCGCCACGCGTCCGCATTCCATTGCCGCAGAATGAGCGAAAATGTCTTGCCGATCACCATTCCTCTTGCGGGGGAAAAGGACACCATCAGGCTCGGTGAAGACCTCGCGCTGGCGCTGAAGCCCGGCGATTGTCTGGCGTTGGTCGGCAACCTTGGCGCCGGTAAATCGACGCTTGCCCGCGCCTTCATCCGGGCGATGGCAGACGAGCCGGATCTTGAGGTTCCGAGCCCCACCTTCACCATCATCCAAACCTATGCCACCCGCATTCCGGTCGCCCATCTCGACCTCTACCGGCTTTCGGATGTTTCCGAACTGGATGAGCTCGGCATCGATGAGATGCTGGAGGATGGCATCTGCCTGATCGAATGGCCGGATATAGCAGGAGAGATTCTGCCACCCGGCCAGACCGTAACCCTGACGTTGACGCATTCCGGTGAAGGGCGGATCGCCTCCATCGAGGCTCCGGCAAAACCGAAAGCGCGGCTTGAGCGGGTTTTTGCCATCCGGGAATTCCTCGCTAGAAATGGCAGAGGTGACGCGGTCCGCCGCTTTCTGAGCGGCGATGCTTCCACCCGTGCCTATGAGACCATCTCCACCGATGGCCCGGACCTTATCCTGATGGATTGGCGCCGCCCCTTGAAAGGCGCCATCGTCGCCGACGGCAAGACCTATGCGGAGATTGCCCATCTCGCCCAGGATGCCCGCTCCTTCGTGGCGATCGGTAATTATCTGCGGAATCGCGGCTTTTGCGCGCCGGAGATCATCACGGCGGATATCGACCAAGGCATTCTCCTGTTGCAGGATCTGGGGCGAGATGGAGTGTTAGCCGCCGATGGCGCCCCGATCGAGGAGCGCTATCTGGAAAGCGTTGCCTTTCTGGCGGCACTTCATCAAGCGTCACAACCCGGTCCCCTGCCCGTGGGTGATGGCAGCACCTATGAGGTTCCACCCTTTGACCGGCAGGCGATGAAGATCGAGGTCTCGCTGCTGGTGGAATGGTATCTGCCCTATAAGCGCGGCAGGCCACTGTCCGATGGCGAGAAGCAGGAATATTACGCCATCTGGGACGCTCTGATCGATTCGCTTGCAGATTGCGAAAACGGGCTGCTGCTGCGCGACTTCCATTCGCCAAATATCCTCTGGCAACAGCAGAACGCCGGCATACGACACGTCGGCCTGATCGATTTTCAGGACGCGATGATTGGCCCGACCGCCTATGATCTCGCTTCCATTGTTCAGGATGCCCGGGTTACAATCGAGCCCGGATTGCAGGCACGCCTGCTTTCGCATTATCTCGAGAGCAGGCGACACACGCCTTCTTTCGATGAGGCTGCTTTTCTCAAGGCCTTCTCCATCATGTCGGCGCAGCGCAACTGCAAGCTTGCCGGTATCTGGGTCAGGCTGATGGAACGGGATGGCAAACCCGGTTATATGAAGCATATGCCGCGGACGTTCCGCTATCTCGCCGCAGCGCTTTCGCATCCGGAACTTGCGCCGCTCAGAGACTGGTGCCTGCGCATGGGCATGGACTTTAACGACTGAAAGACGGTTGACCACGATGACGATCAAAAACGCGATGGTGCTGGCCGCCGGGCTCGGTACTCGGATGCGCCCGATCACCGATACGATCCCGAAGCCACTCGTACAGATCGCCGGCAAGCCAATGATCGATTACGTGCTCGACGCTCTTGTGGAAGCCGGTGCCGAAAGAATTGTCGTCAATGTGCACCACCACGCCGAGCAGATGGTCGCCCATCTTCAGCGCCGCGCCGATGCCGAAATCCTGATTTCCGACGAACGCTCCCAGCTGATGAATTCCGGCGGCGGTCTCGCCAAGGGTCTGAAGCTTCTGGAACCCGGCCCGGTCTTCGTCATGAATGCCGATCTCTTCTGGATCGGTGAGCAGCTGCACGTGGCCAGCAATCTGCGCAAGCTCGCACAATTCTTCGATCCCGGTCGGATGGATATGGCACTGCTCTGCGTCGACATGCATCGGACCACCGGCCACAATGGCAAGAGGGATTTCAACCTCGCCGCGGACGGAAGACTGACCCGCCATCACGAGGGCGACACGAACCCCGTCGTCTATGCCGGCGCCATCGCCATGGACTCGCGGCTGCTTGACGACGCACCCGCGGACGCTTTCAACCTGAATATTTACTTCGATCGCGCGATTGAAAAGGCCCGGCTTTACGGGCTGCCGCTGGATGGTCACTGGATTACCGTCGGCACGCCGGACGCCATAGACGATGCTGAGAACATCATCCGGCAATTCAGGGAAAAACGCTCTGCATGACGGGCTCCCACCACGCAAAGCGCGTTCTGACGATCGCCGCGGGAACACCGTTCCTCAAAACGCTTGCGGAAACGCTGTGCGACGGAAGACTGGCGGCAGGCTATCGATATGACCCGGCCGATCCCCTGTCGCTTGCCAAGGTGACGATATATGTGCCGACGCGACGTTCGGCCCGCGTGCTGCGCTCGGAATTCGTCGATCTTCTTGGCGGCCGTTCCGCCATTCTGCCGCTCATCCGGCCCCTTGGCGAAACGGATGACGACAGCGGTTTCTTCGATGTCGAAAACCCTGAGATCATGGATCTCGCGCCGCCGATTTCCGGCACCGGCCGACTGATCGAACTCGCGCGTCTCATCCTTGCATGGCGCAACAGCCTGCCGGACGCCATTCGGGCGATCCATTCCGATTCGCCGCTGGTCGCCCCCGCCAGCCCGGCCGACGCGATATGGCTCGCGCGTGCGCTGGCAGAGGTGATCGACGCGATGGATACGGAAGAAAAAGATTGGGAAGCACTTCAGCATCTCGATACCGGTGATCACGCTCAATGGTGGCAGCTCACGGCCGATTTTCTAAAGATCGCCAGCATCTTCTGGCCCGCCCGGCTCGCCGAACTCAACAGATCTTCGGCCGGACGGCACCGCAACGCCATCCTCCGGGCAGAAGCGAACCGAATTGCCACATTGCGGGACACCGGTCCGATCATCGTCGCTGGCTCGACAGGCTCCATTCCGGCCGCGGCCGATCTCATCGCCGCCGTTGCAGCTTTACCGCAAGGCGTGGTGGTGCTTCCGGGGCTTGATCTTGCCATGCCGGAAGAGCAATGGCAGGCGATCGCCGAGGACCCCACCGATCCTTCGAGCCGCACTCACTCGCAATACGGGCTTTATGTCCTGCTACAGAAACTGGGCATCCTGCGTGACGATGTGGTTCCGATCGGTGCTCTCGACAACGATCTGGAAAAGCGCGCCGCGGTGTTTTCGGCAGCGCTTGCGCCGGCCAAATCCACCAGTGACTGGAACCGATGGCGTGAAGACCGGGATTCCGCAATTTTTGACGATGCCTTTGCAGCGGCCACGCTGATTGAAGCTGCCAACGAGCGCGAAGAGGCCACCGCCATCGCAGTGGCGCTCAGGCTTGCGCTCGAAGCACCAGCCTCGGGACGGCCTTCGCAGGCGGCCCTGATAACACCCGACCGCGGGCTGGCGCGGCGCGTGGCAACGGAGTTGCAACGCTTCGGCATCGAAGCCGACGATTCCGCCGGCACGCCGCTTTCGGCAACGGCCCAGGCCGGCCTCACGCAACTCGCGCTGGAGGCGATCCTGAGACACGGAGACCCGGTGCCGATCATTTCCCTTCTGAAACACCCGCTCGCCCGCTTCGGGCTCTCGAGCGAAGCTTTCACCAGAGCTTCGAAGGCGCTTGAGCTGATTGCGCTGCGAGGCGGCCGCGTCGAAACTGAAGTGGGCAATCTGGAAACGGTTCTTGACACCCAACTCCTTGCGCAACGCGAGGACAGACATCCGCCCGCCTGGCGGCTGGCCCTGCCTGACGGAAGCGTTGACGCCGCGCGCGATCTGGCGCGACGAATTGCAATGGCCACAGAGCCGCTGCGCTCCGCCTTCGTCCGCCGCGACCGATCTGGCCGGGCCTTTACCGACAGGTTGCCTCTTTCCGACTGGGCGGAACGGACCGGCCGCGTGATGGAAGCCATCTGTGGGGATGAAAATACAGATCTTGCCGCTCTCTGGTCTGGCGAGGCCGGAGACAAGCTTTCCAGCCTCTTTGCCGAATTGATGGAAAGCGGAGATATTCTCGACGCGGACGGTCCGCAATGGATCGATATATTCGCGGCGCTTGTGGCAGGGGAATCAATCAAGCCAAGATCGATGCGCCATCCGCGCATCTTCATTTTCGGCGCGCTGGAAGCGCGGCTGCAAAGTGTCGATACGGTCATCATCGGCGGTCTCAATGAAGGCCTCTGGCCGGGCCAAACGGCGAATAATCCGTTTCTTTCCCGCACCATGAAGACTGCGATCGGGCTGGAGCCGCCGGAACGGCGTATCGGCCAGCTCGCGCATGACTTTGAGATGGCCAACGGCACGCGACACATTTTCTACACCCGGGCGCTCAGGCAGGGCTCCACGCCTGCCGTCGCCTCACGCTGGCTACAAAGGCTGCTGGCCTTGGGCGGCGAGGATTTTGCCAAGGTCCTTAAAAAACGTGGCGAGACATATCGCCATTGGGCGGGTCTGATGGATGAGAGCATCGAGCAGGAGGCGGCAAAGCGCCCTTCCCCGAAACCGCCGGCTGAATTGCAGCCGACGCGTTACTCCTTCAGCGAAGTGGGCCGCCTGCGCCGCGACCCCTATTCGATCTATGCGCGGCGCATTCTGAAGCTCGACGCGCTTGACCCGTTCAACCGCGACCCGAACGCAGCCGATCGTGGCACGCTCTACCACACGATCATCGAGCGCTATTCCCGTGAGGGGCACATTCCCGGTACGTCGGCCTCGCTTTCGGCCATGCAGCGCATTCTCGACGAATGTTTCGATGCTGAAAACCTGCCTCCCCATGTGGATGTGATCTGGCGGCCACGTTTTGCAGCGGTGGCGCGCGCCTTCATCGACTGGGAAAAAGAACGTCATCCATCCATTCGTCACAGCTTTTTCGAGGCGCGCGCGGGCCAGGAAATCGTCGAAGCAGGCATAAGGCTCACCGGCGTCGCCGACCGCATCGACATCAAGACAAACGGTCAGGCGGATATTATCGACTACAAGACGGGGCTCGCGCCTTCCGTCAATCAGGCGCGCGCTCTGCTCGATCCGCAGCTTGCGCTGGAGGCGGCAGCATTGATGCGCGGCGCCTTCCGCGAAGCCGGTTCACCCACGCCTGAAAACCTCATCTATGTTCGCCTGCGGCCGGGCGAGCGTTTTTTCGCCGATCAGGTCAATAACGAACATTCCAGCCGAAGCGGGAAAAGACCGCCAAAATCGGCAATTGAGCTCGCGACGGAATCGATAGAACAGCTCACCAAATTCGTTCATTCGCTGCGCAACGGGGAAAACGGCTTCGCCTCGCGCCTGGTGCCGGAAGAACAGCAATCCTACGGCGGGGAATATGATCACCTCGCCCGCGTTTCGGAATGGTCGACGGCAGAACCGGGAGACGGCGATGACGATTGATCCCTTCGATGCCGGTCCTGCTGCCGACACACCTGAAAGCTGGATCGACTGGACCAGCGCCCGGCAGCGGCTTGCTTCCGATCCCGCCAGTTCAGCCTGGGTGTCGGCCAATGCCGGTTCCGGCAAGACCCACGTACTGACCCAGCGCGTCATCCGCCTGCTTCTGGCTGGCTGCCGGCCTTCGGCGATCCTCTGCCTCACCTATACCAAGGCTGCAGCATCGGAAATGTCGAGCCGCGTCTTCGACCGTCTGGCGGAATGGGCTACTTTGCCGGATTCCGATCTCAAGGACCGCATCGCCGCCATCGAAGGCAAGGCGCCGGATCGCATCAAGCTTGCCGAGGCGCGCAGGCTCTTCGCCAAGGCGCTGGAAACACCGGGCGGTTTGAAGATCCAGACAATCCACGCCTTCTGCGAGGCGTTGCTGCACCAGTTTCCGCTGGAAGCCAATGTCGCCGGCCATTTCTCCGTTCTCGACGACCGCGCCGCAACCACGCTGCTGGCTGAGGCGCGCCGTTCGCTCCTGACCGCGGTTTCGACGGAAAGCGATGCGGACCTGGCGCAGGCGCTGGCCTATGTTCTCGATCTCGCCGATGAAAGCGGGTTGGAAGCGCTGCTTTCCGCCATCATCGCCAATCGCAGTGCCCTGCGGGCCTTCCTTCTGGACGCCAAACAGTCAGGCGGCATCGATGCCCGGTTGCGGCAGGCGATGCAGATTGCAGATGGAGAGACCGAAGAAACTGCCGCAGCCGCCTTCTGGCCCCTGCCCGCCCTCTCCGGCCTCGCGCTCGATACGTACCTCACCCTTGCCGACGAGGTGGGTGGATCACGCGTCATCGATGTCGCCTATGCACTCAGGGAAGCAAAACGACAACCAGACGCCGTGCGGCGGATGGAATTCATCGAAGCCGCCCTGCTGACGGCCAAGGGCGAAAAGAAATCGGATGCCTATGTCATCAACAAGGGCATGCAGAAATCCGCCCCCGAACTTCTCGACGCGCTGACGCTGGCGCGGGACCATGTCGTTGCCTGCCGCAACCGTTATCGTCTGGTGCGGATGCTGGCGGCGACCAAATGCGCCCTTGTTCTGGCGGAAAGGCTGATCGGTGATTTCGAAGACCTGAAGAAACAGCGAAGCCAGCTCGATTTCGAAGACCTGATCGAGCGCGCGGCCAACCTCCTCAACCGCGATACTGCGGGTGCGTGGGTGCATTACAAGCTGGATCAGGGCATCGACCATATTCTGGTGGACGAAGCGCAGGATACGAGCCCCGTGCAATGGTCGATCATCCAGTCGCTTGCGGCGGATTTCTTCACTGGCGAGAGCGCCCGCATGGGGCGGCGTACGCTGTTTGCCGTGGGCGATGAAAAACAGTCGATCTATTCATTCCAGGGCGCGCGGCCGGAACGGTTTTCGCAGGAGCGCGAAGAGACCAAGAGACGGGTCGATTCGGTCGAACAGGCCTTTCACCGCATCCGCCTGCCGCTATCCTTCCGATCCACGGAGGATGTGCTGGCGGCTGTCGACCAGGTGTTTTCGGACCCGAATAACGCAAGCGGCCTCAGTGCCGATAACGAGCCGGTGGAGCACCGGTCCAATCGCGCTGGCCATCCCGGCACCGTGGAAGTGTGGGATATGGTGGCACCGGAAACCACCGAGGACGAAGAGGATTGGACAGCCCCCTTCGATGCGCTGCGGGAAAGCGCGCCGGCCACCATAATTGCCCGCCGGATCGCCGCGCGCATCGCCGCTATGATCGGATGCGAGACCATCATCGAAAAAGGCGTGGAGCGCGCCATCGAACCGGGCGACATTCTGGTGCTCGTCAGAAAACGTCATGCCTTCGTCAATGCACTGACCCGGGAGCTGAAACGGCGCAAGAACATACCCGTTGCCGGCGCTGACCGCCTTCGTTTGACCGACCACATTGCCGTGCAGGACCTTCTGGCGCTCGGTCATTTCGTTGTCCTGCCCGAAGACGACCTTTCCCTTGCCGCACTTTTGAAAAGTCCACTCTTCAACCTGACGGAAGACGACGTTTTCGACATTGCCGCCATGCGATCGGAAACGGAGAGCGTCTGGAAACGGCTGCAAATCCTTGCGCAGGAAGATAATAGCCATCTTTCCAGCGTTACCGCCAAGCTGGAAGGTTTTATCGCGCTTTCTAAAACGGCCACCGTGCATGATTTCTTCGCAGCGGTGCTTACACTGCATGACGGACGCAAGAAATTTCTCGGCAGGCTTGGCAACGAGGCAAGCGACGTTCTGGATGAATTCCTGTCCTTCGCGCTGGATCACGAAAGGACCGGCCTGCCCGGCCTGCAGGCCTTTCTCTCCGTCCTGGAAACTGACTCACCGGAGGTGAAGCGGGAGCAGGACAAGGATCGCGGCGAAGTTCGCATCATGACCGTGCACGCCTCCAAGGGGTTGGAAGCACCCGTCGTTTTTGTCGTCGATGGCGGTTCGAAGGCCTTCAATCACAGCCATGTGCCTAAACTGCGTTTTGTCGAAGCAGGTGAAGACGCCTTCCCGGTCTGGTTGCCCGGCAGCGGATTTTCAAACCACCTTATCCGATCGGATGAAGAGCGGCTGAAGACCGCCGCAGAAGATGAATATCGGCGGCTGCTTTATGTGGCCATGACGCGCGCCGCCGATCACCTCGTCGTCTGCGGTTATCGCGGCCAGAAGGAAAATCCCGAATGCTGGCATGCCATCGTCAAAAAGGCGCTTGCCAACAACGAAGACCATTGCAAGCCCCAGCTTTTCACGGCGGATGGTGAGGAATGGCAGGGGCTTGTCTGGCGCAAATCCGAACCGCACTCGACACCTGCTCCACAAAGGCCACCGGAAACGCCGCAGCAGGAAGACTATGCCCTTCCAGCGGGACTTCTTACCCCTTTGCCGGCCCTGCCCTCTCTACCGAGACCACTCAGCCCTTCCGGCGCGGGCACCATCATCGATGACGGTGCGGATGATCTCGCCGTGCGCTCACCGCTGTTCGGGGAGAAAGCCGAGGTTTCTTCATTGGCACTGCAGCGCGGACGGTTGGTGCATCGCATGCTTCAGGCGCTGCCCGATTTTCCGGAGGTCGAACGGGAAGAGGCGGCGCGCCGTTATGCTGACCGCGCGGCGCGGTTCTGGCCTGTTACCGAGCGCGAGCAATTGGTACGGGCCGTTTTGCGTGTCATGTCCGAACCCGCGGTTCAGCCGGCCTTCTCTGCCAACAGTCGCGCGGAAGTGTCGATCATGGGCACGATGGCCCTCGGCCGGCAGCAATATGCAGTCTCCGGCCGCATCGACCGGCTGGCGGTCGAGGGAGATCGCGTCATCCTGATCGATTACAAGACCAACCGAGTGCCGCCCCGCGAAGCGCGTGAAATACCCTTCTCCCATACGGCGCAGCTCGCCATTTATCGGGAAATTCTGGCACCGCTTTATCCCGGCAAGGAATTTGTCTGTGTGCTGATTTATACGGAAAATGCTGCCTTTATAACGGTTGGCGACGATGCGATGAGAGAGGCCCTTGCCGCAATAAAGACAAAGTGAGATACCGGGGCATTGAAATTTCGACGCGCCCGCATCACATCGATAGTGGAAAAGATTTACTGAAAGGAGAGCCAGATATGGCTACCGTAAAAGTCGATGCCGCCAACTTCCAGTCCGAAGTCCTTGATTCCTCCGAACCCGTCGTGGTGGATTTCTGGGCCGAATGGTGCGGCCCGTGCAAGATGATCGCGCCGAGCCTTGAGGAAATTTCCTCCGAGCTGGCCGGCAAGGTCAAGGTCGCAAAGCTGAATATCGACGAAAACCCGGAACTGGCCGCTCAGTTCGGCGTTCGCTCCATCCCGACGCTCGCCATTTTCAAAAGCGGTGAAGTGGCTGACATCAAGGTTGGCGCTGCTCCCAAGACAGCGCTTTCGGCCTGGATTTCCGGCGCCGCATAAGCATTATCAATGGAATGAAAGAAGCCCGGCAGCGATGCCGGGCTTTTTTATTGCGGCACTGTGCCGTTCAGGGCAAGTGCATTGCCAGCAAGGTAAAGCGAACCGCCGATCAGGATGCGCGGTGCCGGTCCTTCAGGGTCGAAGCGGCGCGACAACTCTTCCAGAGCATGTGTCAGAGACGATGTTGGCGCTGCAACGAGGCCAGCATCGAAGGCGGCATGGGCGAGTACTACAGGGTCGATCGCTGCATCCGTGCCGCCGATCGGCACGGTAAAGACATATTCGGCGATATCGGCGAAGGCCTTGAAATAGCCCACCGGATCCTTGGTGTTGATGAGGCCAGCGATGATGAAGAGCGGCCGCGGCGTCTTTTCCTCAAAACCCGCCATTGCCTCTGCAATCACTTCACCCGCACCGGGGTTATGGCCACCGTCGATCCAGATTTCCGCATCTTTCGGCGCCATTTCAGCGATTTTTCCAGTCAGGATGCGCTGAAGACGACCGGGCCATTCCACCGTGGTCATGGCCTTTTCGATCATCCGCTCCGTCACCTCAAAACCGGCAGCCTTGACGGCGCGGATCGCGGCGGCGGCATTGGCAAGCTGGTGACGGCCCGGGAGCCGTGGCAGCGGCGCATCCGTCAGTCCGAACTCGTCCTGATAGACCATGCGGCCGAATTCTTCATGGGCGGAAAAATCCTGGCCATAGACGGACGCCGGGCAACCGAGACGCTCCGCCGTGGCGACAAGTGTGTCGAGCGCCGCATCATATTCCTGATGGCCAATGACGACGGGTGAGCCCTTTTTCATGATTCCCGCCTTTTCGGCGGCGATCAACTCGACGCGGTCACCGAGATAAGCCTGGTGATCAAGCGAAATCGGCATGATGATGGAAACCGCCGGGTTATTGATGACATTGGTCGCATCGAAACGGCCGCCCAAGCCAACCTCAACGATCGCGGCATCGGCGGGCTGTTCCGCAAAAAGCACGAACATAGCCGCAGTCAGGATTTCGAAAACCGTGATTGTCTGACCTGCATTGGCAGTTTCAATGCGGCGCAGCGCGTCCGCAAATATCTCGTCTTTGACGTAACGGCCTTTATCGCCCGCCACGCCGATACGGTATCGTTCGTGCCAATTTACCAGATGCGGTGAGGTATGAACGTGGACGGAGAGCCCTGCAGCCTCGAGGAGGGCACGGCAAAAGGCAGTAACCGAACCCTTGCCATTGGTGCCGGCTACATGGATCACCGGCGGCATTCTGTTTTGTGGATTGCCGAGTTTTTCGAGAAGACGGGAAATTCTGTCGAGTGAAAGATCAAAGCCCTTGGGGTGGAGCTGCATCAGCTCTTCAATGATCTTTTCTGCCTCACCGATCGCGGGCTTCGTCATGTCTTCCGTTCGCCTTTCAGGCGTTTTGCTTGTCATTTGTCCGCCGCCCCAAAAATGAAATCAGGCAACGTATAACATCATCCCGGAGGCAATTTATGCCTCCGGGCGACATATTTTTTTTCTCAGGCCGAAACGGCCAGGGGGACGACGGCGTTTGCGTTGTCAGCGGGCGCCTTGGTCATGATTTTGAGCAGATTAGCCAGCGTGTCCGGGATTTCGCGACGATCAATGACCATATCCACCATGCCGTGCTCCAGCAGGTATTCCGAGGTCTGGAAGCCTTCCGGCAGCTTTTCGCGAATGGTCTGCTCGATAACGCGCTTGCCGGCGAAGCAGATTTCAGCGCCCGGTTCGGCAATATGCACGTCGCCGAGCATGGCGTAGGAGGCCGTGACACCGCCTGTGGTCGGGTTCGTCAGAACCACGATGTAAGGCATGCCAGCTTCCTTCAGCATGTTTACCGCAACCGTGGTGCGCGGCAACTGCATCAGCGAAAGAATGCCTTCCTGCATGCGGGCGCCACCGGAGGCCGGGAACATGACAAGCGGGCAGCGCTCGGAGATGGCACGCTCAAAGGCCTTGACGATCGCTTCGCCGGCGGCGATGCCGAGCGAGCCGCCCATGAACTGGAATTCATGCACGACGGCGACGATCTTCAGGCCCTTCAGCAAGCCAACGCCGGCAAGGATAGTATCCTCCTGCTCGGTCTTCGCGCGGCTATCACGCAGGCGATCGGTGTATTTCTTGGAATCGCGGAACTTCAATGGGTCCTGCGCCACCTTCGGCTGCGGCAGAGCCTCATAAACGCCGCCATCGAAAAGATCCGCAAGACGCGCCTTGGCCGGCATCTTCATATGATAGCCGGACGCCGGAATGACCCACTTGTTGTCTTCCAGATCCTTGTGGAAGACCATTTCGCCCGTTTCCGGGCACTTGATCCAAAGATTTTCCGGAACCTCCGGGCGGCGGCCGAGCATGGAATTAATCCGCGGCCGAACGTAATTGGTGATCCAGTTCAACTGTCTACTCCTGACTGGGCCGCGCGCTTATTCTGCAGCGGCGAGGCGTGATGCACGCACGCCCGTTGAAAGTCCTTTTACCAGCGTCGTAACGGCCGGCACGGTGTCTGCGGTCGCCTGTCCATCCTTTGTCAGGCTGCCGGCAATCTGGTTGACGATGGCGGAACCCACCACCACACCGTCCGCCACGGCACCGATTGCCTTCGCATGATCAGCCGTCTTGACACCGAAACCGACACAGACCGGCAGTTCCGTATGCGCCTTGATACGACCGACAGCGCCCGAGATCAACGACGGATCGGGAAGCGCTGAACCGGTGATACCGTTCATCGAGACGTAATACACGAAACCTGAGGTATTTTTAAGGACGGTCGGCAGGCGTTTGCCATCGGTGGTCGGCGTTGCAAGACGGATGAAGTTGATGCCGCGCGCAAGCGCCGGAATGCAGAGCTCATCGTCCATTTCCGGCGGCAGATCGACCACAATCAGGCCATCGATGCCTGCCGCCAGTGCGTCGTCGAGAAATTTTTCGACGCCATAGATATAGATCGGGTTGTAATAGCCCATCATCACGATCGGCGTTGCATCGTCTTCCTTTCGGAACTCCCGAGCAAGATCGAGCGTGGTTTTCAGCGTCTGTCCGCCTTTGAGCGCGCGCTGGCCAGCGAGCTGAATGGCCGGGCCATCCGCCATCGGGTCGGAAAATGGCATACCGAGTTCGATAACGTCGGCACCGGCTTCCGGCAGCGCCTTCATGATGCCAAGCGAGGTCTGGAAATCCGGGTCGCCGCCCATGAAATAGGTAATCAGGGCCGGGCGATTTTCCGCGCGCAGATCGGCGAAGCGCTTGTCCATACGTGCAGTCATGATCTTATACATCCATTCCAAGGAACTTGCTGACGGTGTGGACATCCTTGTCGCCGCGGCCGGAGAGATTCATCAGGATGATCTCGTCCTTGCCCATTTTCGGCGCACGCTTGATGACCTCGGCCAATGCATGGCTCGGCTCCAGAGCCGGAATGATGCCTTCAAGGCGGGTTAGCATCTGGAAGGCATCCAGCGCCTCATGGTCCATGATCGGCACATATTCGACGCGGCCGATGTCGTTCAGCCAGGAATGTTCAGGGCCGATACCGGGATAATCGAGGCCTGCGGAGATCGAATGGCCTTCCTTGATCTGACCATCTGCATCCTGCAGCAGATAGGTGCGGTTGCCATGCAGCACGCCCGGCGACCCGGCAGTGATTGAAGCGCAATGCTCTTCGCCCGAAAGGCCCTTTCCACCCGCCTCGACGCCGACGATGCGGACGCTCTTGTCATCAAGGAAAGGATGGAAGATGCCGATGGCGTTCGAGCCGCCGCCAACTGCCGCAATGACCATATCCGGCAGACGGCCTTCCGCTTCCAGCATCTGCGCCTTGGCTTCCTCGCCGATAACGGCCTGGAAATCGCGGACCATTTCCGGATAGGGGTGTGGGCCAGCGGCAGTACCGATCAGGTAATAAGTGTCGTCGACATTGGTGACCCAGTCACGCAGTGCCTCGTTCATGGCATCCTTCAGCGTGCCGTGGCCGGCCGTGACCGGCTTTACCTCTGCGCCGAGAAGCTTCATACGGAACACGTTCGGGGCCTGACGCGCGACGTCCGTCGCGCCCATGTAAACGACGCAGGGCAGACCGAAACGTGCCGCCACCGTGGCCGAAGCAACGCCGTGCTGGCCGGCACCGGTCTCCGCGATGATGCGGGTCTTGCCCATGCGCTTGGCAAGCAGGATCTGGCCGAGGCAATTGTTGATCTTGTGTGAACCCGTGTGGTTCAGTTCTTCGCGCTTGAAGTAAATCTTCGCGCCGCCAAGTTCCGCCGTCAGCCGCTCCGCAAAATAAAGCGGGCTCGGACGACCGGTATAGTGCGCGCCGAGATGCTTGAGTTCCGCCTGGAACGCGGGATCGGTTTTGGCCTTGTCCCATTCCGCCTGCAAATCCAGAATGAGTGGCATCAGCGTTTCAGCAACGAAGCGACCTCCGTAAATGCCGAAACGTCCGTCCTCATCAGGACCAGCGCGAAAAGAATTGGGTGTTGGCGCGTCGTTCACTTCAAGCTCCCTTTGGGCCTTTCGACCAATCATTCACCACATCGAAAAAAGCGTCGATCATGGACAGATCCTTGACGCCCGGCGCGCTTTCGACGCCAGATGACAAATCTAGTCCGCTCGCCCGGGTTTCTGCCAGAGCCTCGGCGACATTGTCCTTGTTCAGTCCCCCGGAAAGCATGTAATCGATGCTTCCGTCAAGGGAGCGCAGGATGGTCCAGTCGAAGGAAACACCGTTGCCGCCCGGAAGCTCAGAACCAGCGGGCGCCTTGGCATCCAGCAGAAAACGATCGGCTATCCCGTTATAAGGGCCAATTTTGGCAAGATCAGCGGCATCGCGAATGGAAATCGCCTTCATGACCGGCAAGCCGTAAAGCGCCTTGATGGTCAACAGCCGCTCCGGGCTTTCACTGCCGTGCAGCTGCAGAATGTCAGGTTTTACAAGATCGACGATTTCATCGAGATAATCATTATCGGCATTGACGGTGACGGCGACCACCTTGGCTGCGCCACGGGCGGCTTCGGCCAGCTTACCCGCTAAATCGGGCTCGATGTTGCGTGGACTTTTTTCAAAGAAAATAAAACCGACATGCGACGCGCCGCGCCTGATGGCGCGCTCTAGCGCTTCCGGTGTCTTCAATCCGCAAATCTTGATATCCGGTTTCATATCCGCGACCTGACACGAAATGCGACGAGAGTCGAGCCAAATCGCATCCGTGATTGATGGAATGTTTCACGTGAATCCAGATGGCGATTGACGCCCTAAGTTTCAATCGAAATCGATGGCGTGGAGTTTGGAGCCATTATGTTTCAGCCAGTCCTTGGCTTCATCGGTGTGCGGGCAGAGTTTTTCGCACAAAGCCCAGAATTTCGGTCCGTGGTTCATTTCCCTTAAATGCGCGACCTCGTGGGCGGCGAGATAATCGATGACCTTTTCCGGAGCCATGACTATGCGCCAGGAAAAGCTCAGGTTTCCATCATGGGAACAGGAACCCCAACGGCTGCGTGTATCCTTCATGCTGATCGATCGCACCGGCCGGCCGGCCGCTCTGGCATGAACGGCCACAAGCCGCTCGAGGTCGGCCTTCGCCTCCTTTTTCAGGAAGGCCGCTATCCGCCGTCTCAGATGCTCGGGCGCGCCGCTGACTTTCAGAACGGGCGCGCCATCGGCGTCTTTCACGACGTGCGTCAGGCCGCGCAGGCTGCCCGTATGGTCAATACGGTGGGCTATACCCCTGATATCGATGGTCGTGCCGGAACGCAGACCGTCATCAGGACTGAACTTCGGAAGTTTGCCTTCTAGCCAGCCCTGATGTCTCTCGAGAAAATCATCCACCTGGCGATGATGCAGACCCATTGGGATCGTCAGCTTCAGCGCCCGGCCGCCCGGCTCGATGCGCAAGGTAATGCGCGTCGCCCGCGGGTTCTCCCTGACGGTGATCGGCACCTGCCGGCCTGCCACCGAGACGGTGCGCTGGCTCGGCACGACCTTCTTTGGCGCCGGGGACTTCAGGGATTTTCTGAGGAGCGAAAACATGAAGCCTTCATAACCGATTCGTCCATCCCTTGGCCACGCAAATGCGCGGCGTCACCTACCGTTCTGCGGTTAGGTCGTCTTGTGTTTGGCAATGAAATCCAGCATACGCGGCACGATTTCCTTGCGGAAGCGCGAACCGTTGAAGACACCGTAATGCCCTACATCCGGCTGCATGTAGTGCGCGCGTTTATCTTCAGGGATGTTACGGCAGAGATCGTGCGCTGCCTTTGTCTGGCCGACGCCGGAAATATCGTCATTCTCCCCTTCGACAGTGAATAATGCGACCTTGCGGATGGCAGCGGGATCGACCGCCCTGCCCCGATGCAGCATGTTTCCCTTCGGAAGCGCATGGTCGATGAAGACGGTTTCCACCGTCTGCAGATAAAATTCCGCCGTCAGGTCCATGACGGCCAGATATTCATCGTAAAATTCGCGGTGTTTTTCGGCGGAATCGCCGTCATTCTTGACCAGGTTCAGGTAAAAATCCTTGTGCGCCGTCATGTGCCTGTCGAGGTTCATGGACATGAAGCCCGACAGCTGCAGGAAGCCCGGATAGACGTTGCGCCCAAAGGCCGGCTGCGGCCACGGCACTTGCATGACCACATTGTCGCGGAACCATTCGATCGGCTTGGCCTTGGCGAGACCGTTGACGGCGGTGGGGTTGATGCGCGTATCGATCGGTCCGCCCATCAGCGTCATGGAAGCGGGTGCAAACGCATCACCATCCGCCTCCATTAGCGAAACGGCGGCCAAAACCGGCACGGATGGCTGACAGACAGCAACCACATGTGCGCCCGGCCCGATCTCGTGCAGCATCTCGATGATATAGCTGATATAATCGTCGAGATCGAAAGTTCCTTCGCTCACCGGCACCGTACGGGCATCGGCCCAATCGGTGATATAGATATCCGCAGATGGCAGCAGGGCCTCCACTGTCCCCCGCAACAGGGTGGCGTAGTGACCGGACATCGGAGCCACCAGCAGTATCTTCGGATCGGACTGACGGGGCGTATCGAACTCTCTTTCGAAATGAAGAAGATTGCAAAACGGACGAGACCAGACGACCTCTTGAGCAACATTTATGCTCTGGCCATCGACAATCGTGTTGCCGAGACCGAATTCCGGCTTCGCATAACGGCGCGTCAGCCGTTCGAAGACCTCAAAGCCGGCATCCAGGCTCCTTCCCAAAGCGGTGCTGGAAAGCGGGTTTAAAGGATTGTTGCAGGCCTGGCGCATCATATCGGCACCGGCACGCAGCGGCGCCATGGCCGCATGGTTCATTTCATAGAGGTGGTAGAACACTGATGACGCCTCCCTCGCGATCACGCTCTTTTTTTCAACCATAGCAGCTTTTCGCAGGTGCACAAAATCGAAGGCGCCGGCGGTTTCCCGCCAGCGCCTCACTTTCCGTTGAACGCCGTTTAATCAGATGTCGGCGACGAAGGTCTGCTGCTGGGAACCGAGACCCTCGATACCGAGTTCCACGACATCGCCAGCCTTCAGGTAACGCGGCGGCTTCAGGCCCATGCCGACGCCGGGAGGCGTGCCGGTGGAAATGACATCGCCGGGGTGCAGCGACATGAACTGGCTGAGATAGGAGACAACGTGGGCCACGCCGTAAACCATGGTCTTGCTGGAACCGTCCTGCATGGTCTGGCCGTTGACCTTCAGCCACATGCCGAGGTTCTGCGGATCGGTGATTTCGTCCTTCGTCACCAGCCACGGGCCGATGGGGCCGAAAGTGTCGCAGGACTTGCCCTTGGTCCACTGACCGGCGCGCTCCGTCTGGAAGGCGCGCTCGGAAACATCGTGCGAAACGCAATAACCGGCGACATAATCGAGAGCATCCGCTTCGGAGACATATTTGGCGGTCTTGCCGATGACGACGCCAAGCTCGACTTCCCAGTCGGTCTTTTCCGAACCGCGCGGGATGACGACATTGTCATTCGGACCAACGATGGCCGAGGTGGCCTTCATGAAAATGACCGGTTCCGGCGGTACGGTGGCACCCGTTTCAGCGGCATGGTCGGAGAAGTTAAGGCCGATGCAGATGAATTTGCCCGTTCCCGCAACGCAGGCGCCGATGCGCTCTTCGTTCAGCACCGGAAGTGTGCCGACATCGATCGCGGCGATCTTCTTGAGGCCCTCGGGAGAAATGGCTTCGCCGCCGATATCTTTGACATGGGCGGACAGATCGCGGACTTTTCCTTCCGCGTCGAGGATTGCAGGTTTTTCCTGGCCGGGCTGGCCGACACGCATCAATTTCATGGAACTCTCTCCCGGTTGTCAGACAAGGTGATGCATATATGAACGATGCATTCATACTTGTCACCCCTTGACTGTGCCAAGTTTCGAAAAATACCTTTTCCTTCCCGTCAATCAAAAGGACATGGCCCGTGACGAACAGCAATAACCGGCAATCAGAATACCCCGTTGATCCCCTCTTCCTCGATCGCTGGTCTCCGCGCGCCTTCGATGGTCACGCCATGCCGGCGCAGCATCTGATGACCATTCTCGATGCGGCGCACTGGGCGCCCTCCGCCTCCAATCATCAGCCGTGGCGGTTTGTCTATGCACACAAGGATAGTAAAGACTGGCCGCTCTTCGTGGAACTGCTGATGGAGGGAAACCAGCGCTGGGCAAAAAACGCCTCCGTGCTGCTTTTCGTCATTTCCCGAGACCACAATATCTCGCACGACGGCGAGAAGAAACCGTCAGCAACCCATTCCTTCGATGCCGGCGCCGCCTGGTTTTCACTTGCCATGCAGGCGCACCTGCTCGGTTACCATGCGCACGGCATGGCCGGCATATTCAAGGACAAGATCGTCGAAAAACTGAATGTACCGGAAGGCTACAAGGTGGAGGCAGGGGTCGCCATCGGCACGCTCACCGACAAGTCCGTTCTTCCTGATGATCTGGCGGAACGGGAGGTGCCAAGCAAACGCCTGCCCCTTTCCGATGTTGCCTTTGAAGGTCGCTTCACCGGCAAGGTTGACTGATCACCATTATCCGCATGAAATCAAAAGGCCCGGCGGAGATTACCGCCGGGCCTTTTGTTAAAGTTTCGTTTCACGTGAATCGTTACGCGAAACATTCCCCAAATTTAAATATCCAGGTTAGCGACGCTGAGTGCATTTTCCTGGATGAAGTCGCGGCGTGGTTCGACTTCGTCACCCATGAGGCGGGCAAACAGGCCGTCAGCATCAGTCGCGTCACTTACTCTTACCTGCAGCAGCGAGCGAACGTTGGCATCGAGTGTGGTTTCCCAAAGCTGCTCGGCATTCATTTCGCCAAGACCCTTGTAGCGCTGCATGGAGAGACCCTTGCGTCCGGCAGCGAAAATCGCATCCAGAAGCGCGCGCGGGCCGGCCAGCTCCATCGTGCCATCCTTGCGTTGCAGAACCGGCGGCGTGGCGTAGATATCACGCGTGCGGGCTGCAAGCTGGTCGATGTGCCGGGCATCGGCCGAACCAAGCAGGCCCATATCCAGCGTCGAGACTTCCTTGACGCCGCGCACCATGCGTTCGAAGCGCAAGCCGCCGTCTTGCAGCACAGTGCCGGACCAGCCGCGTTCGGTCTCTTCAGCAATCATGTCGAGACGCCGGGCCACTTCGGCAACGGTTTCCTCCGCACGCGCTGCGTCGGCGGAAAGCTCGGGGTTGAGTGCGCCGGCAATGGCCGCCTGCTCCACGATGGAGCGGCTGTAACGGGAATGCAGCCCGTCGATCAGCGAGCGCATGCGCAGCGCATCCAGAATGACTTCGCGAAGATCGGCGCCAACACGCACTTCGCCAGAGCCGAGCGTCAAAGATGCTTCCTCGATACCCATGGAAATCAGATACTCTTCCAGCGCTTTTTCGTCCTTCAGGTACTGAACGGATTTACCGCGCGTCACCTTATAAAGCGGCGGCTGGGCGATATAGAGATGGCCGCGTTCGATCAGTTCCGGCATCTGGCGGAAGAAGAAGGTCAACAGCAGTGTACGGATGTGGGCGCCATCGACGTCAGCATCCGTCATGATGATGATCTTGTGGTAACGCAGCTTATCGGCGTTGAACTCGTCCTTGCCGATGGAGGTGCCGAGCGCCGTAATCAGCGTGCCGATTTCCTGGCTGGACAACATCTTGTCGAAACGGGCGCGTTCGACATTGAGGATCTTGCCGCGTAGCGGCAGGATCGCCTGGGTTTCGCGCGAGCGGCCCTGCTTGGCCGAACCGCCGGCGGAGTCACCCTCGACGAGGAACAGTTCTGATTTTGCCGGATCGCGCTCGGAGCAGTCGGCGAGCTTGCCGGGCAGAGAGGCAATATCAAGCGCTCCTTTGCGGCGTGTCAATTCGCGCGCCTTGCGGGCGGCTTCTCGGGCGACAGCGGCTTCAACCACCTTGCCGACAAGGATTCTCGCGTCGGATGGATGTTCTTCGAGCCAGGTGGAGAGTGCTTCGTTGACGAGGCTTTCGACAACCGGACGCACTTCAGACGACACAAGCTTGTCTTTCGTCTGCGACGAAAACTTGGGGTCTGGCACCTTGACGGAAAGGATGGCCGTCAGACCTTCACGGCAGTCCTCACCCTGAAGGCTTACCTTTTCCTTTTTCAGGATGCCGGAGGTTTCGGCGTAGGAGGTGACCTGGCGGGTCAGCGCGGCGCGGAAACCTGCCATATGGGTGCCACCATCGCGCTGCGGAATGTTGTTGGTGAAGCAAAGCACGTTCTCGTGGTAGCTGTCGTTCCACCAGAGTGCGACCTCAACCGTAATGCCATCCTTTTCACCCTTGATGGCGACCGGCTTATCAACCAGCGGCTTCTTGGCGCGGTCGAGATAACGGACGAAGGCCTCGAGGCCGCCATCATACAGCAGTTCTTCCTGCTTGACGTCGGAATGGCGCTTGTCGGTGAGCAGGATGCGCACGCCGGAGTTCAGGAATGCGAGTTCGCGCAGGCGATGCTCCAGCGTTCCATAATCATAGTCGGTCATGGTGAAGGTTTCAGGGCTTGCCAGGAAGGTGACTTCCGTGCCCGAACGGCCTTCATATTCGCCGATAACGGAAAGCGGCGCGTCGGCGACACCATGGGTAAAGCCAATCTCGTGCACCTTGCCATTGCGGCGGATGCGGAGCTTCAGCCAGACGGAGAGCGCGTTGACCACCGAAACGCCGACACCGTGCAGACCGCCCGACACCTTGTAAGAATTCTGGTCGAACTTCCCGCCCGCATGCAGCTGGGTCATGATGACCTCGGCGGCAGAAACGCCCTCGGAGGAATGGATGTCAGTCGGAATGCCGCGTCCGTTATCGGTCACCGTCACGGAGCCGTCGGCATTCAGGGTCACCGTCACCAGGTCGGCGTGGCCCGCAAGCGCCTCATCGATGGCGTTGTCGACGACTTCGTAGACCATGTGATGTAGGCCGGAACCGTCATCGGTATCGCCGATATACATGCCGGGCCGTTTGCGCACGGCATCAAGGCCCTTGAGGACCTTGATCGAATCGGCTCCATATTCCGCGTTCGCGCCGACTTCGCTTGACGATGTTTCGGTCATAAGTACTCTTTCCAAAGTTTTCCTGGCCAGGTTTCCAGTGAGAGGGCCTGAAGCCAGCGAATCACTCAAATCCGACATGCGACTATAGAAATTCTATACCCAATCCCAAAGGCCGCATGCTTCAGGATGCTGCATAAAGCAGGGGATAGAGGGGTTTCAATCGCAAGAACGGCTTTTTTGCAGCACGGCTGACAGTTCCTCTACCACACTCGGCGGCAGCTTGCGAATATCCCGTGCCAACCGGTTGGCGAAAGCCGTATATTGCGGCGGCAGGCCGACTGTGTCGATCACCACCTTCGGGTCGGATGAGCCGGCAAGGAAGAACAGTTCCTCGGCCTCGTCCCAGATGATGTTGAAATATCCGGCAATGCGCTGGAGGAGATCGAAGCTCGGCTTGCCGCGCTTGCCATGCTCAAGCGCTGAAAGGTAGGCCGGAGAGACGCCAATGGCGGCGGCCATTTGCTTCTGCGTCACACCCTTGCGCTCACGAAGCTGCCGCACGGCCAGCGCAAAGGGCGTCATGACTTTTCACCTCGCCGGCGCGAAAGCCGCACATAAAGCGCGCCATCGCCGCCGTGATTGGCCGACGCATCCTCATAGGAGGAAATCAGGTGGCGATATTCGGGTTTGGAAAACCACATGGGCACCGCCCTTTTCAAAGCCCCGTCACTGCCAATCGATCGACCCTTGCCGGTAATGACCAGCACATGTCTTAGACCCCGCTCATGTGCGCGCAACAGAAAATCGAGCAGTACGGCGTGGGCCTCGCTCTGGAACATGCCATGCAGATCGATCCGTCCTTCCAATGGCAGGCGGCCGCGGGTCAGCTTACGCTTGACCGGTTTTTCCATCGGCTGGTGGATTTTCGGCTTTTTATCCGGAGCTGGAGGTGGCGGCTCAGCCGGCTCCGCAAGGATGCGCGGAAAGGTGCTTTTACCGGTCAGAGAAACATCTGGTTCCCCCGCAGGGTCCTCCACGTCATCGAAAGCCAGCAAGTCTTCGAGCCTGCCGGAGATCGGCCGCGTGGTTTTTGCGACCTTTCCCCACAGAACGCGTTCTTCCTTGCCGAGCTTGCGACTGTTCTTCATCGCCGATACCTCTGCGCAGCAACCCGCGGTATCAGTATATAAAAATCTGCCTCATTGCGCACCGTGCCGGCAAGTTCTCCGGCTTCGAAACCCGAACCGGTAAAGATATCGCCGCGGGCGGGGCCAATGATGGCCGACCCGGTATCGAGCGCCAGCATCAGTCGCGCAAAAGGCTTTCCATCATCGAGATGGGTAAGCGACGGCGAATGGATGAAGAAGGGAAGCCCGAACGTGTGGATGAGCCTGTCCACAGCAAGCGAGCGCCCAGCGACGAGCGGTACTTTTGCGGCGGCGACCGGTCCCATATCCTCGTCGGCAACATCCGCCTCCCGGAAAAAAATGTAGGAGCGGTTATGCCATAGTACTCCATCCACCTGATCGGGATGGTCAGCGAGCCACTTGCGGATCGTCTGCATCGACACGGTTTTCGGATCGAGTTCTCCGCGATCGAGAAGCAGACGTCCGATCGGTGAAAAAGCATGGCCTGCCTTGGCCGCATAGGTAATGCGCTTTATCGCACCATCGGGAAAAACCAGACGTGCCGCGCCCTGCACATGGACAAAAAACAGATCGACCTTCGATTTCGCCCAGGCGATCTCAAGCCCCCTGCCCTCCAGATAGCCTTCATCGATCGCGCGGCGATCGGGGAAACAGGAAATCCCGTCTTCATCCTGCCTGCCGAAAGCATAGGATGTATCGAAGCCGACGGGCCGATTGGTATCGTCGATATCCACTAATTCGGGTGGTCGGCGGTAAATGGGATAACGCCAGATGTCGTCAGGTTCAGACGAGACTTCCAGTTCAGGCTCGTAGAAGGCGGTCACAAAACCGCTTTTTCCCTGCGACGGAAAAATCCTGAAAGGAACACAGTTGGTTTCAAAGAACCGGCGCGCCTGTTCGGGACTGTCTGCCTCGCATTTCTCAGCGACCTCCAGCAGCGACACCAGTTCCGCCGCCGTCACACCGAGTGCGCCAGTGCGATAGGGTTTTGCGCTCCGAAGATGCGACAGAATTGCGGTCATCGCCGGAAAAAGGCTAGCGGGATCGTCTTGCCGCCACCCGGGCAGGTCGCTGAAAGAAACTTCTTCGATCGAAAAGGGCGCGGTCATTGCTCGGATTCGGTGGCGATCAGCTTCCAGTTCGGATCGCGTGAGCGGATATCGCGCGAGAAGGTCCAGATGTCATCCACCTCCGCAACCGCATCCGGATCACCATCGACCAGCTTGCCATCCTTGTCATAGGTCGCCGAGATGAGCTGGCTGACGATCCGGAGCGTTATCTGCACTTCGGAATCGCGAATACCCGCCTGGGTGATATCGGCTTTCTCAATGCCAACAAAAGTCGATTTCACGACCTCGCCGCGGCCTTCCCTTTCGGAAATCGCTGCGTCAAAACCTTCAAACACCTCTTTGGACAGCAGGTTCTTGAGCGTCTTGCGGTCGCCATCGGCAAAACCCATCACAATCATCTCATAGGCCATGCGGGCGCCGTTCAGGAATTCCTTCGGGCGGAAGGACGGATCCTTCGTAATCACCTCACGCAGGGAGGCATTGAGTGCGCTGTCTGCAGGCGCCAGTGCATCCACCTCGGCGAAGCGGTTTTCATCTTCCGCCTCAGCCCGCTTCGGCAGTGTCACGACCTTGTTATCGTCCGTGACGGGACCCTTCGCGACATCGCGCGGGCTATAAGGATCAAAAGGCGGCTTTTCATTGCCTGTGCGACGACCAAGGACGCTGCGCAGCTGAAAGAAGATCAGCACCGCTGCAACGAGAAAAAACAATGTGATAAAGTCGCTGAAGCCCATCTTTTACCAAAACCGCCATTTAAATTCGAAAACCACACCATCATATAGTCTGCATCTTACCATCATTCAAATATGCAGATTCAATCATCGGTGTCCCGCGAACCGGCAATCTGCCAGAGATGCACACGCAAGGCTAGAAGATGCGTTTTTCCTTTCTCCCAATCATCGTCCTGATGATGCCCATCCTTGAAATTGCCGGTTTCATTATTGTCGGCAAGGCAATAGGCCTGTGGCTGACACTGGCTCTCGTCCTGTTCACGTCTTTCCTGGGATTGCTCATATTGCGCCTGGGCGGCCTCGGGATGGTGAGAAATCTTCAGGATGCGGGCCGCACGGGCGCACAGCCTGCGGACGAACTCGTCAATGGCGCGATGCGCGTCGTGGCGGGCATCCTGTTGTTCATTCCGGGTTTCATCACCGACATTCTCGGCCTCCTGCTTCTGTCGCCGGCCATTCGCCGGTTTTTCTGGAAAGCCTTCGGACCGCGCGTCGTCGTGGCTGGTTCATTCAGACAGCCCGGCGCCCGGCCGGGCGATTATTCCGGTTTCAGCAATGGCCCGGGATCTCATGGCAATTCGAAGGTGGTGGATCTGGACGAAGAGGAGTTTCACCGCGCCGGGCCGAAAGACTCTCCCTGGTCGAACAGGCCCGATGATCGCGACCTGCCCAAGCCCTGACGCCGCGTCGAGGCATGGCGACGACCCGATCACGAAGGGTTGTAAGCCCGGAGTCGAAATGATAGACCGCCTTCCACGAATTCACGCCGCGAGGAACCGTAATGACCGCTGAAAATGGCGCACAGGGCGCAGCTAGCCCTTCTCTCAACATTCTTGCCCAGTACATCAAGGACCTTTCCTTTGAAAATCCGGGTGCTCCTCGTTCGCTGCAGGCCCGTGAGAATGCGCCGTCGATCAACATCAATGTCAACGTCAATGCAAATCCGATTTCCGGTTCGGATTTTGATGTCGTGCTGACACTGAATGCCGAAGCCAAGGATGGCGATAAGGTTCTGTTTGCGGCCGAGCTGGTCTATGGCGGTGTCTTCCGCATCGCTGGCTTCCCGCAGGAACACATGCTGCCGGTGCTGTTCATCGAGTGCCCGCGCCTGCTCTTCCCCTTCGCCCGCCAGATCATTGCCGACGTTACCCGCAACGGCGGTTTCCCGCCGCTCATGATCGATCCGATCGATTTTGCGCAGATGTTTGCGCAGCGCGTTGCCGAGGAACAGGCAAAGGCTCAGGTTCAGGCTGTCCCGAACTAAGCAGCGGCCATCTTCCGTTACAGACAAACAAAACCCGGGTTCTTGGCCCGGGTTTTTCTTTACGCAGATTTGCGATTTAAGTATCTGAGCAGTCTTCAGTTCTGGTACCGGTTCCAGATCGCCTTGTCCCCCATGCCGAGAACGAGTTTGCCGTGGGCGGCAACCGTCTCCGCATCCAGCCGCGACGGCAGGGGGCGGGGCCGTCGCAGGGGCTCCAGCGGAATGTCTTCCTCAATGACAATGGTTTCCTGCCTGGCGGCAGAGCCGAAGCCGAGCGCAGTCTGGCGGCCGCCGATCATTTCGATATAGACTTCGGCCAGAAGCTCGGAGTCAAGAAGCGCGCCATGCTTGGTGCGATGGGAATTGTCTATTCCATAACGGCGGCAAAGCGCGTCCAGCGAATTCGGTCCCATCGGGTGCTTGCGGCGGGCAAGCGACAGCGTATCCGTCACCAGATCAGCGGCGACCGGTTCGATCCCGAGACGGGCGAATTCCGCGTTGATGAACCCCATATCGAATGTTGCATTGTGCGCCACCCAGCGCGCACCTTCGAAGAAATCCCGAATCTGGTCGACAACTTCAGCGAATTTGGGCTTATCCTGCAGGAACTCGTCGGTAATCCCGTGAACGGCAAGCGCATCGGGATGAACCTTGCGATCTTCAGGATTGATATAAAGATGCAGGGTGCGGCCAGTCGGGAAGTGGTTGATCAGTTCCACGCCGCCGATTTCGATGATCCGGTCCAGCTTCGACTCCAGACCTGTGGTTTCCGTATCGAAAATGATCTCACGCATGCATCTCTCCACGGCGCGACTCAGCGGTCAGCTTCTGCAAAATGTCTCTTACCTGATCCCGGGCCGCTTCGACACCATTTCCGGAATCGATGATAAAATCGGCACGTCTACGCTTCTCCGCATCGGGCATCTGCCGGGCAAGGATCATTTCGAATTTTTCTTCGGTCATTCCTGGTCGTGACAGGACTCTTTCGCGCTGGATCTCTGGTGCACAACTCACCACCACGACTTTATCGACACGGCTTTCCGCACCCGTTTCGAACAGCAGCGGAATATCCAGAAGCGCAAATTTCCGGCTGTTTTTCCTTGCTTCGGACAGAAAGGTTTCCTGTTTTTTCCGAACCAGTGGATGGACGATTTCTTCAAGCCTTCTGAAATTAGCCGGATTCTTTCTCAAGATGCCACCGAGTTTTTCCCGGTCCACGACACCGGAAACCGTAGTGCCCGGAAAAGCTGCCTCGATCTGAGCTACGGCCTCCGCCCGATAAAGACCATGAACGACCTCATCCGAGTCCAGAACCGGAACACCTTCTTCGGCAAACAATTTCGCGGTTGTCGTTTTTCCCATTCCAATCGAGCCGGTGAGACCGATGACAATCATCAATGTTTCTCCATGTCCCCGATGATCAGAGCACGCAGGGTCTCATCCACCTCCGGCATCTTGCCGAACCATCGCATGAAGCCCGGCTTTGCCTGATGAAGCAACATGCCGAGACCATCGACGGTCGTGATACCCTGCTCTTCCGCCATCTGAAGGATCGGTGTTCGCAATGGCACGTAGACGATATCGGTCACCACCGCCCTGGCAGCGAGTTGCGAAAAATCGAGATGCGGCGCCTCAGCGCCATCCATACCGAGCGATGTCGTATTCACGAACAGCCCGGCGCCCTGCATGACCTCCTGCAGCGCTGCCTGGGGATGGGAAAAGACGCGTGGGCCAAAACGATCAGCCAGTTCGCGAGCACGTTCGAGCGTCCTGTTCAGGACGTGAATTTCCGCGATGCCCCGGTCGCGCAGCGACTGAATGACGGCACGGCTTGCGCCGCCGGCACCAAAAACCACCGCCCGGTCCGTTTTGTCCCAGCCGGGATGCCGCTCATCCAGGTTAGACACGAACCCGTAACCATCGGTATTGGTGGCATGGAGTTTACCCTCCTCCATCCAGATGGTGTTGGCGGCACCCAGTTCTTCCGCCAGAGCATCAGGACGATCCGCCAACCGGTAAGCGGCCTCCTTGTGCGGGATGGTGACGTTGCCGCCCACGGCCGTACCGGGCTTACCTTCCTTCACGGTTGCAATGAAATTCGCAAAATTGTCCGATACGACCTCGACTGCCTCATAGTTACCGGTAATACCGAATTTCTTGAGCCAGTAAGAATGAATGATCGGCGACCGGGAATGCTTGATCGGGTAACCAACAACGAAAGCGTTTATGGTTAATGTTTCACGTGAATCAGCCATCGGTGACACCCAGGTCGCGCAGTTTCGATAAAAGCGGCAGAAGCGGCAGGCCGAGGATCGTGAAATAATCGCCTTCAATCGAAGTGAATAGCTGGATTCCCTCTCCCTCGAGTTGATAGGCGCCCACGCTGCTTAGAGCTTTTTCACCCACCCTCTGCAGGTGACGGGAGACAAATTCGGGGCTCAATGTTCGCACGGCAAGTTCAGCACTGGAAACCACCTTCCATATCACCTCCCCGCCGCGAACGAGGACAGCCGCGCTGTTCAAGCGGTGAACCTTACCGGACAATGACAGCAGATGTGCTTCGGCCTCGGACATGGTCTTCGGCTTGTGATAGACCCGCGCACCGAGTGCCATGGTCTGATCGCAGCCCAGAACCAGTGCGTCCGGATGAAGCGAACCGACGGCAAGAGCCTTGGCAGTCGCGAGTTCTTGTGCAACTTCCTCCGGGCTGGCGCCCGTACGTTCCAGCCGCTCATCGAGCGCACGCTCATCAATATCCGCTGGTATCGCCGAAAATGTCAGCCCCGCATTGCGCATCAGCATCTGGCGGGATGCGCTGGACGAGGCGAGGATCAACTCTTGTTTCATCGACTGTCTGCTCCTGATGGTGCGATCCGGATTATCGCGTCCTCGGGCGAAGGGCAAGGATGGCAGCAGCCGTTTCCTCGATGGAACGGCGTGTGACGTCAATCAGAGGCCAATTGTTGCGGGCGCAGAGCGCACGCGCATATTTCAGCTCTTCCATGATCGTGGCGCGATCCGTGTAACGGCGGCTGTCAAATCCGCCGGTTGCGCCCAGTTCGCGGTTCTCGCGAACCTGCGATATGCGATCCGACGTCGCCACGAGACCGACGATCAGAGGCCGGGTGGCGGCATAGAGGCTTTCGGGCAAAGGCACGCTGGGTACAACCGGAATGTTTGCGGTCTTTATACCCCTGTTGGCGAGATAGATGCTGGTCGGAGTTTTCGACGTGCGGCTGATGCCAATGATAACGACATCCGCCTCGTCATAGGTCTCCGGCATTTGTCCGTCATCGTGATCCATTGCAAAATTGAGCGCTTCGATCCGCGCGAAATAATCCGCATTGAGGGCGTGTTGCGCACCGACCCGCCGTCTTGATGGCGCGCCTAGATAAGTCTGAAAGATGCCGATAATGGGTTCAAGCACATTGACACAGGGCACGCCGATCGCGTGACAGCGCAAATCCAGGAATTCTGCCAGTTGCTGATCGACGATGGTGTAGAGGACAATGCCCGGTTCCTTGTCGATGAGGTCAATGACCTGCGCAAGCTGCTTCTGGTTGCGGATCATCGGATAGACGTGTTCCACCGGCATGGATGCGTGAAACTGTGCCGAGACCGCGCGGCCGGCCGACATGAGAGTCTCGCCTGTTGAGTCCGAGATCAGGTGCAGATGGAAGAAGCTTTTTTTGTTCTCCACGCTGTTTTTCTCCCGCTGTTGATAACCCGGGACAAATGTCCGAACGAGCCTGCGGGTCGAACCGCGCCGTGAATAAAGTGGTGTTTTTCCACAATCCGCAAGTGGCTTTCAACATGCTCCGGGCAGCCTGTGAATTGCTGGAAGAGTTGACACTTGTCCAACCCGATTCACAGCCTGTCCACAGGTCGAGAACTTTCCGATAAGAACATAATCCATTGAAAATTCGAGATAAATTACGATTTTTCCAGGTTTTTCAAGATCGCTGCCGAAATTTGTCCTACCACCGTGCTGAAAAGATGCGGCTGCGGCATTTCGACTGGAATGATTTTAATCCTTGCTACCCACAGACTCTAAGAAATAGAAAATCTTTTAAATCTCTTTGATTTTATTTTTTTAGAAGTTGGGTGTGATGAGCGAACGCAAGGTTATGACTGTTTTGAACGGGAAGACGGTCACGCCGCCGCCCATATGGCTGATGCGTCAGGCTGGACGCTATCTTCCGGAGTACCGGGAAACGCGGAAGAGCGCCGGAAGTTTCCTGGATCTCTGTTATAATCCCGAGTTGGCAACCGAGGTGACGCTTCAGCCCATTCGCAGGTTCGGGCTGGATGCAGCGATTCTTTTTTCCGACATTCTGGTGATACCCGACGCGCTTCACCGCAATGTGTCCTTCACCGAAGGCAGGGGCCCCGCCATGGACCCGATCGATGTCAGCGGTATTGAAGAACTCGATGCGTCTGATGTCATGGCGCATCTTTCGCCTGTCTTCGAAACGGTGTCGCGCCTTCGCAGTTCATTGCCGGATGAAACGACGCTTCTTGGCTTTTGTGGCGCACCGTGGACGGTCGCGACCTATATGATTGCCGGTCACGGAACGCCCGACCAGGCGCCGGCGCGGCTATTCGGTTATCAGGAGCCAGCCGCGATGGAAAAGCTTTTGGCTTTTCTCGCTGAGGTTTCCGCGGATTATCTCGTGGCGCAGATCGATGCAGGGGCCGATGCCGTGCAGATCTTCGATTCCTGGGCGGGCGTGCTCGGCGAAAAGGAGTTCGAGAATTACGCAGTAAAACCGGTTGCCCGTATTATTGCTTCGGTGCGCGCGCGGCGTCCCTCCGCGAAAATAATCGCTTTCGCGAAGGGGGCGGGTTATCTTCTCAAGGACTATCGTCGTAAGACCGGTGCCGACGCGATCGGGCTGGATTGGTCCGTGCCGCTCGGCTTCGCCACGGATTTGCAGAAGGAAGGGCCCGTGCAGGGCAATCTCGACCCAATGCTGATGGTGGCGGGCGGGAGGGCTCTGCAGGATGGTATCGACGCCGTGCTGCAGGCCCTTGGGCAGGGTCCGTTGATCTTCAATCTCGGTCACGGCATCACGCCGCAGGCTGATCCGGACAATGTGACCCGGCTGGTCGAGCGGGTGCGTACGGGTGGGACCGTGCCATGAATGACGAAAAACAGACCTCTGCGCGATCAGGAAACAGGGCCGCTCTGCGGGCTGGCGTGGGGCTGGGCGTTTTCCTCGCAGTCGTCGCCCTGTTCTTTTACGTGGATCCTGCCGATCTCTATCTCTGGATCAAGGCGTTTCACATTATTGCTGTGATCTCATGGATGGCGGCGATCTTTTATCTGCCAAGGCTCTTCATCTATCATACCGATGCGCCGGCAGGTTCGCAGCAATCCGAAACTTTCAAGGTAATGGAGCAGCGGCTGATCAAGGTCATCATGAACCCGGCGATGATGATAAGCTGGGTGCTCGGACTTTATCTCGCCTGGTCGGCCTACGGTTTTTCTGGTGGCTGGCTGCACGCAAAAATCGCTATGGTCGTGCTTCTGACTGCGACCCATGTTTATTTCACGCGTAGTGCGAAACGGTTCGCCCGAGATGAAAATACCAGGCCTGCCCGTCACTGGCGGTTGATGAATGAGGTTCCAACGTTGCTGATGATCTTCATCGTCATACTTGTGGTTGTGAAACCCTTCGGTTAGAGCGGTGTAACGATAAATTTCGCGGAATTCGTGCTTTCCTCTTGCAGCAGCGATGTTCAATCGCTATTTTCGGGCCACTCATCTTCGTGGCATGTGAATTATTCAGTCATCTGCGGTCTTCCCACAGCATCTGATTCGCGAACACGCCCTCCCCCGACATTACATTATTAAACGGTCTTCTCTTCATGGCTGAAATGAAGCTTCAGGAACTTAAGAGCAAATCGCCTACCGACTTGCTGACTTTTGCCGAATCCCTGGAAGTTGAAAATGCGAGCACCATGCGCAAGCAGGAGCTCATGTTCGCAATCCTCAAGGTTCTCGCGAGCCAGGACATCGAAATCATCGGCGAAGGCGTCGTTGAAGTCCTGCAGGACGGTTTCGGGTTCCTGCGATCCGCAAACGCAAACTATCTGCCGGGTCCGGACGATATTTACATCTCTCCCTCGCAGATCCGTCGGTTTTCGCTGAAGACCGGCGATACGGTTGAAGGACCGATCCGCGGTCCCAAGGAAGGTGAGCGCTACTTCGCCCTTCTGAAGGTCAACACGATCAATTTCGACGATCCCGAAAAGATCCGCCACAAGGTCCATTTCGATAATCTGACGCCGCTCTATCCGAACGAGCGGTTCAAGATGGAGCTTGATGTCCCGACATCCAAGGATCTGTCGTCGCGGGTTATCGATCTCGTCGCACCGCTCGGCAAGGGCCAGCGTGGCTTGATCGTTGCACCGCCACGTACCGGTAAAACGGTTCTGCTGCAGAACATTGCCCATTCGATCACGGCAAATCACCCGGAATGTTACCTTATCGTTCTTTTGATCGACGAGCGTCCGGAAGAAGTCACCGACATGCAGCGTTCGGTCAAGGGAGAGGTTGTATCCTCCACCTTCGATGAACCAGCGGTACGCCACGTACAGGTCGCTGAAATGGTCATCGAAAAGGCGAAGCGCCTCGTTGAACATGGCCGCGACGTCGTCATTCTGCTCGATTCCATAACCCGTCTTGGTCGCGCCTATAACACCGTCGTTCCCTCTTCCGGCAAGGTTCTGACCGGTGGTGTGGACGCCAACGCCCTGCAGCGGCCGAAGCGCTTCTTTGGCGCCGCCCGCAATATCGAAGAAGGCGGCTCGCTGACGATCATTGCGACCGCGCTGATCGACACTGGCAGCCGTATGGATGAAGTCATCTTCGAAGAGTTCAAGGGTACGGGTAACTCGGAAATCGTGCTTGACCGGAAGGTAGCAGACAAGCGTATCTTCCCGGCGCTGGATATTCTGAAATCTGGTACCCGTAAGGAAGACCTTCTGGTGCCGCGCCAGGATTTGCAGAAGATTTTTGTCCTTCGCCGTATTCTCGCGCCGATGGGAACGATGGACGCCATCGAGTTCCTCATCGATAAGCTGAAGCAGACTAAAAACAATTCGGATTTCTTCGAATCGATGAACACCTGAACCGGAAATTAGCCGGATTCATCTGAGGTCGTTAAAGCCGCATTCGTTTATTCGAATGCGGCTTGACTGTTTTGATCGAGGTGCGCCATGCCTTCCCCTGATACGATATATGCACTTTCGAGCGGCGCCCTCCCGGCGGGGGTGGCCGTCGTGAGGATCAGCGGACCCATGTCTTTCGCCATGCTGACAGAATTGACCGGACGAGAGCTTCCAGCATCGCGAAAAGCCAGGCTGAGTTTGATTCGGAATCGAAACAACGAGGCCATCGACCAGGCGCTCGTTATGTCGTTCCCGGCACCGCATTCCTTCACAGGTGAGGACTGCGTTGAAATCCAATGCCATGGAAGCCGCGCAGTCATTGCCTCGATTTTTGCTGAGTTCGAGCGGTTCCCGGATGTACGTCCTGCGGAGGCCGGGGAGTTTTCGCGCAGAGCCTTCGAGAATGGCAAGATGGACCTGCTTGAAGTCGAAGGTTTGGCCGACCTGCTTCAGGCTGAAACGGAGATGCAGCGTCGTCTGGCGGTTGAACAGAGTACAGGCAATCTTTCGGCTCTTTATGACGGATGGGCTCAGCGCCTGACGCGTGCGCGTGCGCTGATCGAGGCGGAGCTCGACTTCGCCGACGAGGAGGATGTCCCGGATTCCATATCTGGACAGGTATGGGAGGCGATGAGACAGCTGAGAGCGGAAATTGCCTCCCATCTGGAGGCCGGCGGAAACGGCGAGATTATTCGGGATGGTTTCAAGGTGGCGCTCATCGGAGAACCCAATGCCGGGAAATCCACCCTGCTGAATTCGTTAGCTGGCCGGGATATCGCCATCGTCACCGACATTGCCGGTACGACCAGGGACGTATTGAGCGTGGACATTAACCTTGAGGGCTATCTGGTACGAATATTCGACACGGCAGGCCTGAGGGAAACGTATGATGTGGTGGAACAGGAGGGTGTGCGGCGCGCTGTTTTGACAGCGGAGACTGCGGATCTCATTCTGGTGCTGCAGGATAACGATTCGTTTCCGAAACAAACCATCGCATCACTGTCTGCCAAGCCGCATCTGCGCGTCAGGACCAAGGCGGCGTTGTCGTCTTCGACGCCTAGAGCTGAGTTCGATCTGGCGATCTCGGCGAAAGAAGGGATTGGTCTCGATGAATTGCGGTTCTTGATAAAGCGGGAAATTGAATCGCGATTGCAAGGGGTCCAGACTTTGATGCCCGCCCGGGCTCGCCATAAAAAACGACTTGAAGAGACGCTTAACTATGTTAGTGATGCGCTCGATTCTGAAGCCATGGACCTTGCTATAAGGTCGGAATATTTGCGGCTCGCAGCGACATCGCTTGGTCGTATTACAGGACGCGTCGATGTTGAAGATTTGCTGGGCGTCATCTTTTCAGAATTCTGCATAGGAAAATGATTCACGTGAAACATGGGCCGCGGACGCGCGGCTAGATCAGAACAGGGCGCAGATAGATGCACCAGTCATTTGATGTCGTTATTATAGGTGGTGGACATGCCGGCAGTGAAGCGGCCGCGGCTGCGGCTCGCCATGGTGCAAAAACCGCGCTCGTGACCCATAAACGAGACACCATCGGTGTCATGTCCTGCAATCCAGCAATTGGCGGGCTTGGAAAGGGTCATCTCGTTCGCGAGATCGACGCCCTGGATGGTTTGATGGGTAGGGTAGCTGACGCTGCCGGTATTCAGTTTCGCATGCTCAATCGCAAAAAGGGTCCGGCAGTGCGCGGTCCCCGCACCCAGGCGGATCGCCGTCTTTACCGTGAAGCGATGCAGGGTGAAATTGCAAATATCGAGAATCTTACCATTATTGAGGGCGACGCTTTTGATATTGAGATGACGAATGAGCGAGTGGCTGCTGTCGTCATGGCGAATGGTAGCCGGATTCCCTGCGGTGCCGTGGTACTGACAAGTGGTACTTTCTTGCGTGGCCTTATTCATATCGGCTCCGAAAAGGTACCGGCCGGCCGTGTGGGTGAAGAACCGTCAATCGGCCTTTCCAACACTCTATCGCGGCTTGGTCTTCGCATGGGCAGACTTAAGACCGGCACGCCTGCCCGTCTGGACGGGCGAACAATCGACTGGAGCGGTGTTGATCGACAAGGCGCAGACGAAGATCCTGTGCCCTTCTCCTTCATGACCGACAATATCGTGAATCCGCAAATCGAATGTGGAGTTACCAGAACCACATCAGCCGGACACAGGGTCATTCAAGAGAATATCCATCTTTCAGCAATGTATTCGGGTCAGATCGAAGGCGTCGGTCCACGTTATTGTCCGTCGATTGAAGACAAGATCACTCGGTTTGGCGAGCGTGATGGTCATCAGATATTTCTGGAGCCCGAGGGACTGGATGATCATACGATCTACCCTAACGGAATTTCCACGTCACTTCCGGCGTCTGTTCAGGAACAGTTCATCCACACCATACCCGGTCTCGAGCGGGTTGAGATCTTGCAGCCGGGTTATGCGATCGAATATGACTATGTCGACCCGCGAGAACTCAAGCCCTCACTCGAGTGTCGCAAGATTGCTGGTCTATTCCTCGCGGGGCAGATCAACGGCACAACCGGTTATGAAGAAGCAGCTGCTCAGGGGCTCGTCGCCGGCCTCAATGCCTCTCTTTATGCAAGCAACAGCGATCCGCATTATTTCAGCCGGACGGAATCCTACATCGGCGTCATGATCGATGATCTGACATCCAAGGGTGTCAGCGAACCCTACCGAATGTTTACGTCAAGAGCGGAATATAGGCTGTCGTTACGAGTCGATAATGCCGATCTGCGGCTAACGCCAGTCGGTCAGCGGGCGGGAATCATCGGTTATCACCGTCAAAAGCGATTCGATAATTTTATAGAAGAACTTGGTCGGGGTCGTGACTTGCTGAAGACCCTCACGATCAGCCCTTCGCAGGCAGCAAAACAGGGATTAAAGCTCAATCAGGACGGACAACGCCGCTCCGTTTATGAATTGCTTGCCTATCCTGATATGTCGCTTGATGTCCTCAAACAGCACTGGCCCGAGTTGGGTGGGCTTCCCGAGAAAATTGCGGATGTGCTGCAAATCGAGGCTGGTTACGCTGTGTATATGCAGCGCCAGAGCGCCGACATCGTGGACATCAAACGCGACGAAGAGCGAAAGATTCCTGACGATTTCGATTTTCAAAGCCTGTCCGGCCTTTCCAATGAATTGAAACAAAAGTTGGAAAAGGCCCGTCCAGAAAACATCGCCCAGGCCGCACGTGTTGACGGTATGACGCCGGCTGCGATATCGCTGGTTCTCGCCCTTCTGCGGAAAAACTCTTCTACGCAGAATGAAAAATTGCGTCTGCACCAATAGCGAGTCGGATTATGAAGATAAACGGCCAGAGTGTTTCACGTGAAACACAGGAAAAGCTCGAGCATTTTGTCGAGCTCTTCAAGAAGTGGAATAAGACCATCAATCTGGTGGCCCCTTCCACTCTTACAGAACTCTGGAGCCGCCACATTGCCGACAGCGCCCAGATATTTCATCTCTCTCCTCATCCGCAAAGATGGGTTGATCTGGGCAGCGGTGGGGGCTTTCCCGGTGTCGTCACTGCCATATTCCTCTCTGAAATTGGCGGCGGCTGGGTCGATCTGGTGGAAAGTAACAATAAGAAGGCCGCATTTCTCCGGATAGCGCTAAAGGAAACCGGCGCGCGTGGAGCGGTTCATCCCGTGCGAATTGAGAAAGCACCTGCCATTCTCGAGACGTGCGATTCTGTGTCGGCCCGCGCACTGGCGGAGCTGGATTTGCTTTTCGACTATATCCATCCCTGGGCCACAAAAAATCCCGATCTCAAGGCATATTTCAATAAAGGCCGGGATTATGAATCCGAAGTGCAGAAAGCACATGGTCGCTGGCAATTTGATCTGGTAAAACATCGGAGTGCCATTGAGGCAGATTCTGTTGTTCTTGAAATCAGCAACCTCGCTCTGAGGCGCTGACAAGCTGGCCAGGTGCGGCATGACTTTGGAAAAAAACCGGATTATCGCAGTAGCAAACCAGAAGGGTGGGGTCGGTAAAACAACGACTGCTATCAATCTGGCCACAGCGCTGGCAGCCATCGGTGAGCGGGTATTGATAGTTGATCTGGACCCGCAGGGTAACGCCAGTACCGGGCTGGGGATCGACCGGCGAGAGCGGAAGCTCTCCTCTTATGATCTCCTGGTCGGTGATCACAATATTGCGGAAGTCGCTGTCCCGACGGCCGTTCCAAATCTCGATATCGTGCCATCGACGATGGATCTGCTTGGTTTCGAGATGCAGGTCGCTACCGTTGCCAATCGAGTCTTTCTTCTGCGTGAAGCGATGGAGACGACAGAGGCCAGAGGCTACTCCTATATCCTTGTCGACTGCCCCCCGTCCTTCAACCTCCTGACGATGAACGCAATGACTGCCGCGCATTCCGTGCTGGTGCCATTGCAATGCGAGTTTTTTGCGCTGGAAGGCCTTAGCCAGTTGCTCGATACGGTCAGCCAGATAAGAGGGTCGGTCAATCCGCAGCTCGATATCCAAGGGATTGTTCTGACGATGTTCGATGCGCGCAATAATCTGGCGCAACAGGTTGTCTCGGATGTCAGGACGCATCTCGGAGAAAAGGTTTACCATACGCTCATTCCGCGCAATGTTCGCGTTTCCGAGGCCCCATCTTATGGTAAGCCGGCAATTCTTTATGATTTGAAATGTGCTGGTAGTCAGGCCTATCTGCAGCTCGCATCGGAAGTGATCCAGAGAGAACGTTTGCGTAAAGCCGCCTGACGTCTGCCGCAATCTACGGAGTGATATCTTATGAGTGATGATCTTTCCAAGCGCCGGCTGGGACGTGGTCTCGCGGCCTTGATCGGTGAAATGGATCAGCCTGTGCCCGTGGGTGAACCCCAGCGTACTGTCAGCGCTGATCGCACCATTCCGATAGAGTTCATTGCTCGTAGCCAACGGAACCCACGTCGTCATTTCGATGAAAATGAGCTGCAGGATTTGGCCGCGTCCATCCGGCAGCATGGCATTGTTCAGCCGGTGGTGGTGCGGACAGTCGGGGTCAATCGATACGAGATTATTGCCGGTGAAAGGCGCTGGCGCGCTGCGCAGCTGGCCGGCTTCACCGACGTGCCTGTTATCGTTCGTGATGTGGATGACCGGACGGCGCTCGAGTTGGCCATCGTCGAGAACGTCCAGCGCTCAGACCTCAATCCGCTGGAAGAGGCGATGGGTTATGAGCAGCTGATCGCGGAACACGGTTACACTCAGAACGATCTCGGTGAGATTATCGGCAAGAGCCGAAGCCACGTCGCCAACAGCCTTCGGCTATTGAAACTTCCGGACCCGGTACGCGACATGCTCGCGGATGGTTCGCTTTCCGCAGGTCACGCGCGTGCGCTCGTTTCCACTTCCGATCCGGCGAATCTCGCACGCATGATCGTTTCCAAGGGCTTGTCGGTCCGTGATGCCGAGAGATTGGCTCAGAACGACATCAAATCGCAGGGCGAAGCTACGGAAAAGCGCCCTGCCGCGGAAAAAGATTCAGATACGGTCGCACTGGAGCGCAGTCTTTCTGATGCCCTCGGTCTCGACGTAAAGATTAACCACAAGGGGGGATACGGGCAAATCCGTATCGCTTACCGCACGCTCGAGCAACTTGAGGCAGTGTGTCGCTTGTTGGAAAATAAACAATAAGTACTTGTTTTAATTGAAAAATACCCGCCTTTGGCGGGTATTATCGTTATGGCGACCGCCTAAAAATCTATTGCGCGGCCCTTTATTTCGTAGTCGCCGAAACGAACCGGTTCGGCGCCGCCGCGGCCACCGGTTTCCGGTGGTAACTGTAGATCTGACTGTTGTTTGCGCCGTTCTTCTGCTTCTTTCAAGGCCCGCTCAGCCGCGGGCGATAGCCGCCTCCGCTGCTCCGCGCCGTTGTCGTTATCCGCATCCTGCATGAGAAACCCTCCCTGTAACGGGATATTGAAATATGTTTGCCGTTTCCCAGATTATATACCCATAGGGATTTTTTAAACCCCGGAATAATCCGGCGATGAGAATTCCGGCCATGACAGGGAGATTTCAGCGGATGAACATGATGCGCACGGCAATGCTTCTGGCCTTCATGACGGCATTGTTCATGGGCGTCGGTTTTCTGATCGGGGGCAAGGGCGGCATGATGATTGCTCTCGTCATGGCTGCCGGCATGAATCTTTTTTCCTACTGGAATTCAGATAAGATGGTTCTCTCGGCCTATCATGCCCGGGAAATCGATGAGGCGAATGCGCCTGAGTTCTTCCACATGATCCGCGATCTCTCACACAATGCCGGCCTGCCGATGCCGAAAGTCTATATTTATGACAGCCCGCAGCCAAACGCCTTTGCGACGGGAAGGAACCCGCAAAACGCCGCTGTTGCTGCTTCAACGGGTCTGCTGGAGCGTTTGACGCCCGAGGAAGTGGCCGGTGTGATGGCGCATGAACTGGCGCATGTGCAAAACCGGGATACGCTGACAATGACAATTACCGCTACGCTGGCGGGTGCGATTTCCATGCTCGGCAACTTCGCGTTCTTCTTTGGCGGCAATCGGGAAAACAATAATAACCCTCTCGGATTCATCGGCGTCCTGGTTGCGATGATCGTCGCACCGCTTGCCGCAATGCTGGTCCAGATGGCGATCAGCCGAACTCGCGAATATTCCGCCGACCGGCGTGGCGCTGAAATCTGTGGCAATCCTCTCTGGCTTGCATCGGCGTTGCAAAAGATTTCCGGCATGGCGCAGCGTATCCACAATGACGACGCGGAGCGCAATCCCGCAACAGCGCATATGTTCATCATCAACCCGCTCTCGGGTGAACGTATGGACAATCTCTTCTCCACGCACCCGAGTACGGAAAACCGGGTGGCGGCATTGCATGCGATGGCACAGGAGTTTTCCCCGCGAGGATCGACGCCGCCGCCATCGGGTGATAGACCTCAGCGCAAATCGGGTTCGGTTCCCAAGACAGGCTGGGGACGGGACAATGAAAATGAGCGCAAGGGACCTTGGTCTTGACATCAGATATTCACAATAAGCCGTCGCGGTCCAAAAAACCGAGGTTGGCGCAAGGCAGGGGCCGTGAAGACGGCCCTTCGTCTTTTCAGGACAAACCCGGACTTCCTGCGCGCATAGCTGCCGCCCGCATATTGGCCGCCGTTCTGGAAAAGAAAACCTCGCTGGACGGTATGCTGGACAGCGAAAATGGCAATCCTGTTTATCGCGCGCTGTCGCCCGCGGACAGAGCGCTGGTGAGAGCCATCGTCAATAGCGCGCTTCGTCACCTCCCTCGCATCGAAACGGCGCTGTCAATGCTGCTGGATGGCCCGTTGCCGCAGGGTGCGCGGTCATTGCACCACATTCTCGTCGTTGGCGCGGCGCAGATGCTCTACCTTGATGTCCCTGATCACTCGGCCGTCGATCTCGCTGTCGAGCAGGCGCATCGTGATCCACGCAACAGGCGCTTCGTAAAGCTGGTCAACGCGGTTCTGCGACGGCTGGGTCGTGAGAAGGCCGAAATCGAAAAGGCCGTCGCCGGTGTGTCGGTCCTGCCGGACTGGTTCTACGCAAGGCTGGTTTCGGCCTATGGGCATGAGGTGGCGCAACGCATCTCTGACGCGCAGCTCACACCTTCTTCCATCGACCTCACCGTCAAGGCCGATCCTGCCCTCTGGGCTGAGAAGCTGGGCGGAACCGTCATGCCGAATGGCAGCGTGCGCCTGGGTGAATTTGAAGGCCAGATACCTTCTCTTGAAGGTTTTGCGGAAGGTGCCTGGTGGGTGCAGGATCTTGCAGCCAGCATGCCCGTGCGATTAATGGGGGATATCTCAGGCAAGTGTGTCGCCGATCTCTGCGCCGCTCCGGGCGGCAAGACGGCCCAGCTTGCACTTGCGGGTGCGAAAGTGACGGCGCTGGATCAGTCTGGCAATCGTCTTCGTCGCCTGAGGGAAAATCTCGACCGGCTTGGCCTTCAGGCTGAAACGGTTGAGGTCAATATGTTGAAGTATCAGCCGGAGCAGCTTTTTGACGCTGTTCTTCTCGACGCACCCTGCTCTTCAACCGGGACATTGCGCAAACATCCCGATGTTTGCTGGACGAAGGACGAGGCCGATATTGCCAAGCTGGCTGCTCTGCAGGGCCAGATGTTGCGGCACGCGCTGACGCTGGTTGCACCAGGCGGTATTGTGGTGTTTTCCAATTGCTCGCTCGATCCTTCCGAAGGTGAGGCGATGATTGCCGAAGTCCTGGCGGAAAATCCCGATGTAGAACGTGTCGCCGTCCACAGTGAGGATTGGCCGGGAATGGAAGCGGCGATCAACGCCGAGGGTGACCTTCGCACCACGCCCGACATGTTCGGGGGGGTCGATGGGTTTTTTAGCAGTGTCTTGCGTAAGAAGTAGAAAAAAGCCAAGCTTTCGCGAATCATTGGATAATTGTCGATAACGTTCCGGTCATCACGGTTCACTGATAAAAACAAAACATGTGAAACGGGAAACACAGCTTGTTAGGGTCCTTTGCAGGCAGCATGAATGCCGCCGGTCTTCTTTCGCGGATGGCGTATCGCCATCTGTGTGTCGGCCTCACGCCGTTACGTCTGCATGTTTCACGTTTTGCCAATCGTGCGCCGGAGGGGCTGGTTGCGGCACCGACGGATCTTCGGGCAATCGATCCCTATTTTGCCGAGGAGTTGCTGCGCGGCCGTATCGCGCTTGCCGGCCGTGTCATGGAAACCGGTGGCCACTCGCCTTTTCAGGTGGAATATCCTTCGCTTGTTTTTGAAGAGCGGCTGCACGCGTTTAGCTGGCTGCGCCACATCCGTTCCGACAGATCGAGCGAGGCATGCAGGAAGGCCCGCCGTATCGTCGCCGAATGGATGGCCATCCATGGCAAAAAGCTTGCGGGGGTTGCGTGGGCTCCGGAAATCGCGGCGCAGAGATTGATCGCCTGGCTTTCTCACTCGCCCGTGGTCCTATACGAAGCAGATGCGGGTTTTTATCGCCGGTTTCTGAAAAGCCTGGTCTTTCACGTGCGTTACCTCGAGAAAATCGTCAGGCACGCGCCGGATGGGGAGGTGAGACTGCGGATCAGGATCGCGCTTGCCATGGCTTCTATCGCCATGCCCACCCGGATGTCGCGGATCGCGCGGCACGGAATGAAGCTGGCTCAGGAAATGGAGCGGCAGATCCTGCCTGATGGCGGGCATGTCTCCCGCAATCCGCGCGTGATGCTGGATCTGCTGCTCGACCTTCTGCCCCTCCGACAAAGCTATATCAATCTCGGCCATGACCTGCCGTCCGGGCTGGTTCCTGCGATAGACCGCATGTTTCCGGCGATACGGTTTTTTCGGCACCAGGGCGGCGATCTCGCCTTGTTCAACGGCGCAACAGCCACGCTCGCCAATGAGCTTGTTTCGGTGCTCCGTTATGATGAGACAGCGGGCCGGCCTTCAAAGGTGTTGCCGGATGTGAATTATCACCGCCTTGCCGCGGGCGAAACGGTGGTTATCGTGGATACGGGCTATCCTGGCTCGGCCGAGCTTTCACGTAACGCGCATTCGGGCTGCCTCTCTTTCGAGATGTCATGCGGAAAAAACCGCTTCATCGTCAATTCCGGGTTTCCGCGAAATGCGGCGCCTGAATATCAACGGGCTAGCCGGTCGACCGCTGCTCATTCCACCGTCACGCTTGCCGACACGTCTTCATGCAGACTGTCGCGGTCCAGATTGCTCGGACCGATCATGGTTTCCGGTGTCAGCCAGGTCGATAGCCGGCGCGAAACGGGTGTAAACGGCAATGATGTCCTGTGGGCGGCGCATGACGGATATCTTCACAACTTCGGCTGTTATCACGAACGGGAGATAGAGCTGAATGCCGCTGGCACCAAGATAAAGGGTCGTGACCTGCTAAGGGCCGATCACAATGCCGCAAACGCGCAGACCCAGTCGGTCTCGGCGGTTTCGCGTTTCCACATCCACCCCCATATCCAGCTGCACCAGCGGGATGATGAGTCAATTTATCTTGAGGCCGCGGACGGAACCACTTGGTTGCTGACGGCACCGGGGTTGGAGCTTTTCATGACCGAGGACGTGTTCATGGCCGATGCGTCCGGCATGCGGCCATCGCAGCAGATCGAGCTACCGTTCAATCTCGCCAATACGCGGGAGATTCGTTGGCTTATTGAGCGTCAGGCCTGAGCCTTTCCCCCTGGAATTTGGCAAAAATACCCTAGTTTTTATCCTTCGACGTCCCCGCTGTTTATTCTTGCGGTAAGCTGTGTTAACGCGGCGGCAATTGCTGGAAAACCCGTTCCAGCCTGTCCTCCCCGTTTAACGGAGTATATTCGATGGCCGTCGTATCCAAAAAAATTCCCGCTCCCGACAAGGTCAAAATTCGCACGGCGCTTCTCTCCGTGTCCGACAAGACCGACATTATCGAGCTGGCGACAGTTCTGTCCAAACTCGGCGTCAAGCTGCTCTCGACGGGCGGAACGGCAAAGGCTATTGCCGATGCGGGTCTGCCGGTGACGGATGTCTCCGAGGTCACCAATTTTCCCGAGATCATGGATGGCCGCGTCAAGACTCTGCATCCCAACGTGCATGGTGGGCTTCTGGCAATCCGGGATGATGCCGAACATGTGGATGCGATGAAGGCTCACGGTATTGAGGCCATCGATCTTTCTGTCATCAATCTTTATCCGTTCGAGGACGTTCGCGCCAAGGGCGGCGATTATCCGACCACGGTGGAAAACATTGATATTGGTGGTCCGGCCATGATCCGGGCATCGGCGAAGAATCATGCCTATGTGACCGTGGTGACCGATCCGTCCGATTATCCTGATCTGGTTGAAGCCCTGCAGGCCGATGACGGACAGACAAACTATGCGCTGCGCCAGCGCTTCGCCGCCAAGGCTTATGCCCGCACGGCTGCTTATGACGCAATGATTTCCAACTGGTTTGCCGAGGCGCTCGCTATCGAAACCCCTGACTACCGCGCCATTGGCGGCGTGCTGAAGGAAAAGATGCGTTATGGCGAAAACCCGCACCAGAGCGCCGGTTTTTATCTGACCGGAGAAAAGCGGCCTGGCGTGGCAACAGCGACGCTTCTTCAGGGCAAGCAACTGTCCTACAATAATATCAACGACACCGACGCCGCCTACGAACTGGTTGCGGAGTTCCTGCCGGAAAATGCGCCGGCCGTTGCAATCATCAAGCACGCCAATCCCTGTGGCGTCGCGACCGGTCCGACGCTTGCAGAAGCCTACCGGCGAGCGCTGGCATGCGATTCCGTCTCGGCCTTCGGTGGCGTCATCGCTCTCAACCGCACGCTTGATGCGGAAACGGCGGAGGAGATCGTCAAGCTTTTCACTGAAGTCATCATCGCACCTGATGTTACAGAAGAAGCAAAATCGATCATTGCCCGCAAACCTAACCTGCGACTTCTGGCGGCCGGCGGCCTGCCTGACCCGCGCGCGGCCGGCATTACCGCAAAGACGGTTTCGGGCGGCCTTCTGGTCCAAAGTCGCGATAATGGCATGGTCGAAGATCTGGATCTCAAGGTCGTCACCAAGCGCGCGCCGACGGCGCAGGAACTTGAAGACATGAAGTTTGCCTTCAAGATCGCCAAGCACGTGAAATCCAACGCCGTCATCTACGCCAAGGACGGCCAGACAGCGGGTATCGGCGCCGGCCAGATGAGCCGTGTCGACTCAGCCCGTATCGCGGCTCAGAAGGCCGAAGATGCCGCCAGGGCTCTCGGTCTGGCTGAACCGCTGACCCGTGGCTCTGCCGTCGCTTCGGAAGCCTTTTATCCCTTTGCCGATGGCCTGCTTGCGGCGATTGCCGCTGGCGCGACTGCCGTTATTCAGCCCGGCGGTTCCATGCGCGATCAGGAAGTGATCGACGCTGCCAATGAGCACGATGTTGCGATGGTCTTTACTGGCATGCGTCACTTCCGCCATTAAGCGCGATATGATCAGAAATGAACAAGGCCCGAAGAGCGATCTTCGGGCCTTTTTGTTTCACGTGGGACAGTGGCGTGAGGGGCTCAGGTCACTGCGCCGACCTGCCAGGGCACGAATTCATTATCGCCATAGTCGTAGATCTCGCTGACAGTCTTGTTGCCGGAGGCCACCGCTATGATGTGTTCGAAAATTCTTTCGCCGGATTCTTCGATTGTTTCGTTCCCGGTAACGATCTCGCCGCAGTTCAAATCCATATCTTCCTTCATGTGTTCATACATTTCGGAATTTGTGGCGATCTTGATGCATGGCGCAGGCTTGAAGCCGGAAACCGAGCCGCGGCCGGTGGTGAAACAGATGACGTTACAGCCGCCGGCAACCTGCCCTGTCACGGCGACAGGGTCGTAACCGGGTGTGTCCATGAAGACGAAACCCTGCTCCGTTACTGTCTCCGCAAATTCGTACACCGCCTTCAACGGCATGGATCCGCCCTTGGCGACCGCGCCCAGCGATTTTTCCAGAATGGTTGTCAGGCCGCCAAGCTTGTTGCCGTGAGAGGGGTTGTTGTTGAGTTCATCGCCGTTACGAGCCGTGTAATCCCGCCACCAATCGATACGCTGCAAAAGCTTTTCGGCGACGGCAGGGGTGATGGCGCGCTTGGTCAAAAGATGTTCGGCGCCGTAAATCTCCGGCGTTTCGGAGAGAACTGTGGTGCCGCCATTGCGGACGATGAGGTCGGAGGCATATCCGAGGGCCGGGTTGGCGGAAATGCCGGAGTATCCGTCGGAACCGCCGCATTCCAGCGCCACTTTCAGCTTTGAAAGAGGCTGTTCCGTACGGCGTGCGGCATTGACCATCGGCAGCATGGCCTTAATCTCGGCAATTGCCGCGTCGATCGTTTTGCGGGTGCCGCCATGCTGCTGGATTGTCATGGTGCGCAGCCGGTCGCCCTCCTCCATCTTGTAATGTTCGAGGATAGGCGCGATCTGGTTGGTCTCACAGCCCAAGCCGATCAACAGGATGCCACCAAAATTAGGATGGCGGGCATAGCCTTGGATGGTGCGGATCAGCAGACGGTAGCCTTCCGATTTTGTATTCAGCGCGCAGCCCCCACCGTGGGTCAGCGCAACGACGCCATCGACGTTGTCGAAACCATCAAGGCCGCCCTGCTTGTTGAAATAATCGGCGATATAGCGTGACACCGTGGCGGAACAGTTCACAGAAGCGATGACGCCAATATAGTTTCTCGTTCCGACACCGCCGAGGCCACGGTCATATCCCATGAAGGTACGGCGCTCGGCTTCCGGCACCATGCCCTTCTCCTCAATGTCGACGCTGAACTGATGCGCGTGTTCGGAAGGCACCATGGCAAGATTGTGCAGGTGCACGTGCCGGCCAGGTTCGATGTCCTGGGTGGCGATGCCAATCACCTGTCCGTATTTCAGCACCTCATCTCCGGATCTGATGAATTTAAGGGCCACTTTGTGCCCGCGCCCAATCAATTCGAGCGCCGCCAGATCGCCCCTGCCCGTCGCGCCGCCCGCCGGGATGGACCGACGCGCCACCGCGACGTTGTCGTTGGCGTTCAGCAAAATGGTTGCCTCGGAATTCTCACTCACGGATGTTCCTCCTCCCGGTATATTGTCTGCTATGTTCCTGAATCAGTTTTCGACCCAGCGTCTCTTAGAACCTTCCAGATGGGTATGCATGGCGGCCTGCGCCAACAGCGGGTCTTTCAGTTCAAGCGCGGCGAGAATGGCCTCATGTTCCTGAAGAGCATGGGTCCAGGTATCGCGGTCTTCAAACTTCACGCGGAGCTGGGCCGAAATGGGGCTATGGCGCTCATCGAAAAGGTTGGCCACCATTCGGGCTAAAACGCTGTTACCGGATTGCTCCGCTATTGTGACGTGAAACAGCCGGTCCTGATCCAGCGGCTTGCGACCGGCCTCTATTTCCCTCTGCATGGTATTGAGTATCTGGCGCAGGGTCGCGATCGCTTCATCGGTCATCCGGCTTGCCGCCAGCACGATGGTGGCACCCTCCAATGCGGCGCGCGCCTGCATCAGTTCGGAGGGGCTGTCGCCAAGCGATTTGGTATGGTGGGTCGTCTGCAGCGCTTCCGCCGAAACATAGACGCCGGAACCCATACGAATTTCCACTGTGTTGTCGATCTCAAGCGCAATCAGGGCCTCGCGCAACGAAGGCCTTGATACACCGAGCTTCTGAGCCAGTTCCCGCTCAGCGGGAAGCCGCGTACCGGGCAGGAATTCACCCAGATCGATGAGTTCGCGTATCTGGTCCGCAATCTGCTGATAAAGCCTGCGCGGCTCCACTATTTTGGCCTGACCACTCATGAGTTTTACGACAAGTCCTGTCTGAAGTTCATATTTGGCCTTACCGTAGCGCCAAGCGTATCAATACGCAAGAAATTACTTAAATATTTGAAATTACAATTTTTTTATCGACGAAATTTAGATATGAAATTTTCGCTCTGCTCCGGATTCGCAAATTTTGAGCTAATTGGCTTGACCATTTAACAAAACCGGCCTAACCATTTGACCTGTTCATGACCCCGGTGGAGCGGGGAACGGGTGGGAGGTTCCAGATGTCGCAGGGCGCATCGACAATTCAGGGCGAGTACTCGCCTGAGGAGATGGCGCGCGCGGAGCGTTCGGCCCTTCTGCGTCTCGAAAATATCAGCAAGGAATTCCCGGGCGTCAAAGCCTTGTCGAATGTGCATTTCGATCTGCGCAGCGGCGAGGTGCATGCTGTCTGTGGTGAGAACGGGGCGGGAAAATCGACGCTGATGAAAATCATCAGCGGTGTGTACCAGCCAAGTGATGGCACCATCCTGCACAAGGGCGTGAAGGTGCAATACGCCTCCCCGCTCGAGTCCGAAGCTGCCGGCATCGCCATCATCCACCAGGAACTCAATCTCGTTCCGCATCTTTCTGTGGCCGAAAACATCTATCTTGCGCGCGAACCGCGTCGCGGTTTCCTGGTTGACCGCAAGAAGCTGCGCCTCGATGCCATGCGCTGTCTCGACCGGCTGGGTGTCGATATCGATCCGGATCAGATCGTCCGCGGCCTCTCCGTCGCCCAATGCCAGATGGTGGAAATCGCCAAGGCGCTCTCTCTTGATGCTGAAGTGCTCATCATGGATGAGCCGACTTCTTCTCTGACGGAGCAGGAAACCCGCCTTCTCTTCAAGGTCATCAGAGACCTCAAGGCTTCCGGCGTCGGTATCGTCTATATTTCTCACCGTCTCGACGAAATGGCCGAGATCGTCGATCGTGTGACGGTCTTGCGCGACGGACGTTATATTTCGACCGACGACTTCGCCTCCATCACCGTTGATGACATCGTCACGCGTATGGTCGGGCGTTCGCTGGAGGATAAATTCCCCGAGCGCACGTCGCGCCCGACGGAGGATATCATCTTCTCCGTCGATGGGCTGACCCGCAACGGCGTGTTCAGCGATGTCAGTTTTTCGCTTCGGCGTGGCGAAATCCTGGGTTTTGCCGGCCTTATGGGCGCAGGTCGAACGGAAGTCGCGCGGGCGATTTTTGGGGCGGACCCGCTCGATGCCGGCAAGATCACCTTCAATGGGCGCGAGCTTTCGATCAGCTCACCGCAGGATGCGATTGAAGAAGGCATCGCCTATCTCTCGGAAGACCGGAAAAGCGACGGCCTCGCCATCAAGATGTCGGTGGCGGCCAATACGACGCTCGCCAATCTCGGCGAACTTTCCAACCGTTTTGGGCTGATCGACTTCAGGAAACACGACGAGGTCACCAAGCGATACGTCGACCTCTTGAATATCCGCACGCCTTCCATCGAGCAGACCGTGCGCCTGCTATCGGGGGGGAATCAGCAAAAGATCATCATCGGCAAGTGGTTGTTCCGCCAATCCCGTATCCTGTTCTTCGATGAGCCTACACGTGGCATCGATGTCGGTGCGAAATTCGCGATCTACAAGATCATGGATGAGCTGGCCGCTCAGGGCATCGGCGTCATTCTCATCAGTTCGGAGCTGCCGGAAATTCTGGGGCTGACGGACCGCATCGCGGTTTTCCACCAGGGCCGGATTACGGGCGTGCTCGAAACCGTCAAGACCAATCAGGAAGAAATCATGCGGTATGCGTCCGGTTACGGCCGGGCCGCGCAGTGAGGAACGACATGGCCAATATTGCAGAACCCAAAAAGGGCTTCGCTGTCAGCGATCGCCAGAAGGACATCATCCAGAAATTTGCCGCGCTCGGCAGCCTGTTCGCCCTTGTCGCGGTGTTCTCCGCCACCAGCAGCGCCTTTTTTACCGTCAATAACGGCATGACGATCGCGTTGCAGGTCACGTCCATCGCTCTGCTCGGCATTGGCGCCACCTGTGTCATCATCACCGGCGGCATCGACCTTTCCGTCGGTTCGGTGCTGGCTCTTGCAGGGGTTGTTGCCGCTCTTGCGGTGAAGGAACTCGGCATGCCGGTGCCGGTCGGCATGTTGCTCGGCATTCTGACGGGTGCGCTCTGCGGGCTGATCAACGGGCTGCTGGTCACGCGCTTCAAGCTGCCGCCCTTCATCGCCACGCTCGGCATGATGCTGATTGCCCGCGGTGTGGCATTGCAGATCACCGGTGCGCGCGCCGTGTCCGGCCTCGGCGAATCCTTCGGCGAACTTGGCAACGGCGCCCTTTTCCGCATCGTCAATATCGGTGATGACGGCTTTCCGAATGTCGTATTTCCAGGCATCCCCTACCCTGTCATCCTGATGGTGGTGATTGCGCTTGCGGTGTCCTTCATGCTCAACCGCTCGATCCTCGGCCGCCACATATACGCCGTGGGCTCCAATGCAGACGCCGCACGTCTTTCCGGCGTCAACGTCGCCCGCGTCACTAACTTCACATACATCCTCTCCGGTACGCTTGCTGGGTTGACGGGGTGCGTTTTGATGTCGCGCCTCGTTACCGCCCAGCCTAACGAAGGTGTGATGTATGAGCTGGATGCCATTGCCAGCGCGGTTATCGGCGGCACATCGCTGATCGGCGGCGTGGGCACGATTTCAGGCACGGCCATCGGCGCCTTCGTCATCGGTATCCTGCGCAACGGTCTTAATATGAATGGCGTCTCTGCCTTCACGCAACAGATCATCATCGGCCTCGTCATTCTGGTCACCGTCTGGATCGACCAGTTGCGCAACCGCCGCTGATCAAAGGGCTGCGGACCCTTTCCGCAAAAAAGATCGGCAGGGGAGGCCCGGTATGCCGACATCACGGAGGAAGAAATGAAGAAAATTGCGACTGCCCTTCTGACATCCGCAATCGCGCTGTGGAGCGTTTCCACCGTGCAGGCCGGTGAAATCGCCGTCATCGTCAAGACCGTCAATTCGACCTTCTGGCAGAACGTCCAGAAGGGCGCCGATGCGGCCATGAAGAATTCTTCAGGCAACACCATGACCTTCCAGGGTCCGGCTGCGGAATCGGCCATTGCCGACCAGGTTAACATGGTTGAGAACGCCATCAACCGTAAGGTCGCCGGCATCGTGCTTGCACCTTCCGATCCGGACGCGCTGGTGCCTGCTGTCAAGAAGGCCTGGGAAGCCCGTATCCCCGTCGTTCTCATCGACTCGCAGCTCGCCAAGGGCTCTGAGCAATATTACCAGTCGTTCCTCGCGACCGATAACAAGAAAGCCGGCGAACTGGCAGCGCAGGCGCTGATCGACAAGGTGGGCAAGGAAGGCAAGATCGCCGTCATGTCCTATGTCGCCGGGGCTGGTTCTGAAATCGGCCGCGTCGGCGGTTTCACCGATTACATCCAGATGAACTCAAACCTGAAGATCGTCGGCCCGTTCTACTCGCAGTCGCAGATGGCGACCGCGCTGAACCAGACGACCGACGTTCTGGCCGCCAATTCGGACCTGAAGGGCATTTTCGGCGCCAATGAGCCGACGGCCATCGGCGTTGGCCGTGCGCTCGCCCAGTCCGGCAAGGCCGGCAAGGTCGTCGCCATCGGCTTCGACGGCAACCAGGATCTGCAGAACTTCGTGAAGGACGGCACGCTCGCCGGAATCGTGGTTCAGGGCTCCTATCAGATGGGTGAAAAGGGCGTCGAAACCGTCACCAAGCTCATCAACAAGGAAAAGGTCGAGAAGTTCGTCGACACCGGCGTCGTTGTTGTCACCAAGGACAATATCGAAAAGCCGGAAGCAAAGAACGTTCTTTACTGATCAAGCGATGACGCGCCGCTTCACCGGCGGCGCGTCTTTCCAAAGGCAAGCTGGAAAGTCTCCGCAATGAAAGTCTCCGATACACGTAAATTGCCGCGCCGCGCCGTCGACGTTACCGTCATGGGTCTCGGTTGCGCCCAGATGGGCAATCTCTACCGCGTTACGCCCTATGAAGAGTCCAAGGGTGCGTTTGACAAGGCATGGGAAAGCGGCATGCGTTATTTCGATACCGCGCCGTTTTATGGATATACGCGGTCGGAGCGTCGCCTGGGGACCATGGTGACGGAGCATGACCGGAGCGAATATTCGCTGAGCACCAAGGTCGGTCGCGTTATGGTTCCCGATGAGACCGTTGGCCCCGAAGAGGATGCCTATATTGCGCCGCTACCCTTCCGCCCGTTCTATGATTATTCCTATGATGGCATTCTACGCTCTTTCGAGGCCAGCCAGCAGAGGCTCGGCGTTCTGAAGCCGGATATTCTTTATGTGCACGATATCGGCTCCTACACCCATGGCGAAAAGCACCAGCATTACTGGGAGCAGCTGACCGCTGGCGGCGGCTTCCGGGCGCTTGGCAAGCTGCGTGAGGAAGGTTCAACTGGCGCTATCGGCCTTGGCGTCAACGAGTGGGAAATTGTCAACGACGCCATGGATGTCTTTGACATCGACGTCGCCATGCTTGCCGGCCGCTATACGCTGCTGGAGCAGCAGAGCCTTGCTTTCATGAACCTCTGCGCCGAAAGCGGTGTCGGCATCGTTGTCGCCGGTGCTTTCAATTCCGGCATTCTCGCGGGCAACCGCAAATTCAATTATGCCGATGCGCCTGCCGATATCCTTACGCGGGTTGATGCGCTGCAGGGTGTCTGCGAAGAAGTCGGTGTGTCGCTGCAGGCGGCTGCATTGCAATTTCCGCTGGCCCATCCGGCTTCGGTCACCGTCGTCTCGGGCGCGCGGAATGCGCAGCAGCTCGCTTCCAATATCGAATGGTTCGAACAATCTATTCCGGATGAGTTCTGGGCGGAACTGCACAGACGCGGTCTGATCGCCGAAGGTGCGCCGGTGCCGGGCGGAAAGGCCTGAGGCAATGCTTATCGACGCCCACCAGCATTTCTGGTTAATGAAGGACCGTGCCGGCCAGTGGCCGCCGCCGTCGCTCGCCGCCATCTACCGGGATTTTCTTCCAGCGGATCTGTCGCCATTGCTGGCCGCGGCCGGAATTTCCGGCACCGTGCTGGTTCAGACGATGGAGACGGCTGCCGATACGGATTTCATGCTGGCGCTGGCGGAAGAGACAGATTTCATCAAAGGTGTGGTCGGCTGGGTGGACATGAAGTCTCCAGATGCTGCAACTGAAATCGCCCGCCGGGCAAAACATCGGGCGTTCAAAGCCGTGCGCCCGATGCTGCAGGGCATGGAAGACGTGGCATGGATCGATGATCCGCTGCTCGATCCCTCCGTGGCGGCGTTGGTGAACCACGGCCTGGCGTTCGATGCGCTGGTCCTGCCGCCCAATCTGCCGCATCTCCTCGCCTTTGCCCGGCGTCATCCACAATTGCCTGTTGTCATCGACCATGGTGCCAAGCCGCTGATTGCGACCGGCCGCTACAGCGCCTGGCGCAAGGATATGGGCGCTTTGGCGGCTCTTCCCAATGTCCATTGCAAGCTCTCCGGCCTCCTGACCGAGCGCGGCGATCAGCGACCGGAAGCAGTGCGGCCCTATGCCGAAACCATTCTGGAGCTGTTCGGCGCAGACCGGGTGATTTTCGGCAGCGACTGGCCGGTTTTGCGACTGGCGGGCGATTATCAGGAATGGCTGGGCTTCTGTCGCGATATCGTGCCGGCAGCGGACCATGCGGCAGTCTTCGGCGGTAACGCCATTCGTTTTTACTCCCTTTCCCACAGGTGATCCATGCTGGCGATTTTCTGCGACACTCCCGGTCAACTCAGCGCCAAGGATCTGCCTAAACCTGTGCGTGGCGAAGGTGAGGTGCTGGTGCGCGTCCGTCGCATCGGGGTTTGCGGTACGGATCTCCACATCTTCACCGGCAATCAGCCCTACCTCTCTTATCCGCGGATCATGGGCCATGAACTTTCCGGTACGGTTGAAGAGGCGCCGCAAGGCAGCCATCTGTCGGCCGGCGACGTTGTTACCATCATTCCGTATATTTCTTGCGGGAAATGCAGCGCCTGCCTGAAGGGCAAGAGCAATTGCTGCCGCAATATCGGCGTGCTCGGCGTTCATCGTGATGGCGGCATGGTGGAGTATCTGAACGTGCCGCAGCAATTCGTGTTGAAGGCTGAAGGGCTGAGCCTCGACCAGGCGGCGATGACCGAATTTCTGGCTATCGGCGCGCATGCGGTGCGCCGTGGCAATGTCGAGAAAGGACAGAAGGTTCTGATCGTCGGCGCCGGACCGATCGGCATGGCGGTAGCGGTTTTCGCGGTTCTCGATGGCGGCGAAGTCACGATGATCGATGGCCGCACCGACCGGCTGGAATTCTGCAAGGAGCATCTCGGCGTCGCCCATACAGTGTCGCTTGGGGACGGCGACAAAGATCGTCTTTCCGAGATTACCAACGGTGATTTCTTCGATGCGGTCTTCGATGCGACCGGTAATCCTAAAGCCATGGAGCGCGGCTTTTCCTTCGTCGGCCATGGCGGTTCGTATGTGCTTGTTTCCATCGTCGCGAGCGATATCAGCTTCAACGATCCGGAGTTCCACAAACGTGAAACGACGCTGCTCGGCAGCCGAAATGCGACGCCGGAGGATTTCGAACGCGTGTTGCAGGCATTGCGGGAAGGGAAAGTACCTGAGGCGCTGATTACGCACCGTATGACGCTTGCCGACGTGCCATCGCAGTTCGCAGGGCTGACCGATCCGAAAGCCGGAGTCATCAAAGGCATGGTGGAGGTCGCATGACGCCCGAGACGCCCATCCTGCAATTCGGTACCAGCCGCTTTCTTCTGGCGCATGCGGACCTCTTTGTCTCGCAAGCGCTGGAAAAGGACGAGGCTATCGGTCGCATCGCGATTGTCCAGACAACCGGCAATGCGGAAAGCCTGAAGCGTGTCGCGGCGCTGAATAGTGGCGCGCCCTACCCCGTGCGCATTCGCGGCATCCGTGACGGCCGGAACGTGGATGAGGAAATTGAGGGCAAGGCTGTCGCGCGGGCCCTGACCTCGGCAACTGAATGGGCCGAAGTACGCCGCCTCGCCTGCGAAGCTGCTGTCATCTTGTCCAATACCGGAGACCGCGGTTATGAGCTTGATTCTGCGGATGGCGCAGATCTCGCGGCGGATTTTACGGCCGTCCCGAGGAGCTTTCCGGCGAAACTCTGCATTTTGCTGCTCGAACGTTTTCAGCGCAATCCGGAAGCGCCCGTGTCCATCTTTCCTTGTGAACTTGTGCCGCGTAATGGCGAAAAGCTGAAAGAGGTCATTCGCCGGCTTGCCGATGAATGGCAATTGCCGGCGGGTTTTGCCTTTTACCTGAACGAAAAGTGCCGTTTCGCTAATAGCCTGGTCGATCGCATCGTTTCCGAGCCTATCGATCCGGTAGGTGCAGTGGCGGAGCCTTACGCGCTCTGGGCGATCGAAAAGCAGGAAGGGCTTGTCCTGCCCTGCACTCACCCTGCCGTGGTGCTGACGGACGATCTCGATCACTATGAAAAGCTGAAGCTTTTCCTGCTCAATCTCGGCCATTCCTATCTGGCGGAACGCTGGCTGCAGGATGCGCGGGCGAAGGACGAGACGGTGCGCCAGGCAATGGACGACAGTGCACTCGTCGCGGATCTGGAAACGTTATGGCGCGACGAGGTTCTGCCGCTCTTTATTGCTGAAGGCATGGGAAATGATGCGCAGGCCTATATCGGCGTGCTGCGGGAGCGTTTGCGCAATCCCTTCCTTGCCCATCGGCTGGCCGATATCGCCGGTAATCACGATGAGAAGAAGCGCCGACGCTTTGCTCCGGTCATTGCCGCAGCGGACCGGCTGGGATTGAGCCTGCCGCAATCAAAGCTGCGCGCGGCGCTTGCCACCATCAGAAAGTAACGGAGTTTTTCATGCAGCGTATGGGAATGGTCATAGGCGTCAAGCCGGAGATGATCGCGGAGTATAAAAGGCTGCATGCCGCCGTCTGGCCGGAAGTTCTGGCGCTGATCAGCGATTGCAATATCCGTAACTACACGATTTTCCTGCGGGAGCCGGAAAACCTGCTGTTTGGCTATTGGGAATATCATGGCACCGATTTCAGCGCCGATATGGCGAAGATGGCGGCCAGCCCCAAGAACCAGGAATGGTGGTCTTTTACGATTCCCTGCCAGAAACCGCTCGAAACCCGCAGGGACGGCGAGTGGTGGGCTATGATGGAAGAAACCTTCCACCACGACTGAACGATTTCCATAGGCACTGACCGCGAGTAAACGGCCATGACAAAAATTACTGATCTTCGTGTTTTCGACCTGCGTTTCCCCACATCCCAGAGCCTGGACGGCTCCGATGCGATGAACCCCGACCCGGATTATTCGGCGGCTTATGTGATTCTCGACACGGATGAGCCGGGTCTTAAAGGCCACGGGCTGACCTTCACCATCGGCCGGGGTAACGATATTTGCTGCATGGCCATCGAAGCGATGCGTCACCTCGTCGTCGGCACCGATCTTGCCACGGTGACTGAGAACCCCGGCAAATATTGGCGGCATCTGACCAGCGACAGCCAGCTGCGCTGGATCGGCCCCGACAAGGGTGCGATGCATCTCGCCACCGGCGCCGTTGTCAACGCGGTGTGGGATTTGCTGGCCAAGAAAGCCGGCAAGCCTGTGTGGCAACTGGTGGCTGATATGAGCGCTGAGGAAATCGCCGATATCGTTGATTACCGTTATCTCACTGACGTGCTGACCCGGGACGAGGCGCTCGCAATTCTCAAGAAAGCCGAAAGCGGCAAAAGGGAACGCATCGAGACGCTGAAGAGCGAAGGTTACGCCTGCTATACGACTTCCGCAGGCTGGCTCGGTTATGACGACGCCAAGCTGCGCCGTCTTTGCCAGGAAGCCATCGATGCCGGCTTCAACCATGTGAAGATGAAGGTTGGACGTGATCTGGAGGATGACATTCGCCGTCTCACCATTGCCCGCGAGGTGATCGGCCCCGATCGTTATCTGATGATCGATGCCAATCAGGTGTGGGAAGTGGACCAGGCAATCGAGTGGGTGAATAAGCTCGCCTTTTCCAAGCCCTTCTTCATCGAAGAACCGACCAGCCCGGATGATGTCGCCGGCCATCGCAAGATTCGCGCAGCCATTGGTTCCGTGAAGGTGGCGACGGGCGAAATGTGCCAGAACCGCATCATGTTCAAGCAGTTCATCGCTGAAGGCGCGATCGATGTGGTGCAGATCGACAGCTGCCGTATGGGTGGCCTCAACGAAGTGCTGGCGGTGCTGCTGATTGCCGCCAAATATAATCTGCCGGTCTGGCCGCATGCTGGCGGCGTCGGGCTTTGCGAATATGTGCAGCACCTGTCGATGATCGACTATCTGGTGGTTTCAGGCACCAAGGAAGGTCGCGTCATCGAATATGTGGATCACCTACACGAGCATTTCATCGAGCCCTGCGATATCAGAAACGCCGCTTATATGCCGCCGAAACTGCCGGGTTTCTCCATCGAAATGAAGCCGGAGTCGATTGAAACCTACACTTTCGAGGGATGATCGAAAGAGAGCAGCGCCGCTTGAAGGCGCTGCCACTCAGCGTCGCTACCCGGAAGGCCGAAACGGATGTCGTGCGGCCTTTCATCGAAAATGCGCACGAGTATTCCGAGACGGCCGAGATGATCGAACAGGGCCTTGGCACGCTCGTCCCGCACCAGTGTGAACAGAGGCGTGCCGCCAACCCCGTTCAGACCCGCTTTTTCCAAAAGGCAATTCATGCGTCGTGCTTCATCCGCGAGACGCAGCCGCATCGCAGATTGCCACGTTCCATCCGCCAAGGCTTCCGTTGCAATGTGCAGCGCCGGGCCGGAAACCGCCCATGGCCCGAGCCTCGCCTCCAACCCCGCAGCGATATCAGGGTGCGCAATTGCAAAACCAAGCCGGATTCCCGCCAGGCCATAAAATTTGCCGAAGGAACGAAGGACGACCAGAGCATGCCGATCAACACTATCCGCAAGGCTCTCGGCGCCTCCGGTTTCGATGAAGGCTTCATCCACCACCAGCAGGCCGCCGTTTCGATGCATTGAATCGGCGAGCCGCAAAAGAGTTTCGCGATCGATGATCCGTCCGTCGGGATTGTTGGGATTGACCACCACCACGTAGTCGTGAGCGATCAGGTCGCTGACATGCTCCACTTCCCTCATGGTCAGCCCGGCCATGCGTGCGGTGCGGGCATGTTCCGCGTAGGCAGGTGACAGCACCGCGCCGCTCTTGGCGCTCCGGGCAAGTGCGGTTTGAGCCAGCAGCGGCATGAGCATCTGGGTGCCGGGCGATAGCGTGACATGTCGGGCGGAGGGTGCGCCGAAATGGAGTGCGGCCAGCCGTTTCAGATAGTCGGCCGTCTCGGGCTCCGGCAGGCGAGCGAATGCGCTGGCGGGAACGGCAGAATACGGATAGGGATGCGGGTTGATTCCGGTCGAAAGGTCGATCCACGGTTCAGACGCGTCTGGAAACATCAGGCGCGCTCTGCCGAGATTGCCGCCGTGGCGGATCGCAGCCTGTGCCATTTCTGATATTGTCTCGCCCATGTTCCTCGCTCTCGCTTTCCTGTCGCTCGTGATCGAACGCCTGACCGGTTATCCGGACTGGCTGTTCAAACATATCGGCCATCCTGTCACCTGGGTCGGTTCGCTTATCGCGCTGCTGGACCAAAAATGGAACCGGGACAGCGCGTCATTTTCACGGCGCAAGGCCGCCGGTGTTGTGGCGCTGGTTGTTTTTGTCGGGCTGACGGTGATCCTTGCATGGTTTGCGCAATCTGTTCTGCTTTTCCTGCCCTTCGGACTTCTGGCGGTCGCCATCCTCGGTGCTTCGCTTCCGGCACAGAAAAGTCTGGAACAGCATGTGGAGGCGGTTGCGACTGCGCTGGAGCGTGAAGGAGTTGAGGGTGGCCGCAAGGCTGTCTCGATGATCGTCGGCCGCGACCCGCAAAAGCTGGATGAGGCGGCGATCTGCCGGGCGGCGATCGAAAGTCTCGCCGAGAACTTTTCCGATGGCATCGTCGCCCCTGCCGTCTGGATGGGGCTTCTGGGCCTGCCAGGTGGCGCGGCTTATAAGGCGGTCAATACGGCCGACAGCATGATCGGTCATCGTTCGCCTCGCCATGAAGCGTTCGGCTGGGCTTCGGCCCGGCTTGACGATCTCATCAATCTGCCCGCTTCGAGATTGAGCGGCAGCCTGTTTGTGGTCGCCGCATTTTTTGTCGAGGGCGCGTCGCCAAAAGCGGCCATTGCCGCGATCCGTCGCGATGCGCGCCACCACCGCTCTCCCAATGCGGGCTGGCCGGAAGCGGCGCTGGCCGGCGCGCTGGGTTTTGCGCTTGCCGGACCGCGTTCTTACGGCGGACAGATGATCGAAGCGCGTTTCATGGGGGACGGCGGAAGGTCTGCGCTGGTCGCCGGCGATATTCGCACGGCGTTGCGGCTGGCACGGATTGCGGACCTGTTGCTGATCGGCCTATTCGGGCTTCTGGCGATCCTTATCGCGCTATAGCCAGCAGCCCGTCGAGATCGAGGTGCTGTTCCATATGCGCAGCCAGACGGTCGAGAACCGCATCCACCTGCGCATCATAGTTCAGGTCGGTGCCGCACCCGCCGAGACGCTCCAACCATGCGCCGCGCTGGCTATCATGAGCAAAAAGGCCGTGAATATAGGTGCCGAAGACACGGCCGTCGGGTGAGATGCTTCCATCGTAATGCCCGTCGATCGTCGAAAACACCAGATTGCCTGCTGCTCCCGTGGTTTTCCCCACATGCATTTCGTAGCCGGATAAACCAACACCATCAAAGCTCACGCCTTGAACGGAAACGAGTCGCTTGTCACCCGTCAAAACCGTGTCGACATCAAGCAGGCCGAGCCCGTCCACAGTCGCAGGTGATCCCTCGATACCGTCAGGATCCGCAACGGTTTTTCCGAGCATCTGGTAGCCACCGCAAAGGCCGAGAACGTAGCCGCCGCGGCGCACATGCGCCTTTATGTCGATGTCCAGACCCGCATCTTTCAGCACGGCGAGATCGGCAATGGTGGATTTTGAACCGCACAGCAAAACCAGCCGGCAATCGGCGGGAATGGTCTCGCCCGGCCGCACGCGGATCAGTTCCACGTCCGGCTCCATGTCCAGAGGGTCGAGATCATCGAAATTGGAAATGTGCGGCAGGATCGGCACGGCGATGCGGATCTTTGCGCCGGGTTTTCGCTCAGCCGGGCCGGAAAGACCGAGCGCGTCCTCAGCCGGCAGTTTCGTGGCATCGGAGAAATGCGGCAGAAGGCCTATCGAGGCCCAGCCTGTCCTTTTCTGAATTATCCGCATGCCGTCCGAAAACAACGCGGGATCACCGCGAAAGCGGTTGACGATGAAACCTTCGATCATCGCCGCATCGTCAGGTTCGAGTACGACTTTGGTACCGACAAGGCTGGCGATGACGCCGCCGCGGTCAATATCGCCGATGAGGATCACAGGCGCGTCAGCCGCTCTCGCAAACCCCATATTGGCGATATCATTGGCACGCAGATTGATTTCGGATGCGCTGCCCGCCCCCTCCACCAGCACCAGATCGGCCTGTTGTTTCAGGCGGTTGAAGCTATCCAGCACGCGCGGCATCAACCCGGCTTTCAGGTGCTGGTAATCGGCTGCCCTGGCATTGCCGGCGATTTTGCCCTGAACCACCACCTGTGCCCCGGTCTCGCTCTGCGGTTTCAGAAGAACCGGATTCATGTGGACAGAGAGGGGTACGCCAGCGGCCCGCGCCTGCAGCGCCTGTGCTCGGCCGATCTCGCCGCCGTCGGCGGTAACGGCCGCATTATTCGACATGTTCTGTGGTTTGAACGGCATGACGGACAGGCCGCGCCTGACGAAGGCGCGGGCTAGACCGGCCACCATCAGCGATTTGCCGACATCCGAGCCGGTTCCCTGAAACATCAGAACCCGTGCGGCCATGTCAGAATTCTATCCCTGGCTGTGCTTTCACGCCCGCCTTGAAATGATGTTTTACCAGCGTCATCTCCGTCACCATGTCGGCGGCGTCGATCAGCGGTTGCTTGGCATTGCGGCCGGTGACGATGATGTGCAGATCGGGCCGACGGCTGGCCAGCGTCGTCACGACCTCGTCAAGCGGCAGGTAATCATAACGCAATGCGATATTCAGTTCGTCGAGTATCAGCAGGCCGATCGTCTGGTCAGCCATCAGTGTCACGGCTTCTTCCCACGCCTTCGCGGCAGCGGCAACATCGCGCTTCAGATCCTGCGTATCCCAGGTGAAGCCTTCACCCATGGTACGCCACACCACCTTGTCACCGAACAGAGCCAGCGCCTGCTGTTCGCCGGTCGACCATGCACCCTTGATGAATTGCACGACGCCGACCCTGCGCCCGATGCCGAGCATACGCAACGCAAGGCCGAAGGCGGCCGTGGACTTGCCCTTGCCGGGGCCGGTATTGATCATCAGCAGACCTTTTTCGATGGTCTTTGCCGCGACTTCGGCATCCTGCACCGTCTTGCGGTTGACCATTTTCTGCCGATGGCGCTCGGCTTCGTTGTCGCTGATGTCGCGTGTCATCGCATATTCCTTCTTCACTCCAGCAGCCGGGAACTTATCCCTGCCCTTCGGAGCGGCGACTATACCCAATTTGCCGCACCCGGCAATGCGCGAGCCACAGGGGGGCGGCATTGACCCCAAAGCCCGTTCGGCCTAAGGGTAAGGAACTGACGGTCTTTCCCCGGCAACGGGAAAAGCTAAGAGGGAACACGGTTCCACCCTGAAACGGGTCATTCCGTGGCTGCCCCCGCAACTGTAAGCGGCAAGCCCGCACCGTAAAGCCACTGGACCAGAGAGACGGTTCGGGAAGGCGGTGTCCGGGCGCTCATCGAGCCGCAAGCCAGGAGACCTGCCGCTTCAGGAAAAACGTCTACCGGGCGGGGTGCTCCGGTCAGTCGATAACGTCGAACAGCCGGTCTGTGCCTGTGCGCATACCGTTTTCGATATCCGCACCCCGAAGAATTTGACTTGGCGCGGGAACGATACGGTTTGGATATTTCAGCGACATCTTCATTTGCTGGTGGAAACGCGCAGGATGAAACGGCGTCCGGTGTGGTCGTTTTCGTTTGCCGAAGCTGTCGCGACGAAGCTGATCCCAGCGCCGAGCCACGTGCCGGTTCACGTCTTGCCGAGGCCGTCACCGCAGAGGCGGAAGCGTCCGGCATCGCGGTCCGTTCCGTCAATTGTCTCGCCAACTGCAAACGTGGCCTCAGTGCCGTGCTGCGCAGCGCCAATGGCTGGTCCTATGTGTTTGGTGGGCTGACACCCGACGATGCAGGGGACCTGCTGACCGGCGCGCGGCTTCTTTCTGCGTCTTCAGATGGCCTGATGCCCTGGCGCGGCCGCCCCGAACCATTAAAGCGCGGCATGGTGGCGCGCATTCCCCCATTCGATTTTACCGAGGAGAGATCATGAGCAACCATCTGGACCGCGTTCCCTGCACCATCGTCACCGGTTTTCTAGGGGCGGGAAAAACGACGCTGTTGCGGGGTCTTCTGGAAAAGCTGGACGGCAAGCGGCTCGCAATCATCGTCAATGAATTCGGCGATATCGGTATCGACGGCGAAATCCTGAAAGGCTGCGGCATTGAAAGCTGCCCCGAAGAAAACATCGTCGAACTGGCCAACGGCTGTATCTGCTGCACGGTGGCTGACGATTTCCAGCCCGCGATCGAACAAATTCTCAGCCGCCAGACGAAGGTGGAGCATATCCTGATCGAGACCTCTGGTCTTGCCCTGCCTAAGCCGCTGGTCCAGGCTTTCCAATGGCCGGCCATCAAGAGCCGCGTGACCGTGGACGCCGTCGTGGCCGTGGTGGATGGCGCCGCCCTTGCTGAAGGAAAGGTCGCGCACGACATGGAGGCGCTCGCTGCTCAGAGGGCCAATGACGAGGCGCTTGATCACGATGATCCGGTTGAGGAAGTTTTCGAGGACCAGGTCGCCTGCGCCGATCTCATCGTTCTCACGAAGGCCGATCTCCTTGATGAAGCCGGCCTCGACAAGGCGAGGGCGCATGTGCTCGAACATCTGCCGAAGGCCGCGAAGATCGTTGTGGCCTCCAATGGCGCCATCGACCCCGCCGTGCTGATCGGTCTTGGTCTTGCCGTTGAAGAGGATATCGAAAACCGCCGCACCCACCATGACGGTGAACTCGACCATGAACACGACGATTTCGACAGCTTCGTCATCGACCTGCCGGCTGTGGCCGATCCGGAAGCACTGGCGGCGCGCATTGCCGAAACGGCTGCGGCTGAAAACGTCCTGCGCATCAAGGGCTTTGTCGAAGTTTCCGCCAAGCCCATGCGTCTGCAGGTGCAGGCGGTCGGAAGCCGGGTCAATCATTATTACGACCGCCCCTGGGCAGCGGGCGAGCAGCGCCGCAGCCGACTGGTCATTATCGGCGAAAAGGGCATCAATCGCGAAAAGATCGAACAGATGCTGGCCGCCTGACGATGCATATTCTTGCCACCACATCCTCGTCTCTCGACGATCTGATCGAGCCGGTTGACCTCAACCAGCCTCGATCGGATGTGGTGATGCTGTCGTTTTCGACAAGCGATCTTGCCGGGCTTGAGCAGGCGTGGCGACAGGCGGACAGTGTGCTCCCCAGCCTGTCCGCCGCAAACCTCGCCGAGCTTCGCCATCCCATGTCGGTTGACCTGTGGATCGAAAAGACGGCGGAGCATGCCACGGTCATCCTTGTCCGAATCCTCGGTGGAGCGGAACGCTGGCGTTATGGAGTCGATCAGCTTTCCAGCATGGCGCGCCGACGTGGGATAAAGCTTCTGCTTCTGCCCGGCGAATGCAGTGAAAGGGACGAAAAGCTCGAAGCGGCGTCGACCGTGGACACACACATCCTGGCATCCGTCCTTTCCTTTTTCCGCGAAGGCGGAAGAGATAATATGGGTCGTCTTGCCGGTGGCCTCGCCGCTCTGGCAAGAGATGACGCATGGCCGATGATAGAAGCTGAACCATTGCCGAAAGCCGGCTTTTATCGGCCGGGGGTGGGGGTGTTAGGGAAAATGGAGGCCTGCTCTGGCTTCCCGGCTGCCGCGCCCGTTCTGCCTATTGTCTTTTATCGCTCCATGTTGCTGGCTGCGGATGCAGCGCCGGTGGATGCGCTCTTTCACGCGCTTTGCGAGCGCGGTTTCTCCCCGGTGCCGATTTTTGTCAGCGGCCTGAAGGATGGCGATGCCCTTCGCTTTCTCGAAAAGGCGCTGAGAGATATTCAGCCCGCTGCCATCCTTGCTGCGACGGCCTTTGCCAGTCAGAGCGATGCCGATGGCCATACGCTGTTCGATCGGCTTGGCGTTCCCGTTTTCCAGGTCGCCATGGCGACGACCCGCCGCGACGGCTGGGCGGCGAATGCGCGTGGACTAAACCCGTCCGATCTAGCCATGCATATTGTGCTGCCTGAACTGGATGGCCGGATTTTCGCAGGCGTGATTTCATTCAAACAGCCTTGGACCGATGGCGGTATCAGTCTCGTAAACATGCCGGAGGCGGATCGTGTCGAACAGGTGGCAAGCCGCATCGCGGCCTTCCTGCGTCTGAAAAATACCTCGCCGGAGGAGCGGCGCATTGTCGTTCTGATGCCGGATTATCCGGGTGCAGCCCCGGGGCGAACCGGTTACGCCGTTGGTCTGGATGTGCCGCAAAGCGTGCTCGAAATGCTGCGAGATCTTGCAGATGCCGGCTATTGCGTCGAAGATATTCCCGAAACGGCAAGGGCGCTGCTCGGTCGCCTTGAGCAGCAGGAAGCGACGATCGATCTTGCCGATTATCGAGGTTTTCTTTCGGGTTTGCCTGACGATGCCGCGGCCTCCTTGAGTGCGACATGGGGAGCTGCGGAAAGTGATGAAGCTTTCGCCGATGGCGGGTTTCGTTTTCGCGTCGCGCGTTTCGGCCAGGTCTTCGTGGCGCTTGCGCCGGACAGGGGGCGCAATGAGGACCGCCGGGTTGACTATCACGATCCCGCCCTGCCACCGCGCCACGCGCTTGTTGCCTTCGGCGCATGGATGCAGCGCGTGGCATCCGCCCATGCCATCGTGCATGTGGGCGCGCACGGTACGCTGGAATGGCTGCCCGGCAAGACAGTGGCGCTTTCCCGCAAGTGCTTTCCGGAAATTGTCACTGGTCCGCTGCCGGTGATTTATCCGTTTATCGTTTCCAATCCCGGTGAGGCGGCGGTGGCGAAACGGCGTATTGCAGCCGTCACCATCGGCCATATTCCGCCGGTGCTGGTTAATGCCGGGCTTTCGCCGGAACAACTGGCGCTTGAACAGCTGGTCGACGAATATGCGCAGGCCGATGGGCTCGATCGGCGCCGGCGCGACCGGCTGGCGAAGCTGATCATTGAAAAAGCGCAGGAAACCGGGCTTGCAACCGAGGCCGGCGTGAATACGAAAGACGATGCCGACGCCGCCCTCTCACGCATCGACGCCTTTCTCTGTGATCTCAAGGATTTTGCGATCAAGGACGGCCAACACATTTTCGGCCGCTGCGCCGAAGGTGAGGCTGATCCTCTGAGACTTCAAAGCGCCCGGGCCGAGAAGGCGGCCTTGCTTGCCGCACTCGATGGCCGGCACGTTCCTCCCGGTCCTTCCGGCGCACCGGCACGGGGCCGGGTCGATGTACTTCCCACGGGCCGCAATCTTTATGCAGCGGATCCGCGCACGATGCCGACGCCCACCGCTTTTGAACTAGGGCGCATGGCCGGCGAAGAGGTGCTCCGTCATCATCTGCAGAGCCACGGGGATTGGCCGAAACATCTGGTGTTCGATCTCTGGGGAAGTGCCAGTCTTCGCAACGGCGGCGAGGATGTGGCGCAGGCGCTGCACCTGATGGGAGCGCGGCCGATTTACGACGCCGGCACCGGCCGCGTGACCGGCATCGAGGTGCTGCCGCCGGCCAGCCTCGGCCGTCCACGCGTTGATGTCACGTTCCGCATTTCCGGTCTGTTCCGGGATATGTTTCCTGCGCTGATCGCGCTTCTCGATGCTGCCGCCAAGGCCGTGGCGCGGCGTGAAGAAGCGCCGGGCGACAATCCGCTTGCGGAAGAGGCGGCTCTGCTCGGTCATATACCACCGCGGATTTTCGGCTCTGCGCCCGGCACCTATGGTGCCGGTATTGAGGAGAAGCTCGCCAGCGGCAAATGGGACGAACGCGAGGAGCTGGGTAAAGCCTACTTAGATGCGGCAAGTCACGCATTCGGGGGTGCGGACGGGCTGGAGATTTTCGAGGATGCCGGATTTGCGCAGGCGGTGCGCCGGGCTGATCTTCTGGTTCACACCGGCGATGATCCCGGCCGCGATCTTCTGGACGGTTCTTCCGATGTCGCTTTCATTGGCGGCTTTTCCGCTGCCAAGGCTGCACTTGGAGGCGTTGCCGATATCGTGGCGCTGGATACGACCGATCCGGCGCGCCCACGGGCAAGATCGATGACACAGGCCCTGACGCGGGTGGTGCGGGCCCGGGCCGTCAATCCGCGCTTCATCGAAGGCCAGATGCGACATGGTCCACGCGGTGCGGCGGAGTTTGCCGAGGCGGTGGACCGGCTGGTCGGCTTTGCCGAAACCACCAATGCGGTGTCGTCATCGTTGATCGAAGCCCTTTACGATGCCTATTTCGGCAATGAAGCGGTGCGCGATTTCATCCTGCGCGAAAACCCGAAGGCAGCGCGGGTGATGGCGGAACGTTTCTTGTCCGCCCGCCGCCGCGGCCTGTGGCACAGTCGCCGAAACGCGGTGGATGCGGAGCTTGAAATGCTGCTTTTGCCCCATCCGGAAAGGGTCGGCGCGTGATGACGGCCTTATTCAATCCCGTTCAGCCAGTCAGCCGCCGCGGCGCATGCCCGGCTCTCTCTGCACCCATGCCCACCGGCGATGGTCTCCTGTCACGGATCGCATTCGAAGCGGATATCACGCCCCTTGAGATGAAGAGGCTTTGCGATCTTTCGGATTTCCATGGCAATGGCTTGATGGACATTACCGCCCGGGGCAGCCTGCAATTTCGCGGTCTGTCGCCCGAGAGCGCGCGCTTTCTGGAAAAAGAGGTTCTGGCGCTTGGTCTACCGCTTCGCGATGGGCTGGCGGTTGAGGTTTCGCCCTTATCCGGTCGCGACGAGACGGAAATTGCCGATGGCCGTTCTCTTGCAGACGAGATTCGCCGGGAGGCAAAAGCGCTGGGGCTTGCTGAAAAACTCGCCGCCAAAATGTCTGTGGTGATCGACGGTGGCGGATATGTTTCCATGGGAGATTTGCTCGCTGACATCCGCGTGAAAGCACAGCGTCTGGAAGGGCAGGTCTTCTGGCGCCTGTTTGTGGGCGGTCCGGAAAGCAGCTCGGTGGATGCGGGGCTGGTTGGCGCCGGCGCCGCAGCTGGTGTCGTCCTTGAATTGCTCGCGCTTCTGGCAAAAAAAGGTCCGCTCGCCCGCGGTCGCGATCTGGATCGGAAGATGATTGAAGCGATCTGTGGTGATCATCTGGTGGATCTGGCCGGAAGCGAGGCATCCCGGTCCCTCGTGCCTTTGGGTTTGATGGCCGCAGGCGGGGCCGGTTTTGCTGCAGGCGTCGCGCCTGCCTTCAGTCAGATCAAAGCCGCTGATATAGCGCGTCTCTGCGAAGCGGCCGCCGTGCTCGGTATTCAGTCTCTTCGGCCAGCGATAAATCATAGCCTGCTGTTTTTCGGTTCCCAGCGCGCGTGCGGCGCACTGCTTGCGAGTGCCGGAACATCGGGTTTCGTCACGGCTGCCGGCGACGGGCGATCTTCCATAGCAGTCTGTCCCGGCGCTCCCGGTTGCGCGTCGGCCTTTTATCCTACTCACGAACTGGCTTCCTTTGCGGCAGGCGCTTGCGCCCCGCTGCTCGACGGTTCCGTGACCCTGCATATTTCCGGATGTGGCAAAGGCTGCGCCCATCCCGCGCCGTCGCTTCTGACCTTTTCAGGTTCCGATAATGGCATGGCTTTTTCGATTTTTGGCCGCGCCGGCGATTTTCCGGACGGCATTTTACCCTTTGCACAACAAAGAGCGGCGCTTTCGCGGCTTGCCCGTCTTTATGAAAAAGAACATAAGCCCGGGGAAAACGCCGCTGGCCTGTTTGCCCGTCTGGGCAGGCAGGCAATTGTCGCGGCGCTTCGACAGGATGACCGATGACCGACTATGACTATATTCGCGATGGCAATGCGATCTATGAGCGCTCCTTCGCCATAATACGCGAGGAAGCGGATTTGTCCGCTTTTGCCGAAGATCAGGCGGACATCGCCATTCGCATGATTCATGCCTGCGGGCTGGTTGAGGCCGCCGCCCATTTCCGTTTCTCCCCGGATTTTGTCTCTGCCGCGCGTGGCGCACTCCTTGCGGGCAAGCCCATCCTTTGCGATGCGGAAATGGTCGCCCATGGTGTGACGCGCGCGCGCCTGCCAGCCGCCAATGCGGTCATCTGCACACTTCGTGATCCGCGCACGCCCGACATTGCGAGGTCCATCGGCAATACACGTTCGGCCGCCGCGCTTGATCTCTGGGCGGAGCACATGAACGGTGCTCTGGTGGCGATCGGCAACGCGCCAACAGCCCTGTTCTATCTTCTGGAGATGCTCGAAAAGGGCGCGCCTCGCCCCGCCGCCATCATCGGCATGCCGGTCGGTTTCGTCGGCGCAGCGGAATCGAAGGATGCGTTGGAAGTCAGTACGCTCGGCATTCCCTACGCCATCGTCAAGGGACGCATGGGCGGCTCGGCCATGACGGCTGCCGCCGTCAACGCGGTTGCGAGGGCGGGCCTGTGAGCGCGGCTCTTTTTGAACATCGTAAGGGGAAACTCGTCGGCGTCGGCACCGGTCCCGGCGATCCTGAACTGCTGACGCTGAAAGCGGTGCGTGCCATCGAGGCAGCCGACGTTCTGGCTTTCTTCTGCAAAAAGGGCAGTAGCGGCAACGGCCGTGGTATCGTCGAGGCCTTTATCCGTCCGGGCACGCTTGAAATGCCGTTGGTTTACCCCGTCACGGTTGAAAGCGACAAGAACGGTGAGGATTATCGCGATGCGATCGCCCGATTTTTCGATCAGTCGGCGAAGGACATTGCAGCACATCTCGAAGCCGGCAGGAATGTTGCCGTGCTCTCGGAAGGCGATCCGCTGTTCTATGGCTCCTATATGCATCTGCATCTGCGGCTTGCGCCGTCCTATCAGGCGGAAGTCGTAGCCGGCATCACCGCCATGTCCGGCTGTTGGTCCATGGCTGGGCTGCCGCTGGTGCAGGGAGACGATATTCTGAGCGTGCTTCCTGGAACGCTTGCAGAAGATGTTCTTTCTGACCGTCTTTCCGGCACGGACGGGGCGGTCATCATGAAAGTCGGGCGCAACCTGCCCAAAATCCGCCGTGCACTGGAAAAGGCCGGCAAGCTCGAGCAGGCGCTTTATGTCGAGCGCGGCACCATGGCCAACAGCCATGCAGTGCGGCTCATCGAGCGGGATGCTTCGCCTGCACCCTACTTTTCGCTGGTTCTTGTACCTGGCTGGAAAACGAGGCCCGGCCCGGGTGAAGCACCATGACCGGCAAGCTCGTCGTCGTCGGACTGGGACCCGGTAATGCTGCACAGATGACGCCGGAGGCGCTTGCCGCTGTCGCTGCATCCGACGATTTTTTCGGCTATATTCCTTATCTCGACCGGCTCTCGCTTGGTCCCCACCAGCGCCGCCATGCCTCCGACAATCGCGAGGAGATCTCCCGCGCTGAACAGGCTCTTCGGCTTGCGGCCGAAGGCGGCAGGGTCTGCGTGGTTTCCGGTGGTGATCCCGGTGTTTTCGCCATGGCGGCGGCCATCTGCGAGGCAATCGAAAATGGTCCATCCGAGTGGCGCGACATCGATGTTTCCGTCGTGCCGGGCGTGACGGCGATGCTGGCGGTGGCGGCAAGAGCTGGTGCGCCGCTTGGGCATGATTTTTGCGCCATTTCACTGTCGGACAATCTCAAACCATGGGGAATCATCGAGAAACGACTGATCGCAGCGGCGCAGGCGGGTTTCGTGATGGCCTTCTATAATCCTGTCAGCAAGGCGCGGCCGCATCAGCTCGGCACGGCTTTTGACCTGTTGCGGGTGCATCTGCCCGGATCGGTGCCGGTGATCTTCGGCAGGGCGGCAGGCCGCCTGGATGAGCGCATACGGGTCGTGCCGCTATCGGAGGCGTCGAGCGACATGGCAGACATGGCGACCTGTGTCATTGTCGGTTCGGAAGAAACGCGTTTGATCGAACGTCCCGGAAAAGAACCGATCGTTTATTCGCCTCGTTTTTCGAAAAGAGAAAACTGATGCTGGATGGCGGTGAGCGCAGTCGCTATATCCGGCACCGTCACGCTTGTGGCGGCCGTGTCGTACGACTGCCTCGGCCGCTCGATCATGATAACCGGCAGATGGAGTTGTCTGGCCGCTTCGATCTTGCCGTAACTTGCTGCGCCACCCGAGTTTTTCGATATCACGACCTCGATGCGGTTTTCTTCCAGCATACGGATTTCGTCCTCCGTTGCGAAAGGACCGCGTGCAGTGATGTAACGCGCATCCGGCAACTTCAGCGGCGGTTCCACGGGATCGACGCTGCGGATGAGATAGTTGTGCTGGGGCGCGGCCTCAAAAGGAAGAAGCTCCTGTCGGCCGAGCGCCAGAAACACGCATTTGCCTTGGCCGCCAAGCGCGACGACCGCCTGATCGATGCTCTCGACACTTTGCCAGTTATCGCCCGGCTGACGCTGCCAGGCAGGACGCGAAAGCCTGATGAGCGGAACGCCTGCTCGCTTCGACGCCTCCACGGCATTGGCGGAAATTCTGGCGGCATAGGGATGGGTCGCATCCACCAGAATATCGAAATTCCCGGCGCGGATGAAATCCGCCAGCCCCGCCGCACCGCCGAAGCCGCCACTGCGCATGGGTACGGGCTGTTCCACCGGGGAGATCGTGCGGCCCGCCATGGAGAGCAGGATACGATAGCTGGAATCTTCGCCCAGCCGGCCGGCCAGGAGGCGGGCATCGGTCGTGCCGCCAAGAATGAGTATGGAGCGTGTCATGACCTCTGAATATTCCGGAACGGGCAAGGCTTCCACCGAAAAGGAAGCAACGCGCTGGCTTTCCATCGTCGGCATCGGCGAGGACGGGCTTGACGGGCTCGGTAAAAATGCGCTGCGGGCAATCGAGGTCGCCGAAATTGTCTTTGGCGGCAAACGTCATCTGGACCTGGCAGCTGCGGCGATTCAGGGCGAGGCACGGGCCTGGCCCGTGCCATTCGACGTGGAGATGAGGGACGTTCTGGCGCTGCGCGGCAGGAGGGTTTGCGTGCTGGCATCCGGTGATCCGTTCTTCTACGGTGTGGGCGTCACGCTTCTGAGAAGCGTCCCTGTCCAGGAGGCTGTCTCGTATCCTTCGCCTTCGGCCTTTTCTCTCGCGGCTTCTCGGCTCGGCTGGCCGCTGCAGTCGGTCGAGTGCGTTTCGCTGCACGGCCGACCCATCGACCTTTTGCGGCCGCATCTCCATCCCGGCACCCGCATCATAGCGCTGACGTCGGACGAGCGCGACCCGGTTTTGATCGCAAAATTGCTGTCTGCCTCCGGTTTCGGCCGGTCGGAATTCACTCTGCTCGAGGCTTTGGGAGGAGAACGGGAAAGATCGCGCCGCGTGCCGGCGAGCGATTTCGTCGTTGAAGACGTCAATGCGCTGAATGTCGTGGCAATTGACGTTGTTGCGGATCAAGGCGCACGTGTCCTGCCCTTTGCGCACGGACTTGACGATGGCCTGTTCGAACATGACGGGCAGATCACCAAACGCGAAATCCGGGCTGTGACCCTGTCCTCGCTGGCGCCACGCCGCGGCGAACTGCTTTGGGATATCGGTGCGGGTTCCGGCTCGATCGGTATTGAATGGATGCTGTCGCACCCTTCGCTCCGCGCCATTGCCATAGAGCAGCACCCGGCAAGGGCGGAACGCATAACGTTTAATGCCGACGTCTGCGGTGTTCCCGGGCTTGAGGTCATGATCGGTTCCGCTCCCGACGCTTTTGAAGGGTTACCCCGTCCGGACGCAATCTTCATTGGCGGCGGCGGCAGTGAAGCGGGTGTATTCGATGGGGCCGTGGAGGCATTGAAATCCGGGGGACGTCTGGTCGCCAATGCCGTGACGTTGGAAATGGAGGCAGTTCTGCTGGCCGCGCATGCGAGGCTCGGCGGTTCGATCGTAAGACTGGATGTGTCGCGGGCGGCTGCTGTCGGTTCAATGTCGGGGTGGCGTCCGGCTATGCCGGTGACCCAGTGGAGCTGGGTGAAGCCATGGTGATCGTGGCCGGCATAGGCTGCCGCAAGGGAGCGACGGCTGGGATGATCATCGCTGCCTTGCGCGCTGCCGAGCAGGATTTTGGCGTCAAGGCCGACCGCCTGGCAACTGCGCCACTTAAATCGCGGGAAGCCGGCCTTGCGGAAGCGGCGAAAACTCTTTCCCTGTCGCTCGAAATCGTCGCGCAGCATCGGCTTGACGCCGTTATCTCGAAAACGCTGACGTTTTCACGCGCAAGTTTCGAGCGGTCCGGTTTGCCGAGCGTGAGCGAAACCGCGGCGCTTGCGGCAGCGGGAGAGAATGCAAGGCTGGTCGCGCCGCGGCTCGTACACGGCGATGTGACGGTGGCCATCGCAACCGCTGACGGTGCCGCCCCAGAGGATGGCGGCTGCGCGATCGAACATGGAGAACACGAATGACGGTTCATTTCATCGGTGCCGGTCCGGGCGCCGCCGATCTCATTACGGTGCGCGGGCGCGATCTTATCGCGGCGTGCCCGGTCTGCCTTTATGCCGGCTCGCTGGTTCCGAAGGCGCTGATCGACTATTGCCCGCCGGGCGCGCGTATTGTCGATACGGCCGCACTTTCGCTGGATGAGATCGAGGCGGAATTCATCGCGGCAGCAAGGGAAGGCAAGGACGTTGCACGATTGCACTCCGGCGACCTTTCCGTCTGGAGCGCAATGGGCGAACAGATCCGCCGGCTGGAGCAGCTGGGGCTCGATTACAGCGTGACGCCCGGGGTTCCTTCCTTCGCCGCCGCCGCGGCAGCCCTGCAACGCGAACTGACGGTGCCGGAAGTGGCGCAGAGCCTTGTGCTGACGCGGATTTCCGGGCGTGCATCGAAGATGCCTGATGGCGAGACGCTGCAGGCTTTCGGTGCGACGGGCGCGACGCTTGCCATCCATCTTGCCATTCATGCCATCGGCAGGGTCGTGGAAGAATTGACGCCGCTTTATGGTTCCGATTGCCCCGTCGCCATTGTCGTGCGGGCGTCCTGGCCGGATGAGCGGGTCATTCGCGGTAGCCTGTTCGATATCGAAGGCAAGCTTGCGGCCGAGCCTGTCGAGCGCACGGCGCTGATCTTTGTCGGCCGTGGTTTGGCCTCGACGGATTTTCGTGAAAGCGCACTCTACAGTGCAGACTATGTACGCCGCTTCCGGTCTCCAAAGGAGGATGTGGCGGGCTGATGCGACGGGGTGGAGGCGGTGCGTCCCTTCAACGCGCCCTGACGATCGAAAACCAGGATATCCAGTGCTATGGTCGGCGTCCTCAGCGCCGCCGCGGCGGTCACCCAGGCTTTTTCAGCAACGATCGCGCCAAGATCGATAGCGTTGCGATCGGCCAGCTGGAAGGCATGGGCGACGGTGTTGGCGCTGCGAATGGCGTCAGCGAGTTCCCCATCGCCACCTGCCTCCCCTGCCAGCGCCGCCAGCGCATCGAGATCGGCAAGACCTTTTTTGGAGTGCACGTCGAGCATCCCCTGGGCGAGCTTCGTCATCTTGGCGACGCCACCAGCAATCGTTACCCGCTCGACCGGGTGGCTGCGCAGATATTTCAACATGCCGCCGATGAAATCCCCCATGTCGATCAACGCGGCCTCGGGCAGTTCATACAGCGCCTGTCCCGCTTTTTCAGAGGTGTTCCCGGTAGCGCCGAGCACGTGAGTGCAGCCGGTCGCACGCGCCACGTCAATGCCTCGCCAGATGGAGTGGATCCAGGCCGAGCAGGAAAAAGGGATAACGACGCCCGTGGTGCCGAGAATGGAGATACCCCCGAGAATGCCGAGTCTGCCGTTGAGGGTTTTTTCCGCAAGTTTCTCGCCGTCTCGAACGGAAATTTCGACTTCGAAATCAGCCTCCGCACCAGCCACCTCGTGAATGGCGGTTTCGATCATCTTGCGTGGCACGGGATTGATGGCGGGTTCTCCTGGCGGCAGGGGCAGTCCGGGCCGCGTGACGGTGCCGACGCCCGTGCCGGCCTTGAAGATGATACCGCTTCCCGGCTGACCGCGCCGCACCGTGCTTTCGATCAGCGCGCCGTGGGTAACATCAGGGTCATCGCCCGCATCCTTGATGACACCTGCGCGGGCGAAGTTTTCACCCTTTTCCTCGGTCGCGAGGGAAAATGCGGGCCTCGCGCCGCTTGGAAGTTCGACCTCGACAGGGTAAGGAAACTCGCCGGTCAGAAGGGCGGCGCAGGCCGCCTTCGTGGCGGCTGCCGCGCAGGTGCCCGTGGTCCAGCCGCGGCGAAGGGTCTTTCCATCCGTTTCCATATGAATTCCTATAGCCGGGACGGCTTTTTCCGTCATCGTTAAAAAGCAGCCGAGAAGAATGTCGATACCGCAGATTTTGAACAGTATTGCCGCAAAAGGTCCGGCCTTCGAAGCGGGGCACGTCTGGCTCGCGGGCGCAGGGCCTGGAGATGTGCGTTATCTGACGCTCGAAGTGGCGCTGGCACTCTCCCAGGCCGAGATCATCGTGCGTGATGCGCTGGTGAGTGACGATGTCGTGGCGCTCGGTCCCCAGGCGGAGATCGTCTTTGCCGGCAAGCGCGGTGGCAAGCCCTCTGCGACGCAGGACGATATTACCGCCTCGCTGATCAATTTCGCCCGGCAGGGAAAAAAGGTGCTGCGGCTGAAGGGCGGCGATCCCTTTATTTTTGGCCGTGGCGGCGAAGAAGCGGAGGCGCTGGTCCGTGCCGGCGTTCCGTTTCGCATATTGCCGGGCATGACATCTTCGCTGGCGGCGCTGGCTTCTGCGCGTATTCCAGCCACGATGCGTGGGATCAGTCGCGCCGTGACGCTCGCCACCGGTCATGCGGCTGGCACGGAGGAGGACCTGGACTGGCTGGCGCTGGCAAAAACACAGGAGCCTATCGTCGTTTATATGGGTCTGAAGAATATCGGCGCAATTGCAAAGCTTCTGATGCAGGGCGGACGTTCGGCGACGACGCCGGTCGCTGTCATCATGTCGGCGACAACTGAACAAGAGCGCATCTTTATTAGCAAGCTGGAAAGTATAGCTGGCGATGCAATGCGGGAAAATTTCGAAGCGCCGGCCTTGATCGTCATCGGAGAGATTGTGTCGATGCGCGAGCGGCTGGGAGTTTCGCAGGCATGACGGCGCGGGCGATCATCATCGGCGCGCCGCGCTCGGGATCCGGCAAGACCAGCGTGACCATCGGCCTGCTGCGGGCTTTTGCCCGACGCGGCATCAAGGTACGCGGCATCAAGACGGGACCCGATTACATAGACCCGGGTTTCCATGCCTTCGCCACCGGCTCGTCAGGTCTTAATCTGGATAGCTGGGCAATGAGGCCAGAGCTGCTGCGGCACCTGTTTTCACAGCACACGCAGGACGCCGATCTCATTCTGATCGAGAGCGCGATGGGCCTGTTCGACGGCATTCTGGTGGCGGAAAACCGTACCGGTTCGGCTGCGGATCTGGCACGGCTATTCGGCATTCCCGTGCTGCTGGTCCTCGATGTGTCCGGTCAGTCGCAGACCGCCGCCGCCGTTGCTCACGGTTTTGCCCATTACGATCCCGCCGTAACCATGGCGGCGGTGGTGCTGAACCGGGCCGGCAGCGAAAGGCACAGGCTCCTGTGTACGGAAGCCATCGAAAAAATCGGATTGCCGGTTGCCGGATGCGTGCTGCGCGATCCCTCCCTCATCCTGCCGGAACGTCACCTGGGTCTCGTGCAGGCGAGCGAACATCCGGAAATCGATGCACATATCGAAAGGCTCGCGGACGCAATGGAAAAATCCATCGATCTCGATGCCGTGTTGTCTCTTGCTGCACCGGTCGAGCTGCCTCCGGGTTCGAAAGCAGCAGCCATCGCGCCGCCCGGCCAGCGCATTGCGCTGGCGGAAGATGCAGCTTTCACCTTCCTTTACCCGCATCTCAAGAAGCACTGGCATGCATCCGGCGCCGAAATCGTGCCTTTTTCTCCGCTCGCCGATGAGGCTCCGGATGGGAGCTGTGATATCTGCTGGCTGCCCGGCGGGTATCCCGAGCTTTTTGCCGGAAAACTCGCGAATGCCGCTGTTTTCAAGGCCGGCATTACCCGCTTTGCCGCGACAAAGCCCGTGCATGGCGAGTGCGGTGGTTACATGGTGATGGGGGCGGCGCTGGAGGATGCCGATGGGGTGACCCATGCCATGACAGGTCTGTTGTCGCATGCCACCAGCTTTGCCATGCGCAAGATGAATCTCGGCTACCGGCAGGCAACAATTGCGGTGAATGGTCCGCTCGGATCGGCAGGGGAAGTTCTGCGCGGCCATGAATTCCATTATGCGCGGGTCATCGACCCCGGCCAAGACGCGCCTTTTGCTGAGATAGCCGACGGGCAGGGTCGCCCGCTCGGGCCATCGGGCGGCAGGCGAGGCCTCGTTTCGGGCACGTTTTTCCACGCCATTGCCCGGGGCGTTTGATCCCGGTGCGGCAAAGTGGAGCAAGCTGTGAAAGTTTGTAGGCTCCGACCGTTAGAAAGTGTTATAGGGTCCTCTCAGAGGGCATGGAAAGACGGAAATACTTCCGGCGCTCCATGTTCCGTGAAGTCCGGGCCGGAAGCCGTTCTGTCTGCCGCGGCCCGGATCTGCTATCGCGCATTTATCTCGAGCGTGCCTACCGATGATGAAACCCGGATTTTTTCTCTCCGCCGCTCTGGCTGCATCCGTTCTGCTCGCTCCTTTCGGTGTCGGGTTCGATGGTGTGGCTGCTCATGGCGGCGAAGATTATGCGACGTTGGAAAAGCTCGGCGCGGCGCTCTTTGACGATCCCAATCTTTCCATGAACCGAACGATGGCCTGTTCCACCTGCCATATGCAGGCGGCCGGTTTTTCCGATGGACGGGAAAACGACAAGGTTGGGCGCGATGTTTCGCTCGGCGATGACGGTTTCTCACTGGGCGACCGCAACGCGCCGACCGCGGCCTACGCCCGGTTCTCACCGCCTTTCGGCAGGAATGCGGCGGGAGAGTATGTGGGTGGCCAGTTCTGGGACGGCCGCGCCTCGCTGCTGGAGGATCAGGCAGGTGGACCGCCGCTCAACCCCGTCGAAATGGGTATGCCGGACAAGCCCTCGGTCGTGAAGCGACTCAAGGAGAATCCGGATTATGTCGCGGCGTTCGGCACGCAGTTTGGCAAGGATGTTTTTGAGAACGACGACACCGCCTATGCCGCAATGACGAAGGCGCTGGCGAGCTTTGAGCGATCGGACGAGTTCTCGACCTTCGATTCCAGATATGACCGCTTCCTGCGTGGCGAGGAAAAGCTGACTGATCAGGAAGAGCTGGGGCGGGTTCTTATCTCCTCGACGCAATTCACCAATTGCAATACCTGCCACGAAATCCGGGGCGCCAAGGGTCTGGAAGACGGCCTCTTCACCAACCACAAATATTTCAACATCGGTGTGCCCGCCAATACACCTGTCCGGGCCGTAAATGGCTCGAAGCCGGGCGCAGTCGATCTCGGTCTTGCGCAGAATCCGATCGTCGCCGGTGATCCGGCTGAGCGCGGCAAATTCAAGGTGCCGACGCTGCGCAACGTCGCCGTGACCGGCCCTTACATGCACAATGGCGTGTTCAAGGATCTGCGCACGGTCGTGCTGTTTTACGTGAAATATAAGAGCAAGAAGCCGAGCCGTCAGATCAATCCTGAAACCGGCAGAGCCTGGGACGCGCCTGAGGTGCCTGAGAATATCGCCATGGCGGAACTGACATCAGCGCCGGCGCTGGACGACAAGCGGGTCGACGCCATTGTCGCCTTTCTGAAGACACTGACCGACAGGCGCTACGAGCATCTTCTTACGAAGGAAAACGGGCAGACGGCTATGTCGCCTGCCCAGCCTGTATCAAGCCTTACGCCGAAAGCGCCTTGAATTCGGCAAGAACCGCATCACCCATTTCGGACGTGCCGACTTGGCGGCTGCCTTCTGCCATGATGTCGGCGGTGCGGATGCCCTTGTCGAGCACGTTTGCAATCGCTGTCTCGAGTTTCGTTGCCTCATCCACCATGTTGAACGAGTAGCGAAGGCACATGGCGAAGGACGCGATCATGGCGATGGGGTTGGCGATGCCCTTGCCGGCAATGTCAGGCGCCGAGCCGTGGACCGGCTCGTACATCGCCTTGCGTTTGCCGGTCTTGGCGTCCGGTGCGCCAAGCGAGGCGGAAGGCAGCATGCCAAGCGAGCCGGTGAGCATGGCGGCGACGTCGGAAAGCATGTCGCCGAAGAGATTGTCGGTGACGATAACGTCGAACTGCTTGGGTTTGCGCACCAGCTGCATGCCGCCGGCATCCGCCAGCATATGCTCCAGCTGAACATCCCTGTACTTTGCAGCATGGGTTTCGGTAACCACCTGGTTCCACAGCACGCCCGATTTCATCACGTTGCGCTTTTCCATCGAGCAGACGCGGTTGTCGCGGGTGCGGGCCAGCTCGAAAGCGACACTGGCGATACGCTCGATCTCGAAGGTGTCATAGATCTGGGTGTCGATACCGCGCTTCTGGCCGTTGCCGAGGTCGATGATCTGCTTTGGTTCACCGAAATAAACGCCGCCCGTCAGCTCGCGAACGATGAGGATATCGAGACCTTCGACAAGTTCCGGCTTCAGGGAGGAAGCGGCGGCGAGTGCCGGGTAGCAGATGGCGGGGCGCAGATTGGCGAAAAGTTCAAGATCCTTGCGCAGGCGAAGAAGGCCGGCTTCCGGGCGATGCTCATAGGGAACGCCATCCCATTTCGGGCCGCCGACGGCGCCGAACAGGATAGCATCGGCGGCGAGCGCCTTTTCCATGTCCGCATCGGAAATCGCAACACCGTGGGCGTCATAGGCGGAACCCCCAACCAAGCCTTCGGAGACTGTGAAACCGGCACCTTCAGCGCTGTTCATATAGTCGATCAGCTTGCGGACTTCGGCCATGGCCTCAGGGCCGATACCATCACCGGGCAGAAGGAAAAGCGAACGAACTGTCATAGGAACCCTCCTTGGGCGGCGCGCCGGAAAACATCCAGAAGGGTTTTCGATGGCGGCGAGCACGGCGTCAAACTCGTTCCGTCCTGCATCTGCAAGGTCTTATTGCAGCCAGACGGGATCGGGGGCTTCTTATCTCTGCCTCAGGGGCTTTTCAAGCAAAGCAAAAGCCGATCCGGTACGGTTTTGTACGGGATCGGCTTTTTAGTCTTTTACCTTGACGCATTTTCCTGACGGGCCCGCTTGTGCGAATGCCCGACGTAGAAGGTGGGATCAGGCCCAGGGCCGCGCGGAGGCGTTGGTCTTTTCGAAGGTATCGATTGCGCCGCGATGTTCCAGCGTCAGGCCAATATCGTCGAGGCCATTCAGCATGCAGTGACGCTTGAACTCATCAATTTCAAAACTGATCGTACCGCCGTCGGGACCGCTGATCTCCTGACGTTCAAGATCGATGGAAAGAACGGCGTTTGATCCGCGCGATGCGTCGTCCAGCAGCTTTTCCAGGTTCTCCGGGCTGACGACAACCGGAAGAATGCCGTTCTTGAAACAGTTATTGTAAAAAATATCCGCAAAGCTGGTGGAGATCACGCAGCGGATGCCAAAATCGAGCAGCGCCCAAGGTGCGTGTTCGCGCGATGAGCCGCAGCCGAAATTATCGCCGGCGACGAGGATCTGGGCGTTCTGGTAGGCGGGCTTGTTCAGCACGAAATCGGGATTGGGCGAACCGTCTTCGAGATACCGGGATTCAGCAAAAAGGCCCTTGCCAAGACCGGTGCGCTTGATGGTCTTCAGATAATCTTTCGGAATGATCATATCGGTGTCGATATTGACGACCGGCATGGGCGCGGCAACGCCTGTCAGCTTGGTGAATTTTTCCATCTGTCGCTTCCCGTGTTTCCCTGAACAAAATCTGGCGCTGGCTAAAGCCGGCCGGAGTTAACTGGGGAAATACTGCAAAACGGGTCGCTTTAGAAGCGCAAACCCGCATTCATCGGTACGCCTTGCGCGCACCGCCGGTGCTTTTTCCGAATTCATCGACCTCAGAGATCGATAATCGTACCCTTGCCGTCGTTCCAGACGCGCATGTCGCGCTGGCTGCGGGGCTTCACAGGGATCGGAGCCGGCTTCAGACGCGCGGACAGGAGGCGGGCTGCGCTAAGAACCGCGAGCACGCCAATGAAAGCGACCGTAAGCGACGCCGTGAAAAGAGCGGCCATGGCCAGAATTGCAATGCCGGATGCGGCGATGAAAAACGAACGTATGCCTTGCATGATCCAAACCTTTCTTTCCAGACGAATGTGGGCCTTCTTCTTCCGGCTTGCAAGAGGATTCAGTGGATTGTCGGCTTGCAGATGTCACAAAAGCTTGACACAAGTGCGGCATGGTCAGTTTTTCCGAAAATATTCCTGTCCGACCGCGCCGTTCGCTGCTGTCCGTCCCCGCGATCAACGTCCGGGCACTGGAGAAAATTCGCGATCTCGATTGTGACGGGGTGATCCTCGATCTGGAAGATTCGGTAGCGCCCGACATGAAGGGCAAGGCGCGGGAGAATCTGAAAACCTTGTTTTCGGAAGCCCCTTTTTTCGGCGGCGAGACCATTATTCGCATCAATCCCCTCTCCACGTCTGAGGGGAGGGCGGATCTGCAGCTTGTTCTTTCCTGTCGGCCGAACGCAGTCTTGCTGCCGAAGGTGGAACAGCCGGCGGATATCAATGACGTGGCTGATCTTCTGGCCGAAGCAGATGCGCCCGAAGCCCTGAAAATCTGGGCGATGATCGAGACGCCGCTCGGTGTCCTGAACGCCGCCTCGATTGCAGACGCGGCCCACACGCCGGATGCACGGCTGGCGGCTTTTGTCATCGGGCTGAACGACCTCCGCAAGGAAACGCGCGTTCCAGCGCTGACAGACCGCATGTATCTCGTACCCTGGATGATGCAGGTTGTGCTCGCCGCCCGTGCGTACCGTCTGGAAGTCATCGACAGCGTTTCAAACGACTTTCGTAACATCGAGGCCTTCGAAGGTGAATGCGAACAGGGGCGCGCCATGGGGTTCGATGGCAAGATGTTGATCCATCCTGCTCAGATCGAGCCGGCTAACCGGCGTTTCGCCCCGGACGAGACTGCGGTCGCGGAAGCGCGTGAGATCATTGCGGCTTTCGCAAAACCGGAATATGCGAAATTGAATGTCATCAACATGAATGGTCGGATGATAGAACGGCTGCATGTAAACCAGGCCGAAAGGCTGGTCGCCATGGCCGATATCATCGCACAAAGAAAGGTAAAAACGACGTGAAGGTCTATCGTTTCATCACCGGACCGGACGACGCGAAATTCTGTCACCGGGTTACCGAGGCGCTGAACAAAGGCTGGGAACTCGCGGGTTCGCCAAGCTATGCCTTTAATGCGGCAAGTGGCGTCATGCATTGCGGCCAGGCCGTGACCAAGGTGGTCGAGGGCAAGGAATACCATCCCGACATGAAGCTCGGCGAGCAGTAAGCAGTCATGGCCGCCCCGATCAGCGATCGGCGGCGGCCTCGTCGGCGCTTTCTTCAATCCGCTCCATGTCGTCATCAGACAGGCCGAAATGATGGCCAATCTCGTGGATGAGGACATGAGTGATGATATCACCCAGTGTTTCCTCGTTCTCGGCCCAGTAGTCTAGAATGGGACGTCGATAAAGCGTGATACGGTTTACCATCTCGCCCGTTTCCATGGTGAAACGTTCGGAGATGCCCCGGCCCTCGAAAAGCCCCAGGAGATCGAAAGGGGTTTCGAGTGCCATGTCTTCGAAGACATCGTCGGTCGGGAAATCGGCGATCTCGATGATGAGATCTTTCGTCAGTGCGCGAAATTCTTCCGGCAGGTGGCCATAGGCCTCGATCGCAAGCGATTCGAAGGCGGAAAGTGTCGGCGCATGGCGGTCCCGCCAATCGTCGGTCTGGTCTATGCGGGCCATTTCTGCTCCTTGTTGGAAGGCCCATATAAACACTTGCTGGGCAAATTTCGAGACCTGACTGCCGCGCCTGCCGAAAAAGCATGAAATTCTTGGCGTTACAGTTACTTTCAAGCCGTCTTCATCTTGACATAAACCGGCGTCTCGCGTAATCGGCACCCAAATTGATGGCGTAGTGCGCCTTCTTTTAAATACCGCCTTCAAAAAGGCGGCTTCACCGGCAGACATTCAAAGGGACATCCTGTCCCGACGGGTTTCTACCAAATTCCGACTGATAAAAAGACGGCCAGCTTGCTTAGGCGGGCAGAGCCGGAACGAACATGAAAGGATAAAAAATGTTCGCAGTCATCAAGACCGGCGGTAAGCAGTACCGCGTAGCGGCCGACGCCGTGCTGACCATCGAAAAGCTGGAAGCAGAGGCAGGCGCAACTGTAGAATTCACCGAAGTTCTCGTTGTTGGCGAAGGTGCCGACGCCAAGTTCGGTGCTCCCTTCGTCAAGGGCGCCATCGTCAAGGCGGAAGTTGTCGAGCACAACCGCGGCAAGAAGGTCATCGCCTTCAAGAAGCGTCGTCGTCAGAACTCCAAGCGTTCGCGCGGCCATCGTCAGCATCACACTGTCGTCCGCATCACGGACATCGTTGCTGCCTGATCGGCGCGACACGGGAAACAAGGTTTAAAGGAGAACTCCAATGGCACACAAAAAAGCTGGCGGTTCCTCGCGTAACGGTCGCGATTCCGAATCCAAGCGCCTTGGCGTAAAGAAGTTCGGCGGCGAAGCTGTCATTCCAGGCAACATTATTCTGCGTCAGCGCGGCACGCAGTGGCATCCCGGCGCCAATGTTGGCATGGGCAAGGACCACACGATTTTCGCACTGACCGCAGGTAACGTGAACTTCCGTACGAAGGCCAATGGCCGCGTATTCGTATCTGTGGCACCGAAAGCGGAAGCCGCAGAATAAGCCGGTAAGCGTCATATGCAGCCGGTGTCCCATCGACCCGGCTGAGGCGTATCAGGTTCAGTCAAGAAAACAGGGGAGATGGGGCACCACCCAACTCCCCTTTTTCTTTAACCCCAAGGAGGGACTGAACCATGCAAGCTGAATTGTTGAGGGTTGACCAATCACGGTCACCCGAGGAACGGCCGAGGCCCGATCGGTCGAGGAGCGATTGCCCCGTTTTACTGTCGCAGAGGCTGGTTTTGCGCAAGCCTCACGAAGAAGACATCGACGCCCTTGCCCATCTTGCCAACAATGCCAATATCGCGACCATGGTGTCGCGTATGCCGCACCCCTACACGGCCAAAGACGCCGCGGATTTTGTGCGACGCTCCAAAGCTGGCGAGATTGGCAAGTGCGTCTATGCGATTACCCGCATGGACAATGGCGAGTTTCTGGGCTGCTGCGCGCTCGAACCCCAGGAAGACGAAAAGACGCTGGAGATCGGTTACTGGCTGGGGGAACCCTACTGGAACCGGGGATACATGACCGAAGCGGCGCATGCGCTAATCGACATGGCCTTTCGCACGCGTGAAATCGACCAGATCGATGCCCGTTGCCGGGTCACCAACATCCCGTCGCGCCGTGTCATCCAGAAGTGCGGTTTCCAGTTCCAGGGCTCCGGCATGGTCGGTTCGCTGGCGCTCGGTGGCATGGTGCCGGTCGAATGGTATAGGCTGGACCGCAAGACCTGGGTTTCGCTGAAGAGCTGGGGGGACATGGGATGAGCACGCTCGAACTGAGCCGCCGCCGGGCGGCCCCTGCGATAGCGCCACCAGGCCCCTGCCCCGTCATCGAGACATCGCGTCTGGTGCTGCGCCCACAGCGCCTTTCCGATGCCGGCAGCATTGCGGAATCGCTTGGCGATTTTGCGGTAACGAAAATGCTGGCCCGCGTTCCCGCGCCTTACCACAAGCAGGATGCGCTGGAGTGGCTGGTGTTGCGCACCTCCGGCACCCTGCCTGACTGGGATTTCGCCATTACCAGCGGCGACGATACGCTGATCGGCGTCGTCTCGGTGGAATTGCGGCATGGCGAGTGGCATCTCGGCTATTGGCTCAACCGCTTCTACTGGGGCAAGGGTTACATGACCGAGGCGGTGGCCGCCGTCGTTGAGCGGTTCTTTCGCCGCATGCCGGGAGTGACCCTTCACTCCGGCGTGTTTGCGGATAACCCCGCCTCGCTGCGTGTGCAGGAGAAGCTCGGCTTCCGGGTGACCGGTTGTCACCAGATCTACGCCACGGCGCGTGCCGCCATGGTGGCGCATATCGACACGATGGTCACGGCTGAAGATTTCATTAAGCCGCATCGCATTTGAGGAACATTACAAGGCCGGTTTGATCCAGACCGGCCTTGTCTCGCGCATGAGCTTCCCGCACGATAGTCTTTGACCTTGTGAAGAAGCGCTTGTATTCGAAACGACGATATTTTTGTTTGGCGCAGCACGATTGGTTGCGGTGCCCGCAAACCGACAGAACGGCAGTCCGATGAAATTTCTCGATGAAGCAAAAGTCTATATCAAGTCCGGTGATGGCGGCGCGGGTGCCGTGTCGTTCCGGCGTGAAAAATTCATCGAATTCGGCGGCCCTGATGGTGGCGATGGCGGACGCGGCGGCGACGTCTGGGTTGAGGTGGTCAACGGTCTCAACACGCTGATCGACTTCCGTTTCCAGCAGCATTTCAAGGCCTCGATCGGCCAGCACGGCATGGGCAAGACCCGCACCGGCGCCAAGGGTTCCGACGTGGTGCTGCGGGTGCCTGTTGGCACGCAGATTTTTGAAGAAGACAACGAGACGCTGATTATCGACCTCACCAAGGAGGGCCAGCGCTTTCGCCTGGCCGCGGGCGGCAATGGCGGTTTCGGCAATGCCTATTTTAAGTCATCCACCAATCAGGCGCCCACTCATGCCAATCCGGGTCTTCCGGGCGAAGAAAAGACGGTCTGGCTTCGTTTGAAGCTGATCGCCGACGCTGGTCTCGTTGGCCTGCCTAATGCGGGCAAGTCTACATTCCTTGCAACCGTGACGCGCGCGCGGCCAAAGATTGCCAACTATCCGTTCACGACGCTGCATCCGAACCTTGGTGTCGCGACCATCGATGGCCGTGAATTCGTGCTGGCGGATATTCCCGGGTTGATTGAAGGCGCGCATGAGGGGGTCGGCATCGGTGACCGTTTCCTCGGCCATGTCGAGCGCACCCGCGTGCTTCTGCATCTCGTTTCCGCGCAGGAAGAGAAGGTCGGCAAGGCCTACAAGACCGTCAAAGCTGAACTCGATGCCTATGGTGGCGGACTGACAGACAAGCCGGAAATCGTCGCGCTGTCGCAGATCGACGTGCTGGATGAAAAGGAACTGAAAAAGAAGGCCAAGGAACTGGAAAAGGCCTGCGGCCGTCCGCCGCTTCTTCTGTCCGCTGCCGCGCATATCGGCATGACGGAAGCCCTTCGCGCCCTTCGCGACATCATCGTGTCGGCAAGCAATGGCGGCGAAACCGCCCTTCCCGATCGGTCCATGCCGCATGAGAGCGAGGTCGAGGAAGAGGACGACCGCCTATGAGCCTGACGCGCAAGCCGCTGGGCAGCCACCACCGGATCGTCATCAAGATCGGATCGGCGCTTCTGGTGGACCGCAAAAGCGGCCTGAAGAAAGACTGGTTGGATGCCATCTGCGAAGACATCGCGGCGCTGAAGAAAAACGGTGCGGATGTTCAGGTGGTGTCTTCGGGCGCTATCGCTCTTGGCCGCACCGTGCTCGGCCTGCCTTCGGGCGCGTTGAAGCTGGAAGAAAGCCAGGCGGCGGCGGCTGTCGGCCAGATTGCGCTGGCGCGGGCATGGTCGGAAAGCCTGTCGCGGCATGACATTGTTGCCGGCCAGATTTTGCTGACGCTCTCCGACACCGAAGAGCGTCGCCGTTATCTCAATGCGCGCGCCACCATCAACCAGCTTCTGAAGATCGGCGCTATTCCGATCATCAATGAAAACGACACGGTTGCGACTACCGAAATTCGTTATGGCGATAATGATCGTCTGGCGGCGCGCGTGGCGACCATGACGGGCGCCGATTTGCTGGTTCTGCTGTCGGATATTGACGGCTTGTACACAGCTCCGCCGCATCTCGATCCGGACGCCAAATTCCTTGACACGATTGCGGACATCACCCCCGAAATCGAAGCCATGGCGGGCGGTGCAGCTTCCGAGCTTTCGCGCGGCGGCATGCGCACCAAGATCGATGCGGGCAAGATTGCCACCGCTGCCGGCTGTGGCATGATCATCGCGTCAGGCAAGACGCTCAATCCGCTGAAGGCCATCGAAAACGGTGCGCGCTCCTCATGGTTCGCGCCATCCGGAACCCCGGTGACGGCACGCAAGACCTGGATTGCCGGGCAATTGCAGCCCGCTGGCGAAATCCATGTGGATGCCGGCGCGGAAAAGGCCCTTTATGCCGGTAAAAGCCTGCTTCCCGCTGGCGTGCGGCTGGTCAAGGGCAATTTCGGGCGCGGCGATGCCGTTGCCATCATCGGCGCGCAAGGCCGTGAGGTCGCGCGCGGTCTCGCGGGTTATGATGCGGAAGAGGCACGTCTCATCGTCGGCCACAAGTCCAATGAGATTGAAGCGATCCTCGGTTATGTCGGACGGGCGGCGATGATCCATCGCGACGACCTCGTCATGACCGGGGCCGCCGTGAAAGTTAAGAGTGCAGAGAAGGATGAGGTCCATGCCTGAACAGGCCGTGAAGCAGAGCCATGATATTGACGCGCTGATGATGACCATCGGCGCTCAGGCGAAAGCTGCTTCACGACCGTTGTCCATCGCTGGCGCGGACCAGAAGAACCGTGCGCTGCTTGCTATGGCCTCCGCCATTGAAGCCTCGAAAGAGGCGATCCTTGCTGCTAACCGCAAAGATCTAGCCGCGGCGGATCAGGCTGGTCTTGCGCCCTCCTTCATTGACAGGCTGACGCTCAATGATGACCGCATTGCCGGTATCGCTGAAGGCATTCGTTCCGTCGCGGCGCTGCCCGATCCGGTCGGTGAAGTCATCGCCGCATGGGACAGGCCCAATGGCCTGAAGATGGAGCGCGTGCGCACGCCGCTTGGCGTTATCGGTGTGATTTACGAAAGCCGCCCGAACGTGACGGCGGATGCCGGCGCGCTATGTCTCAAGGCGGGTAATGCCGTGATCCTGCGCGGCGGCTCGGATTCGCAACATTCATCGCGTGCTATCCATGCCTGCCTCGTGGAAGGTCTGAAGATCGCGGGTCTTCCCGAGCATGCCATTCAACTGGTACCGGTGACCGACCGCGCCGCCGTCGGCGCGCTTCTCAGCGGCCTGAATGGCACGGTTGACGTTATCGTGCCGCGCGGCGGCAAGAGCCTCGTGGCCCGGGTACAGTCGGAGGCCCGCGTGCCGGTTTTCGCGCATCTTGAGGGGATTTGCCACATCTACGTCGATAAATCCGCTGATCTCGACATGGCGAAACGCATCGTTGTCAACGCCAAAATGCGCCGTACCGGCATTTGCGGGGCGGCCGAAACGCTGCTGGTGGATGCTGCTGCCGTTTCCACGCATTTGGAGCCGCTCGTCAAGGCTCTGATGGAGGTTGGTTGCGAAGTGCGCGGTTCGCAGGCCGTACGCGAAGTGATGGCGGGTCTCGCGCCGGCAACGGAAGAGGACTGGCGCACCGAATATCTCGATGCAATCATTTCGGTCGCCGTGGTGGATGGCATCTCCGGTGCGATCGAACATATCGGCACCTACTCTTCCAACCATACCGAGGCCGTTATCGCCGAGGATGCCGAGGTGGTGGCGCGATTCTTCAACGAACTTGATTCGGCCATTCTGCTGCACAATGCCTCGACCCAATTTGCCGATGGCGGTGAATTCGGCATGGGCGCTGAAATCGGCATCGCCACCGGCAAGATGCATGCGCGAGGCCCCGTCGGCGTCGAGCAGCTTACCTCGTTCAAATACCGTGTGCATGGCACCGGCCAGACACGGACCTGATATTTGCCGGCCGATAAGCGCCTCGACAGACGTTATCTCACCATGCCGCATGTGGAGCGCGGCATGGTTGTCGGGCTGTTCGGCGGTTCTTTTAATCCGCCGCATGCCGGTCACGCGCTTGTTGCAGAGATTGCGCTGCGCAGGCTCGGTCTCGATCAGCTGTGGTGGATGGTGACGCCAGGCAATCCGTTGAAAAGCCGCTCAGAGCTGGCCTCTCTCGAAGATCGCATCGCTGCCTGCGAAAAGCTCGTTCACGATCCTCGCATCAAGGTCACGGCTTTCGAAAAATCGCTAGGCATAAGCTATACCGCTAATACGCTCGCCAAGGTGAAGGCGAAAAATCCGCACGTGCGCTTCATCTGGGTCATGGGTGCCGATAATCTCAAGAGTTTCCATCACTGGCAGAAATGGCGCACGATTGCTGAGACTTTCCCGATTGCGGTGATCGACAGGCCGGGTTCGACGCTTTCCTACCTCTCCTCCACCATGGCCCAGGCCTTCAGCCAGGCGCGGATCGATGAGGACGATGCCGGTGTTTTATGGAAAAAACCAGCGCCCGCCTGGGTTTTCATTCATGGACCGCGTTCCACGCTCAGCTCCACCGCGCTACGTAACGGCCGCAAATGACACGGCCGATCACAAATGATGTATGTGGCCGCCGTCTAAGGCTCCATATCTTGAAAAGTTAATGCTTTGATGCCACCTTCATTGTGTGACGCAGAGAATCGCGTCGCGCAGTGCCTGTTTTGTCATTCTTGGAAAGGAAAACCTCTGACAACAGTACACGCCAAGGGAAGAGCATTCGTTGCTATCCCGAAGGGCCAGGACAGTGGCGCCGATGCCGCCGGCCATGCCCTCGACACCGTCCTCGCGAGCCTCGAGGACTCCAAGGCTGAAGATATCGTCTCTCTCAACATTGCCGGAAAATCGGCGCTTGCGGACTACATGGTTGTGGTTTCCGGGCGGTCGAACAGGCATGTCTCGGCGATTTGCGAGCATCTTCTGAAAGACATGAAGGATGAAGGGTTCGGAAACGCCCGCGTCGAAGGTCTTGAGACCGGCGACTGGGTGCTCATCGATACCGGCGATATCATCGTTCATGTGTTCCGACCGGAAATCCGCGCTTTCTACAACATCGAAAAAATGTGGGCGACGCCGGACATGCCGGAAGAGACGCTGCATTGATGCGGTGAGCCTTTGAGCGAAGGCATCGTTTTTGCCGAAGATCGCCTGTGACTTCGGAGCGATGCTTCTGGCCGGAAATCAGGTCGGCCGCATAGGAATCCGCGCGCTATGCTGTTAAGAGCGTGGCCCATTGGGTTACGACACGTGCAGGTTTGCGATGCGGATTTCAATTTTTGCGGTGGGACGGCTGAAATCCGGCCCCGAAAAGGATCTTGCGACCCGTTATATCGAGCGCCTCGCCAAGACTGGCCCGGCGGTCGGGCTCGAATTTTCGCGGGTTATCGAAGTCGCGGAAAGTCGTGCATCAAACGCAGAAACCCGCAAGCGCGAAGAGGCGGCGATGCTGGAAAAGCATCTTTCCGATGGCGCAGTGCTTATCTTACTCGATGAGCGTGGCAAGGCGCTCGACAGCCCGGCCTTTGCGTCCTTTTTCGGTGATCTGCGCGACAGCGGCAAGCGCGAACTTGTTATCGCCATCGGCGGGGCCGATGGTCTCGATCCCGGCCTTTATGACAGGGCGACAGCCGTTCTCAATCTCGGCAAACTGACATGGCCGCACCAGATTGTCCGCATTCTGATTGCCGAGCAGCTTTACCGCGCCGTTACCATTCTATCCGGTCACCCCTATCACCGGGTATGACGCGTGGACGGATGCGGGTGCCGTCGCAATTTCAACATGAAGCTCGGCGACACGGCTGACATGGGCATGGTCGTCGGCCGCCCCTTACAGGCCTCTTGGAAGATCGCGGTAAAATCCCTAATATCGGCGCTCCCTGCTTCGGCATCAAAGAAAGTTCAGATGGACAAGAAGTCTCCAGGAAAACGGCACGCGGCCCTTGCGGGCGCGGTTCTCGCTGCTTTCGTTGTGGGGATCGGTCCGACCTATTCGCGCGATGATGCAGGCGCCGTTCCCACCGAGAATGGCGATTTATCTCCAGATGAGTTGCAGTCGCTGGAGAAGCGTCGTGACCAGAACCGTCAGGATCTGGAGGAGCTGGTCGACAGTATCGGACTTTCCGAGGACAAAACAAGGAAGCTCGAGGAGAGCATTGCATCCCTCAATCAGGATAGCGCCCGTATCCGCGAAGAGTTGATTGCGTCGGCTGCGAGACGCAAGGCGCTGGAAACCAAGATCAGCGATGGTGAGGATCGCCTGGCCAAGCTTTCGGTGCGCGAGGACGGCGTCAAGGCGTCTCTACGGGAGAGGCGCGGTGTACTGGCTGAGGTTCTGGCCGCGTTGCAGCGCATGGGCAGAAATCCGCCGCCCGCCCTGCTCGTTTCGCCGGAGGATGCACTTGCTTCCGTTCGCAGCGCCATTCTTCTTGGCGCCGTTGTGCCCGGCATTCGCGGTGAAACGGACAAGCTGGTCGCCGCTCTCAAAGAATTGACCGATCTCAGACAGGCAATCGCTCGCGAAAAGGACGATCTTACGGGTATGATGACGGCAAGTCTTGAAGAGGAAAAACGCCTCGACCTGCTGATTGCCGAAAACGACCGCAAGAATTCCCAGACGGCGGCGGAGCTGGAGGCGGAGCGCAAGCGGTCCGAAGAACTTGCGAGCAAGGCGACGAGCCTCGAAGGGCTGGTCAGTTCGCTTGAAGGCGAAATTACCTCGGTACGGGAGGCGATGGAAAAGGCGCGTGCGGAAGAGCAGCGTCTGGCCCGTCTTTCGGAGGCGGAACGCGAAAAGCAGCGCGCCGCGGCCGAGGCTGGAATGCCCGATAAAAACCGTATTGCGCCCGCATATCCCTTCGCGAGTTTGAAGGGAAAGCTGGAGTTTCCGGTGGCGGGCGAAGTGCTGCGGCGCTTCGGCGATGCGGATGGTACGGGCCATTTTTCCAAGGGAGTTGTCGTCGCGAGCGGCCCGGAGGCCATCGTGACGGCGCCTGCGGACGGCTTCGTGGTGTTTGCCGGCGATTTTCGCAGCTACGGTCGCATGATCATCCTCAATACCGGCGATGGGTATCACGTGGTCATGACGGGCATGGATAATGTAAGAACCCGGCAGGGCATGTTCGTGTTCTCCGGAGAGCCGATCGCCTCCATGGGGGCGAAAAGAGTAGCGAGTGCAGCAGCATTGGCGCTGGAAACCGACAGGCCAACGCTCTACATTGAGTTCAGGAAAGATGGTGTACCGGTTGATTCCCAACCGTGGTGGACCGCAAAAAATACCGGAAGGGCGCACAATGATTCGTAAGGTTTCGCTTCTCCTTATCGGTGGGCTTATGGGCGCCACGGCGATGAGCGTGATTTATTCGGCGAGCATGCCGGCACAGGCGGCCGGGCCTTCGACCTATAAGGAGCTGTCGATCTTTGGCGACGTGTTCGAACGCGTGCGTGCGCAATATGTGACGCCGCCGGATGACGAGAAGCTGGTGGAAAATGCCATTAATGGCATGCTCAGCTCGCTCGACCCGCATTCAAGCTTCATGAATGCGAAGGACGCCAACGACATGCGCACCCAGACCAAGGGTGAGTTCGGCGGCCTCGGCATTGAAGTGACGATGGAAAACGAACTGGTCAAGGTCATCTCTCCGATGGATGATACGCCAGCATCCCGCGCGGGCATCCTTGCCGGCGACTTCATCTCCGAAATCGATGGTACGCCGGTTCGCGGACTGAAGTTGGAGCAGGCGGTCGAAAAGATGCGCGGCGCAGTCAAGACGCCCATCAAGCTGACCGTCATCCGCCAGGGCGCCGACAAGCCGCTTGAAATTACCGTTGTGCGCGACGTGATTGCCGTTCGCGCGGTCAAGTCGCGTGTCGAGGGCGACAATGTCGGTTATCTGCGCGTCATCTCCTTTACCGAGAAGACCTACGACGATCTCGAAAAGGCGATCAAGAAGATCAAGGCGGATGTTCCTGCCGACAAGCTGAAGGGTTACGTGCTCGACCTGCGCCTCAACCCGGGCGGTCTGCTCGATCAGGCGATCAATGTCTCCGACGCCTTCCTTGAGCGTGGTGAGGTCGTTTCGACCCGTGGCCGTAACCCCGACGAGACCCGCCGCTTCAACGCAACGGCCGGCGATCTGACCGACGGCAAGCCGGTGATCGTGCTCGTCAACGGCGGTTCGGCTTCGGCGTCTGAGATCGTTGCCGGCGCTCTGCAGGATTTGCGTCGCGCGACCGTTGTCGGCACGCGCTCCTTCGGCAAGGGTTCGGTTCAGACGATCATTCCGCTCGGCGAGGCCGGTGCGCTGCGTCTGACCACCGCGCTCTATTACACGCCGTCTGGCAAATCGATCCAGGGAACAGGTATCGAGCCCGATATCAAGGTAGAGCAGCCTTTGCCGCCGGAATTGCAGGGTCGCGTCACGGCAGAGGGCGAATCCAGTCTCTCCGGGCACATCAAGGGTCAGAGCGAAACGGACGAAGGTTCGGGTTCTTCGGCCTATGTTCCGCCGGACGCCAAGGACGACATCCAGCTTAACTATGCGCTTGACCTGTTGCGTGGCGTCAAGACGGATCCGTCTTTCCCGCCCAACCCGGAAAAGGCTGTGGTCAACAAGCAATAAGAGCGCTGTGCCGGCTTCCGGCACTCCATCTCGATTGACAAACCCTCTGGACGGATCGTTCATTGCCTTCGGACCTGCGAAAACCGCTTCTGGGTCGTCAGAAAAAAAGCGCCGGTATCAACCGGCGCTTTTCCGTCATTATGGTTCTGGCGGCGCTTGCAGTTCTTTCCATCGGCGGACTGTCCGTCTATACGGCGCTCTCGCCCGGCAATCTGCAGAGGACGGCGACCGGGCCGGACCTTGAACTGACGCCTGCGCAAAACAAAGCTGAACCATCCGTACCGGACGGGGAGGCCGAAACGGCTGGTCTGCAACCGGAAAGTGGCCGATCTGGCGCGAACATCAATCGTGCGACCATGCCCGATGGTAATGTTGTCTCAGTCTATTCTCCTCGGCCCCGTGATAATGACGGGCCTGTGTTGATGAGCGGCCAGACCTATGGCCAGGACCCGCGGATGGCCACGCGGCCCAACGAGGAATTGCTCCAGGATACGGCCTTTGGCAGGTTGCCAGTGGTGGGCGCCGACGGATTGCGGCCGATGGAGCAATATGCGCGGCCCTGGTCGGGAGCGCGGGGCACGCGGGTGGCGATCGTGGTCGGTGGTCTCGGCCTCAGCCAGACAGGCTCGCAAAAGGCGATACGGGAACTGCCGCCGGAGGTGACGCTTGGCTTTGCCGCCAGCGGCAACAGCCTTCAACGCTGGATGCAGGAAGCACGCCGTGAGGGCCACGAAATTCTTCTCCAGATACCGCTGGAGCCCTTTGGTTATCCCGGCACCAATCCCGGCCCGGATACATTGATTGCCGCCGATCCCGCCAAGGTAAACCTCGACCGGCTGCATCGATCCATGGCCAAAATCACCAATTATACCGGCATCATGAATTATCTCGGCGGGCGCTTTCTCGCCGAGCAGGCGGCGCTGGAGCCGGTGATGCGTGATATCGGCAAACGTGGTCTGCTATTTCTGGACGATGGTTCGTCAGCGCAGTCCCTGAGTGGCGGGATTGCAAAGGCCATCTCTGCCCCCCAGGGTTTTGCCGATATTCTGCTTGATGGCGAAGTGACCGAAGCTTCCATCTTGCGGAAGTTGGACGAATTGGAGCGGGTCGCGCGCCGCAATGGTCAGGCGATCGGGGTGGCTTCTGCTTTTGATGAAAGCATTGCGGCGATCTCGCGGTGGTCCCGGGAAGCGGCGGGCCGCGGTATCGAGATCGTCGGCGTTTCCGCCCTTGTTTCGGAGCCGGCGGGGCAGTAAACCTTGCCTGCGGCCATTTCCGCGCCCTTGTGGCGCTCAGACAATGCGGGAAACCCATGACAATCAAAGCAGAAGATTTGCCCTATCGTCCCTGTGCGGGGATGATGGTTCTGAACGCCGAAGGCCTGGTGTGGGCCGGCCGGCGCATCAAGGAAGGCAATTCCGAATATGATGGCTCGCCGCATTTGTGGCAGATGCCACAGGGGGGGATTGATGAGGGCGAGCGGCCTCTGGCTGCGGCCATTCGCGAGCTTCACGAAGAGACGGGAATGAAAACGGTGCGGCTGCTGGCGGAAGCGAGCGACTGGATCCACTACGATCTTCCGCCGGAACTGATCGGCATCGGATTGAGGGGTAAATATCGCGGCCAGGCACAGCGCTGGTTCGCATTCCGGTTCGAAGGCGACGAAAGCGAAATCCAGATCGATCCGCCACCGACGGGGCACGCAGCCGAATTCGATGCCTGGGACTGGAAGCCGATGGAGAGCCTGCCTGAACTCATCGTTCCGTTCAAGCGCGGCGTCTACGAGAAAGTGGTTGCCGAATTCCGGCACCTTTCCGATAAATAAAAAGGCGGCCGCCGGCCGCCTTTTCCGTATTTTAGTGGTCTTCCGCTTCGTTGGCGGAATCCGCATTGAGCTGGCCGTATTTTTCTTCGCCGATCTTGCCGAGCAGTTCGAGCTGGGTCTCGAGGAAGTCGATATGACCCTCCTCGTCGATCAGCAGCGTTTCGAACAGCTTCATCGAAACGTAGTCACCGGCCTCATGACAGATATCGCGGGATTTCTTATAAGACGCTCTTGCATCATATTCACCAGCAAGGTCGGCTTCGAGCACTTCCTTGACATTCTGTCCGATACGCAGGGGAGCAACGGTCTGGAGGTTGGGATGGCCCTCCAGGAAGATGATCCGGTCGATAAGCTTGTCTGCGTGCTGCATCTCTTCGATGGATTCCGCACGCTCCTTTTTGGCAAGCTTGGTGTAACCCCAGTCATTCAGAAGCCGGTAATGAAGCCAATACTGGTTTACTGCACCGAGTTCGAGAAAAAGGGCTTCGTTAAGCCGCTCGATGACTCTTTTGTCGCCTTTCAATGTCCGCTCTCCTGTTCTCTTCGTGGAATCGCTTCAGGCGGGACATAAAATCAAAAACATCGGCCTCAGTCGAGTGCCGACGGGCGTGATATTCTTCCGTGGTTTTGATAATCAGGTCGACAACGGTCGGAAAGCAGCCACAGCAGCGACCGCGCTTTTCCATGGCATGATACACTTTTGCGGGAACGATAAGCTGCCAACAGTCCTCATCGAGGAGCTCGTTGATAACGTCCTTGATCTCATGATCGGTGATGTAATTGCAGCTGCAAACCAGCATGATGGACTGCCTGTATGACGCAACACGTTGTTTTCGTTCTTAAACCAAAACAGGACAGCGAATGTCAAGAAAAACCTCTTTTCAAATTCATAACGATTTCTAGACTCGTTCTAAACTATACGAAAAATGTCGTATTTTCATTGGTTTAGCTGTCTCTTTTTTACGTCCTGTCCTGCTCAAGTTTTCGTGCGCGCCAAAATGTGCTGTCACGATATCACGAGAAGTTTACTGATCTGAACCGGCCGGAGCAGCGGACGTGTAAATGTCAGGCGAAATACTGACCGCCATTGGCCGTCATTGTGGAACCGGTGATAAAGCCAGCCTCGTCCGAGACGAGAAACAGGACGCAACGCGCGATCTCCTCCGGTTCCCCAAGCCGTCCGATGGGGATTTGTGGTACGATCCGCTCGGCCAGAACCTTCTCCGGGATCGCTCTCACCATTTCCGTGCCGATATAGCCGGGGCAGATGGCGTTGACGGTGATATTGCGGCTTGCGCCCTCCTGCGCGAGCGCCTTGGTGAAGCCGATATCGCCGGCTTTCGACGCGGAGTAATTGACCTGGCCCGCCTGACCCTTCTGTCCATTGATGGAGGAAATATTGACGATGCGGCCGAAACCGCGCTCCCGCATGCCCGGCCAGACGGGGTGGGTCATGTTGAAGACGCCGGTGAGGTTCGTGTCGATGACATCACGCCACTGCTGCGGTGTCATCTTGTGAAACATGGCGTCACGGGTGATGCCGGCATTGTTGACGAGGATTTCGACCGGCCCGAGGGTTTCCTCCACCTCAGCGATACCGTTGACGCACGCGTCGTAGTCGCGCACGTCCCACTGGAACGCAGGAATGCCTGTCTCCGTCTGAAATGTCTCGGCCCGGTCCGTCGTGAAGGCATAGTTGACGGCCACCCGATAGCCGGCTGCCTGCAGGGCGCGGGCGATGGCGGCACCTATACCGCTCGTCCCGCCGGAAATCAAAGCAACCCGGCTCATCTAGGCCTCCATGACCTGTCATTGAAGCGCCTGCAGTTGTGCAGGTGCTTGTTCGTCGTGCTCAACCGCCACAGAAATGCGGCCAATGGGAGGCCGCTTCTATCCTATTGTCCGCTGAACCGGAATTGCTTTTTGGCAAGTGCGGGCGGCCCGCGCGTCAGAGCGCCTCGATGCACATGGCTACACCCATGCCGCCGCCGATGCAGAGTGTCGCAAAACCCTTGGACACATTACGGCGGCGCATCTCGTAAATCAGGGTGTTCAGGACGCGGGCGCCCGAAGCACCGATCGGATGGCCGATGGCAATCGCTCCGCCGTTGACGTTGACGATATCAGGATCAAGGCCAAGCTCGCGCACGACGGCACAGGACTGGGCTGCAAACGCTTCGTTGGCTTCGACGAGGCCGATATCGCCTATCGACCAGCCGGCCTTGGCCAAGGCCTTGCGGGAGGCGGGAATGGGGCCGGTGCCCATGATCTGCGGATCGACGCCCGCCGTCGCCCAGGAGGCAATGCGGGCCAGTGGCTTGATGCCGCGCTTTTCTGCTTCCTGTTCCGACATCAAAAGCGTGGCGGCTGCGCCGTCGTTCAGACCTGAGGCGTTCCCCGCCGTCACGGTGCCGTCCTTGTCGAAGGCAGGGCGCAACTTGGCCATTGTTTCCAGCGAGGCGCCGGCGCGGATATGTTCATCGGCGTCGATGACGATATCGGCCTTGCGACCCTTCACGGTGAAAGCGACGATTTCGTCCACGAAACGTCCGGCAGCCTGTGCGGCTTCAGCCTTGTTTTGGGATGAGACCGCAAACTGGTCCTGCTCATCCCGGGAGAGTTGCCACTGGCGGGCTATGTTTTCAGCGGTGATGCCCATGTGATAGCCGTAAAAGGCGTCGGTCAGGCCGTCCTTCAGCATGGTGTCGATCATCTTGAAGTCGCCCATTTTCACGCCGCCACGCAAATGGGCGCAGTGAGGCGCCATGGACATGGATTCCTGACCGCCGGCAATGACGATGTCCGCATCACCCGTCAAGATTTGCTGCATGCCGAGGGCCACGGCGCGCAGGCCCGAGCCGCAGAGCTGGTTGAGGCCGAAAGCGGTCGCTTCCTGCGGAATGCCTGCCTTCATTGCCGCTTGCCGCGCCGGGTTCTGCCCTTCGCCCGCGGTGAGGACCTGACCGAGAATGACTTCATCAATTTCGTTCGCCGCAACGCCGGCACGTTCAAGCACGGCACTGATAACGGTCGCGCCGAGTTCGTGGGCTGGCGTATTGGCAAAGTGGCCATTGAAAGAGCCGACGGCGGTGCGCGCAGCGCTGGCAATCACGATTGAAGGCAGGGTCATTTGTTTTCTCCTCACTTGCGGGCGGAGACTGGCAAAGCTTTCAATCCAAGTCAAATGACGAAAGTTCCTTTAAAAGATATTGCTAAATCACGTTGGAATCTTGCTAAAAATTGCTGCGCAAAAAACAAACTGTTGCGATGCACAAAACATTTGTCAGACAGCGCATTTTGCGCATACACTTTGCGCCGGGAAGAGCAATAACACCAAAAAACAAAAAAATACCATCATCGCGAGGAGGCGGGCATGGCGAAACACGACGGCGAAACGATCATTAAAAAATACGCCAATCGGCGGCTCTACAATACCGGCACCAGCACCTATGTGACGCTTGATGATCTGGCGCAGATGGTCAAGCGTGGTGAAGACTTCAAGGTTCAGGACGCGAAGTCATCCGAAGACATCACGCACGCCGTGCTGACGCAGATCATCGTCGAACAGGAGGCCAAAACCGGCAATACGCTGTTGCCGACGGCGTTTCTGCGTCAATTGATCTCCTATTATGGCGACCAGATGCAGATGGTCGTGCCGACATTTCTCGAACATTCCATGAAGACCTTTTCCGACCAGCAGAGCCAGATGCAGGAGCATATGGCCAAGGCTTTCGGTGACGGCTCGCTCGCCCGCAATTTTCAGGCGCCATTGCAAATGATGGAAGAGCAGATCCGCCGTAATACGGAACTGTTCCGGCAGGCAATGCAGGGTTTCACGCCTTTTGCAATGCCACAGGCGCCCAAGGAAACCCGCAAGCCCAATCCGTCCGAAATCGATGAGCTGAAAGCGCAGTTGCGCGCATTGCAGCAAAAGCTCGACCAGCTCTGAGCCAGCGCCAACTGGCCGATGCTCGACTTTAACAAGGCGTCGGCCTCACTTGCGCCTTCAGCCTGCCGTTCGTTCGGGCACGCGCAGCAGCATCAGGAAACCGGCTCCGAGAAAGACGATTAGCGTTGCCATGCCGATGTGGGCGGAGCCGCTGAGAGTGGTAGCTATGGAAAATGACAGTGTCGCCATGAAGCTCGTGGCGCGACCGGAAAGCGCATAGATGCCGAAATAGCGGCCGGCTTCCGCTACGCTGATGTTGCGGGCAAGATAGGAACGCGATGAGGCTTGAACAGGGCCGAAAGCAAGCCCGATCAGCACCCCATAAAGCAGGTAAGCCTTTTCGGCTGCTGTCGCGAAGAAACTGTCATTGTCATCCGTGGAAAGTTGAAGCAATCCGAATAGGGTTGAACCTTTTTCTGTGGAAACGATGCCAATGGTCGCAAGCAAAAGCAGCACCAGACTTATGAGTACGGTGTTGCGCGACCCGAGGGTTTGATCAACACGCCCTGCGGCAAAGCATCCGACGATGGCGACGACATTCAGAAGGATGCCAAAGAGACCAGTTTCAATTGTCTCCCACCCGAACATTCCCGCCGCGAATGCGCCTCCCAAGATTACGACGCCATTCACGCCATCCTGATAAAGCATGCGCGCGATTAGAAACCGTAGCAGCATGGGGCGGTGACGAAGCTCGCGAAGTGTCGTCTTTAACTCCCGAAGTCCGGAGTGGATTGCGGCCCCGAAAGGCAGACCCTTGTTAGAGTCCGGAGTCAATAAGAACATTGGCAGAATGAATATCAGGTACCAGAGCGCGGCAATTGGTCCGGTTATTCTCGCGTCCTGCCCGGAGGCGGGGTCGAGGCCGAAAAGAGGCGTGATTCCCACGAGCGTCAGCCCGGTCTTGGGGTTTGCCGCCAGCAGGGTGACGACTGCAATCAGCACCACCATGCCGCCGAGATAACCGAGCCCCCAGGCGAGATTGGAAATGCGCCCGACATTTTGTGGATTGGTGAGCCGCGGCATCATGGAATCGTTGAAGACGATCGAGAATTCCGCCGCGATGGAGGCGAGGATCATGCAGATAACGGGCAGAATGACCGGCGATCCCGGTGCCGCGTACCAAAGGAGACACAGGCTGACGATCTTGATGACGGCAAAGAAGGCGATCCACGGCTTGCGTGCGCCGGACTGGTCGGCAATGGAGCCGAGGATAGGGGAGAAGAGGGCGATGATGATCGACGAGACCGTCGCCACATTGCTCCACGTCGCCTGGGCCGAAATGGGATCGTCGGTGAGGCGGGCGACGAAATAGGGCCCGAAAACGAAGGTCGTGACAACCGTGAAGAAGGGTTGCGCCGCCCAGTCGAACATCACCCAGCCCCAGATGCCGCGTTTGGTAACGACTGCTTGCGCATTTGGGGCAGGGCTAGTCATTCATCGTCCTATCGGAAATTGCGAAATACGGCGCGATGCCGGTGCATCGTCTTGTCTGGCGCCATCCGGGTGGTGACCCGGATGGCGTTTTTAAGGCGGCCAATCAGCGTGCCTGAACGATATCGCCAAGCAGGCCCGCCGCCACGGTGAGCCGCGCGAGGTTTGTATCGCCGCTCTCGCTGAGCGCGCCGAGTTCGGAGACGATACGATTGACCCGCACGCGATCCGCCGCATACCAGGCCTGAACCGGATCCTTCTCCCTGGCATATTCTGTCAGGGCGGAGATAACGATCCGGCGTCTCGATGAGGAAATCTGGTCCTGGCTGCGCAGGAGAGCCAGGCTCTCGTAATGATCCGCCGGTGTGATGCGCTGGCTGGCATCCAGCAGGCGCGCGACACGGAAGGTCGAGGAGACGGTGGCGTAGCTTTCAGCGGCGCGCGCGAGCGTTGTGCCCGCACTCTCGGCGATGCGCATGATTTCAGGCACATAGACGAGCAGCGAGAGCGTATCGAGTTCCTCCAGAAGAGCGGACGGAACCCCATCGATTTCCGTGATGCCGAGTTCGCGGCGATATTTCGCCGCTGCCGGTGACAGCGTCTTGATCGCGGTTTTCAGGCGCTCGATTTCCGTCGCCATGTCGCCCGGGGTCGTACCCGCGCTCCCGGTTTGCAGATAGAGCCTGCTCGCATCCGTGAAGATACGCGTGATCGTGGCATAAAGCCCATTCTGAACTTCGCCCCCGATCTGGCCGTCGAGCGCATCGACCTCGCTCCACAGTCGTTTGAGACCGAAGCCATCTTCAACGATTACCGCTGCCTTGACGACATCGGCCGCAAGCAGACCACTTGCATCGGCAAGTTTCTGCACGAAGCCGGGGCCGCCGCGATTGACCACGGCATTGGCAAGTGCGGTCGCGACGATTTCGCGATGCAGGCGATGCGATTTGATATCGTCGGCATAGTTCTTCTGCATCTTGGCCGGAAAATAATCGACCAGCAGATGCTGGAGATAGGGTTCGTCGGGAAGCGTGCTTGCCACCAGTGCATCAAACAAAGTGAGCTTGGCATAGGACAGGAGCACGCCGATCTCTGGCCGGGTCAGCGGTTTGCCGTTGGCGTATCTCTCGCTGAACTCGGCATTGTTGGGCAGGGTTTCGACCTTGCGGTTCAACTGCCCGGTTGCCTCCAGTGCGCTCATCAGGCGGCCGAGTTCTTCCCGGTTTGAAAGGCCCAGCCGCTCGGTCAGCGAGATCGCAAGCGATTGCAGGTAGTTGTTGCGCAATACCAGCTGCGCCACCTCAGGCGTCATGGAGGCGAGAAGCTGGTTACGCTTCGGCATCGTCAGGCGACCGCTATTGACGGCGGAGGCGAGTGCGATCTTGATATTGACCTCGACGTCGGAGGAGTTCACGCCTGCCGAGTTGTCGATGGCGTCGGAATTGCAGCGCCCGCCCGAAAGCGCATAGGCGATGCGCCCCTTCTGGGTGATACCGAGATTGGCGCCTTCGCCGATGACCTTGGCGCGCACCTCCGTGGCGTTGACGCGGATGGGGTCGTTTGCCCTGTCGCCCACCTCGGCATTGGTTTCCACCGCCGCCTTGATGTAGGTGCCGATGCCGCCGAACCAGAGGAGATCGGCCGGGGCCTTCAGGATGGCGGTCATGATTTCGAACGGTGTGGCGACTGATTTGTCGATGCCGATGGCCGCCACAGCTTCCGGAGTCAGCGTCACCGATTTTTCTGAGCGCGAAATGATCATCGCGCCGGCAGAGAGAGCCGAACGGTCATAATCCTGCCAGCTGGAACGTGGCAATTCGAACAGCCGCCTGCGCTCGGCGAAGGATTTGTCGGTATCGGGATCCGGATCAATGAAGATATCGCGGTGGTCGAAGGCGGCGATAAGCCTGATCTTCTCCGACAGCAGCATGCCGTTACCGAAGACGTCGCCGGACATATCGCCCACACCCGCCACCGTGAAGGGTGTGGTCTGGATGTCGGTGTTCATCTCCCGGAAATGGCGCTTCACCGTCTCCCATGCGCCACGCGCGGTGATGCCCATCTTCTTGTGGTCGTAACCGGCCGAACCGCCCGATGCGAAAGCATCGTCCAGCCAGAAGCCGGCTTCATGGGCAAGGCCGTTTGCCGTATCGGAGAAGGTGGCCGTTCCCTTGTCGGCGGCGACGACGAAATAGGGGTCGTCACCATCGAGCCGCAATGTGTCAGCCGGCGGCACGATGGCGTCGTCGACAATATTATCGGTGATGGACAGCAGTGTGCGGATATAGGTCTTATAGGCCTCGAGGCCGGCATTGAAGACCTCGTCGCGGGAGCCGCCGGCGGGCAGGTTCTTGGGGAAGAAACCGCCCTTGGCGCCGACGGGCACGATGACCGCGTTCTTCACCTGCTGCGCCTTGACAAGACCGAGCACCTCCGTGCGGTAATCCTGGCCGCGATCCGACCAGCGCAGACCACCGCGTGCAACCTTGCCGAAACGCAGATGCACGCCTTCGACCTCGGTTCCGTAAACGAAGATTTCGCGGAAGGGGCGCGGATCGGGCAGGCCGTCCAGATGTTTGGGATCGAATTTGAATGCCAGAATGTCACGCGGCGTGCCGTCGGCATTTTTCTGGAAGTAATTGGTGCGCAGGGTTGCATCGATGGCGTTGACGTAACGCCGGAGGGTGCGGTCCTCATCGAGATTGGGAACGCCGCTCAGGGCTGCTTCGATTGCCTTATGAATTTCCGCGAGTTTCTTCAGCCGCTTCTTCTCTTCGATGGATGGATCGAAGCCGGCCTTGAACAGCGCGAAAATATTCCTGGAGATGTCAGGATATTTATAGAGCGTTTCGGAGATATGTTCCTGCGAATAGACGATTCCGGTCTGGCGCAGGTACCGTGCGTAGGCGCGCAGCACCGAGACTTCGCGCACCGTGAGACCGCAGGCAAGGATCAGGCGGTTGAAGTTGTCATTGTCCACCTTTCCTGAAAAAGCAGCAAGGAAAGCTTCTTCGAGTTTCTGTCCGTAATGCGGCAGGTCGAGTGTCGTGCTGGCCGCGACCGACAGTTCCATGTCGTGCAGCACGATGTCGTGCTTTTCGCCATCCGCCACGACGCCGATATCGAAAGTGCGCTCGCTGATGACGTTAAAACCAAGATTTTCGAGCAGCGGAACACGTCGTGAAAGCGGAAGATGGCCTTCGCGGTGGAAAATCTTCAGGGATAGCGTTCCCGCCGGCTGGCCTTCCTGCTGATGGAATTCAATGCGGACCGGGTCGCCTTTCACAGCGGCCAGAATATCAGGCATGTCGCCGATCGCCTCTTCGGGCGTGAAAGCTTCCTGATAGGCCTGATCCACTTCCAGCACCGGTGCGCCCGGTTCGGACAGGGAGACGAAGTGATCTATCCAGCGTGCCGCAATATCGCTGACGGCATCTTCGAGCTTGTCCTGGGCGATGCGGGGCGTCTTGCCTTCCGTGCGGCCGACAATGAAATGGACGCGGGCAACGGCGCCTTCGGGAAAGGCGGGATAATAGGCCGATATATGCCCGTCATAGACCCTGCTCAGATAATCGCCGATCTTCTCGCGCACATAGGAATTATACTCCTCGCGCGGAACGAAGATGATGGCCGAAACGAAGCGGTCGAAACGGTCTATACGTGCGAGCACGCGCACACGCGGACGGTCGCTGAGCTCCATGATCTGCTCGATGAAGCGGATCAGAAGGTCGGTTTCGATCTGGAAAAGATCGTCACGCGGATAGGCTTCCAGCGTGTTCTGCAGGATGCGGCCCGAATGGCTGTTTGGATCGAAGCCGAAATGCCGCTCGACTTCCGCGACCTTGGCGCGCAGCAAGGGAATTTGCTTGACCGAACGCGTATAAGCAGTTGCGGTGAAAAGGCCGACGATACGCAGCTCACCAACGACATTGCCGTCCTCGTCGAAGCGCTTGATGCCGATATAGTCCATATAGGCGCGACGATGCACGATGGACTTCACATTAGCCTTGGTAACGATGAGGAAATCCGGGCCATCGAGGAAGGCAAGGATTTCCGGTGTCGTCGTCACGGCATTCTTGCCGAGTCGCAGCACGCGGACATCCGGGTCGCTGAGGCTGCCGAGGCCGACGCCGTCACCGCGCTCGATCTTCGCGTTCTTCCCCTTGCCGGAATAGGTGTAGTCACGCATGCCCAGGAAGGTGAAATTGTCGTTGCGAAGCCAGTTGAGGAATTCGACCGCCTCCGTCCGTTCGGCCTTGCGCCGCGACGAGCCGCGTTTCGACAGTTCATCCAACGCCTCGTCTAGCTTCGCCAGCATGGGCCGCCAGTCGCGATAGGCCGATTCCACCTGCTTCAGCACGAAGCGAAGCCGCTCTTCCAGAGCCGAGGCTCCCTGCTGCGAAAGCGGTGCGATGTGCAGCTGGATAAGACTTATATTGCCGGCCGGATCATCATCGGGCTCGGCAAGGCGGTAACCACCCTTCGCATCATCGTCTCGGACGAGGATCGGGTGCACGGCAAGATAAAGACCGCGATAACTACTGGTGACTTCGCCCATAACAGAATCGTAGAGGAAGGGCATGTTGCGGCCGATAATGGTCAGAACCGTTACCGGCACGTCCCGCGGGGAAACACCCTCGACTTGGGAAATGCTGATATGAGGGGTGTCCCCGGTCCACCGCGAAAGCGCCTGGAAACTGTGGGCGGCACTCGCCGCCAGCATCTCGGCGGAATAATATTCTATATCGTCGACACTTGCCCTTCCATAAAGAATACCAGGATCAAGAAATTCGACATTTTCGGCAATTGCCTGCTGGCGCGCTTTTTCGATCTGTTTTTCGCGTTTTGGATTGTTTCTGTAGCCCATTTGATGTGGATTCCTCCAAAAATCACACTTTAATATAAAAAAGCATCGCCAATTTGCGGATTTTGCCTTTTCAGTCGAATCGGATATTGGCGTGGAATTACGAAGAGTTTAAGAGGCTATCGTGTTTCTTCAGGCGGTAAGTGAAATTTTTTTGCTTCTTTTCTCGCGAGGCTCAGTTTAGAAGCATACGACAGTATTTTTGGGCTAATTTTTAAGCGGTTCTTGAGCCGCAATGTGATGTTGCGGCCACGGTTGAAGCAAATTATTGATTTGCGCCTATTTTTGTGGTACACCAACAACACTGATCCACAGCGCGGCATTTGTGTGCCCAAAAACACCACGAAAGCAACACCTCTTTTGCACGCGGTTTCCGTGACATATCGAGCGTTTACGTTATCGAACCCCGCGAGGCGGGAAGGTGTATTTTTGCGTGCACGGCTGGACCAGTGCGGAATCACCTGACGGTTCCCCCGTCTCATCAGGGCCTGACCGACCCAACCCCGGCATCCCCGGGTATGTAACAGGGAGTTTTTAGAACGAATGACGACCCAGCAGAAGAAATCTCCAGCACATCACGGCTTTAAAACCGGTGAAGCGATTGTGTATCCCGCTCATGGTGTCGGTACCATTTCTGCCATCGAGGAACAAGAAGTCGCCGGCATGAAGCTTGAGCTTTTTGTCATTGATTTCGAAAAAGACAAGATGCGTCTTAAAGTTCCCGTCGCCAAAGCCGTCAGCATCGGCATGCGCAAGCTTTCCGAAGGCGATTTTGTCGAGCGGGCGCTGAAAGTGGTGCAGGGCAAGGCACGTGTGAAGCGTACCATGTGGTCGCGCCGTGCGCAGGAATATGATGCGAAGATCAACTCCGGCGATCTCATCGCGATCGCGGAAGTCGTTCGCGATCTTTACCGCGCGGAAAACCAGCCTGAGCAGTCCTATTCCGAGCGCCAGCTTTACGAAGCCGCTCTCGACCGCATGGCGCGCGAAATCGCCGCTGTCAACAAGATGTCCGAAACCGAGGCTGTTCGCCTGGTGGAAGTCAACCTTGCCAAGGGCCCCAAGCGCGGCAAGGCTGTCGAGGAAGACGATTCTCAGGACGAAGCCGCGTAATCGCCGGTTTCTTCCTTCTAAAAAACCCGCCTTTATGGCGGGTTTTTTGTTGTCCAAGTGCCGGCTTAATTCACAAGATGCGGATTTTCGTGCCTTTGCGCAGATGCGGCAGGACGCGCCGCATGTCGCGGGGATGCAGTGCTACGCAACCTGCTGTTGGTTCATATCCCGGCCTAATCATATGCATGAAGATTGCCGAGCCGCGGTTGCGGCTTCTTGAGGTGACGTTCCAGTCCAGCACGAGACAGACATCGTAAAGGCCATCTGTGCGCATCATGTCCTCGTGGCTCGGCGCGAAAGGTGCTTTGACCAGCCTATTGTAATTGGGGTTGCCGGGCTCATCACACCACAGCATCGATTTCCGCGTACGTTGCATCGGCAGGGCAGTCGTGATGGCGGACATGCGGTCGCCGCGATAAAAGCCATGCAGCAGGCGGGTCAAGGAAATCGGCGACTTTCCGTCACCTTCTCGTTTTCGTGCAGTACGGCCATTGCGCCCGATGGCAGCCGGAAATGTGAGATGGCCGAGCTGAACGATGGCCCGGTTGATTTTCAAAGGAGCTGGCCGAACCATGAGCGTTGATGCGCGTTTACGTTGTTCTACGGGACGTTTGCTCATGTTTTTCACGAGATTTTGCTTTGCAGGTTATTTAACGTGAAGTCATAGCACTTCATCATGTGATGGCAATGGGTTGACCTTTTACCGGCAAACCGCTGAATTGGCTGACGATTAAAGTAAGAAAGGCTGAGAATCCGAATGACGGCTCGCACTATCCTTCTCGTGGACGATGACGACGATCTTCGGGAGACGCTGACCGAGCAATTGTCTCCCTATGAGGAATTCTCGCTGTTGAGCGGCGCAAACGCCGCACAGGCGATGCAGACCGCCAAAACTTCGCAGGTCGATCTACTCATCATGGATGTCGGCCTTCCCGACATGGATGGCCGCGAAGCCGTGAAGCTTTTGCGCAAGGGCGGCTTCAAGGCGCCCATCATCATGCTCACGGGTCACGATACGGATTCCGACACGATCCTCGGCCTTGAGGCTGGCGCCAATGACTACGTGACAAAGCCTTTCCGCTTCGCCGTGCTTCTCGCCCGCATCCGGGCCCAGTTGCGTCAATATGAACAGAGCGAGGATGCGGTCTTCACCGTTGGTCCTTATCAGTTCAAGCCCAGCCAGAAGCTCCTGACGACCGAAGACGGCAAGAAAATCCGGCTGACGGAAAAAGAGGCCGCGATCATTCGTTATCTCTACCGGGCAGGCAGCACGGTCGTGACGCGTGACGTCCTGCTGGAAGAGGTCTGGGGTTACAATTCCGGGGTCACGACCCACACGCTCGAAACGCACGTTTATCGCCTGCGTCAGAAGATCGAGCGGGATCCTTCCAATGCCGAGATTCTCGTAACCGAGAACGGCGGCTACAAGATCGTCCCCTGATAGACCCCCGGGGGTCCCCCCGAGTTGTTGAGCATTGCTCTAGCACCTTGTGTTTTGAAGGCCGATATTGGAAAACCGCTATAGCAACGCAGGCGGTTTTCCGGAGTAACAATCGACATGGCCTTGACCGACGATATCATGCTGCTGGGGCAAGTGCCGTTGTTTGCGGGCTTCAGTGATGATCAGCTGCGGCTCATCGCCTTCGGCGCAGAGCGCCGGCGTGTCGCGGCGGGACAGACCTTGTTTCGCGAACACTCCCCTGCCGAATGCGCCTTTGCCGTGACGTCGGGTCATTTCGAGCTTTTTTCAGCCGGACGGGACGGCAAGCCCGTGCTGCAGGCTACGCCCGGAAAGGGCGCCCTGCTTTCGGAACTTGCGCTTTTTACCCTTTGCGAAAGAAAATTTACTGCCGTGGCTGCGGAGGATTCCGAAGTCATCCGGATAACGCGCATTCTCTTTCACCGCCTGGTGGAAGAGTTTCCTGAGGTCGCCGACATCGTTTCGGCGCGCATTCGCGACAATATCGCGTCTCTGGCCGCCGGTGCGGCCCGTTTGCAGAACCGCTTCATGTGACCGCGCGCCAGATCACCGCGTCCGGCATTGGTTCAAAACCGGAAGTGGGCGGTGACTGGAACGTGATCCGATGGTCGGTTCCAGCCGCGGGCTTCCCGCAATATCTCGATCCTGTCAAGCGACGGGCCGAGATCCTGAGACGACCAGATGTGATCGAGGCGGCGGCCGCGATCAGCCGCTTCCCAGTCCTTGGCGCGATAACTCCACCACGTATAGATTTTTTCCGTCGCCGGCACATTCAGCCGCATCAGATCAAGCCAGTTGCCCTTCTTCATGATGTCCAGCATACCCTCGGTTTCCACCGGCGTGTGGCTGACGATCTTGAGAAGCTGCTTGTGCGACCAGACATCGTTTTCGAGCGGCGCTATATTGAGGTCGCCGACGAGGATGGAAGAGGTGCCCGGCACGCCATCGGCACGCAATGTCTTCATTTCCTCAATGAAATCCAGCTTGTGGCCGAATTTCGGATTGATTGAGCGATCAGGTTCGTCGCCGCCTGCCGGAACATAAAAATTATGGAGCCGGATGCGGCGCGATCCCACCTGGACAGTCGCGGAAATATGGCGCGCGTCGCCAATTCCGCAGTAATCCTGCCGATGATCTTCCGTCAGCGGGATTTTCGAGGCGATGGCGACACCATGATAGCCCTTCTGGCCGTGAATGATCACGTGCTCGTAACCCAGCGCCTTCAACGGCTTCATCGGAAACTCGCCATTCGGGCACTTGGTTTCCTGCAGGCAGAGAATGTCGGGTTTGTAACGCACCAGAAACTGCTCGACGATCGGCATTCTGAGCCTGACGGAGTTGATGTTCCAGGTAGTTATCGAAAACGACATACATGAGCTCCGCTTTTATCGCCTCGAAGCATGGCCTCGAGGCTGTTTCCGGGGCGCAGGCTTATAACATCGTGATGAAAACGGGAATGTATTTTAGCGGCAAAATCAAAAAGGCGGCCTGAGAGCCGCCTTCACAGAGCATACATCGACAGGGAGCGTCAGCCGCGCTTGCGTACTTCTTCATAATTGATGCTGAAGACGCGTTCATCGAGGTTCACGCCGGTCTGAACGTTGAAGATCATGACTGTCGTGTCCTTGTTCTGGGCGTCCGTCGTGGTCCATTGCCGCAGATCGAACGTCTTCGGGTCGAACATCAGCGTGATGGTGGAATCACCGAACACGCTCTTGTCACCGAGGACGATGGTGGTCAGGTCAGATTCTTCCTTCACATCCCGGACCTTCTGGTTGCTGAGATCGATCTTGTCGGAGAGAAGCAGGCTGAGCGGAGTCTTCGACAGTGGATAGAGATCCCATGTCTTCAGCTTCATATTGCCGATGACGACATTCTTGCCGTCGGAGATGACGCGCATCGGCGAGGGGTCTTCATAATTGAAGCGGAGCTTGCCTGGCCGTTCGATGTAGAACTTGCCGCCGGTCTGTTCCCCGCGCGGGCCGAACTGCACGAATTCACCCATCATGGTTTTTACCGACGAAAAGTGGTTCGCGATCTTCTGTGCCGTTGCGGTATTGCCGGCTGCCTGGGCAAAGGCGTCGAGCGGCGAGATGCCAGCGATCACGGCAGCCATGGAAAATGCCGTCAGCACCCCACGCCGCGTCACGCCATTTTGCGCTGCGCTTGCATTGGCCGTTTCGCCGGTGGTCAGGTCGTTCATTCTGTTCTCCTTCATCGCAGCGATTGTCCGCGAAAAACGCGGCGGCTTCATGACGTGAAAGCGTGTAATAACGCTTCTCGACGCCGCTTGGTTGCGGATTATCGCTCGATGATATCTGCTTCCGTGGGAACGAGGATTTCGCGTTTTCCGGCGTGGTTGGCGGGGCCGATAATGCCTTCCTGCTCCATGCGTTCGATCAGCGATGCCGCGCGGTTGTAACCGATGCCGAGACGACGCTGCACATAGGAGGTGGAGGCTTTGCCATCGCGAAGTACGACGGCCACGGCCTGATCGTAGGGGTCCTCGGAATCCGAGAAGCTGCCGCCGCCGGCCGGGCTTGCGCCAGCGCCGTCCTCGTCTTCTTCCTCGGTAATCGCTTCCAGATATTCCGGCGAGCCCTGCGTCTTGAGATAGGCGACGATCTCTTCCACTTCATTGTCGGAAACGAAGGGCCCGTGCACACGCTGGATGCGTCCGCCGCCAGCCATATAGAGCATGTCGCCCATGCCGAGCAGCTGCTCGGCGCCCTGCTCTCCAAGGATCGTGCGGCTGTCGATCTTCGAGGTGACCTGGAATGAGATGCGGGTCGGGAAATTGGCCTTGATCGTGCCGGTGATGACATCAACGGAGGGGCGCTGGGTGGCCATGATGACATGGATGCCGGCAGCACGCGCCATCTGCGCCAAACGCTGCACCGCGCCTTCGATATCCTTGCCGGCCACCATCATCAGGTCGGCCATCTCGTCGATGATGACGACGATATAGGGCAGGGGCTTCAGATCGAACTCTTCCGTTTCGTAGATTGCCTCGCCGGTCTGGCGGTCGAAACCGGTCTGCACCGTGCGGGTGAGGATCTCGCCCTTGTCGAGCGCCTGCTGCACGCGGCTGTTGAAGCCGTCGATATTGCGCACGCCGATCTTGGACATCTTCTTGTAGCGCTCCTCCATCTCGCGCACCGTCCATTTGAGCGCGACGACCGCCTTTTTCGGATCCGTGACGACGGGAGAAAGCAGGTGCGGAATGCCGTCATAGATCGACAGTTCCAGCATTTTCGGGTCGATCATGATCAGGCGGCACTGTTCCGGCGACATGCGGTAAAGCAGCGACAGGATCATGGTGTTGATGGCAACGGACTTGCCCGAACCGGTGGTGCCTGCAACGAGCAGGTGCGGCATCTTGGCGAGATCGGCGATGACGGGTTCGCCGCCGATGGTCTTGCCGAGCGCCATGGCAAGCTTGGCTTTGCTGTTTTCGAAATCGCGGCTGCCGATCAGTTCGCGCAGGAACACGGTTTCGCGGGTCTGGTTCGGCAGTTCGATGCCGATGGCATTGCGGCCGGGAACAACGGCGACGCGGGCAGCGATCGCGCTCATGGAGCGGGCGATATCATCCGCGAGGCCGATGACACGCGACGATTTGATGCCGGGTGCCGGTTCCAGTTCGTAAAGGGTGACGACCGGGCCGGGGCGGACATGAATGATTTCACCCTTGACGCCGAAGTCTTCAAGAACCCCCTCGAGAAGACGGGCGTTCTGCTCGAGCACCTCTTCGCTTAGCGTATTGTCGCGAACAATGTTCTTGGGCTCCGCCAGAAGATGAACGGTAGGAAGCTGGAAACCGTCTGCGGCGATGAAAGAGGCCTGTGCTTCGCGTGCCACACGCTCACTGGGCTTCGGGCGTGCCGAAGGAGCGGTTATTTTCGTCTGTCCGCGTCCCGGCGCCTGTCGGGCAGTGAATTTCTGGTCGACGTCGTCATCGGAAAGGATGCCACTTGGCAGGCGGGCCTCGTCAGTACCGAAGGACGGCTCGCCGTCCCCATCGTCTTCATGACCGGGCGCGATGGAGGGAGGAGACATCTGGCGACGCGATGCAGTTCGTTCTTCGAAAGAGGGTTCCGCGCGCTGGTCGAGACGGTTGATCGCAGTCTTGAGGCGCGACGGCTCGTTTAGCGTGCCGAATTCATACTCGTTGAAATCATAGGGATGTTCGAATTCGTCATGCAGCGATTTCGACTTCAGGCCGAACAGGCGACGAAAACGGGCCTGGGTGATGTACCAGTAGTGCGTCAGTGCGCCGAAGGCGAGAATATTGGCGAAGAAACCCTCGCCATCATCCTCGTCTTCCTCTTCCGCCTCGCGGACGGCGCGGGCCTTGCTGACGACCGGTGCGGGTTCCTCACGCTCCAGTTCATCGTCCAGACCGCCGACAATGCCTGCGGCAAACAGCATGAGCCAGGCAGCCGGCGCGGCGAATATTACCCCAAGTATCGTCGCAACGGTGCCCGTGGGATAAGCGCCGATGAATAGGGCGGGGAAACGAAGGATCATGTCGCCGATCACGCCGCCGATACCGTTCGGCAGCGGCCAGGTGACGGGAGCCGGAAAGCAGCCGAGGGACGCGGCGCAGACGATCGCGCCTGCGATCCAGGCCACGAGGCGGGCGGGTATGCGCTGCAGCTTGCGGCCGGCGATCAGGGCGATCGCCCATGCAATGACCGGCAGCAGGGAAATGATGGCCGAAAGCCCGAGGAACTGCATAACGATATCCGCGAAGATCGCGCCGCCGTAGCCCAGGAGATTGGTTGGTTGGTTTCCTGTGGCATAGGACAGGCTCGGATCTGCCACATTCCACGTCGCGAGCGCGGCGATACCGAGTGCAATCGTGGCAAGCAGAGCGAAACCGGCCAGAGCCATAATCTGCCGCACGAAAAACGCCGTCAGCACAAAACGTGTGTGACGACCATCGAATGTCGGAGAATGCATTCTGCCCATGTCCCTGAACCCGTCATTTTTTGGTTTCGGCGAGATCCGGCACACGGCCTGATCCCGGATTGACAGGGAAAACTAACCGCCAGCTGGTTAATGTCGTGTTAACCATGCGGTTTTTTGAGGAGATCAGAGCATTTTCGGGTGAGCGTTCGAGCGGATTTGTGCTTTGAGACGGCTGCGTTACGGCGGGCTGGCGGCAAAGAAAAAGGCCCGTCGAAACGGGCCTTTCTTTCGGGGATGGGGATGGAGAACCCCATTTTCCCGGAATCAGGAGTGGTAAGCGGCTTCGCCGTGGGTGGCGAGGTCCAGACCTTCGCGCTCGGCTTCGACCGGGACGCGGAGCCCGACGATCACATCGACGATCTTGTAAAGGATTGCCGAGACGATGGCGCACCAGACGATGGTGATGGCGACGGCCACGAACTGCGTCCAGAGCTGCGAGGCGATGGAGAATTCGGGCTTGCCGGTGCCGCCGAGTAGCGGCGAGGTGAAGATGCCGGTGCCGAGTGCGCCGATGATGCCGCCGATGCCGTGAACGCCGAAGACGTCAGCGGTATCGTCGTAACCGAACTTGTTCTTCACCACGGAGACGAAGAAGTAGCAGATCGGCGAGACGATGAGGCCGAGAACGATGGCACCCATCGGGCCAACCGAGCCTGCAGCAGGTGTGACGGCAACGAGGCCGGCGATCATGCCCGACGCGGCGCCCAGCATGGATGCCTTGCCACGGGTGAAGCTTTCAACCAGCGACCAGGAAACAATGGCGGCTGCGGTTGCGAGGAAGGTGTTCATGGTTGCGAGAACCGCACCACCCGATGCTTCGAGGTTGGAGCCGGCGTTGAAACCGAACCAGCCGAACCACAGCATGGCTGCACCGACGAGTGTCAGTGTCATGGAGTGAGGAGCCATCATGTCCTTGCCGAAGCCGGTGCGCTTGCCGACCATGATCGCGCCGATCAGGCCTGCGATACCGGCATTGATGTGGACGACCGTGCCGCCGGCGAAGTCGAGAGCGCCCATGCCGAAGATCAGGCCGTTTGCGTCCCAGACCATATGGGCGATCGGGAAATACACGAAGGTGGCCCACAGGATGGTGAAGAGGATGACGGCGGAGAACTTCACGCGTTCCGCGAAGGCACCGATGATCAGCGCCGGGGTGATGGCCGCAAAGGTCATCTGGAAGGCGATGAAGGTGTATTCGTAGATCACGACACCTTGCGAGAAGGTTGCCGAGGTGCTGTCAAGCGAAACGCCCGACAGGAACAGCTTGCCGAAGCCACCGAAGTAAGGGCCGGTGCCGCCGCCGAAGGCGAAAGAGTAACCGTAGATGACCCAGATGAGCATCATGACAGCGGTGATGACCGTGCACTGCATGAGAACGGAGAGCATGTTCTTCGTGCGGACGAGACCGCCGTAAAACAGCGCCAGACCCGGAAGGATCATGAAGAGCACGAGGATTGTGGCGACATACATGAAGGCTGTGTCGGCCTTTTCCGGAACAGGCGCTGCGGCTGCGGCCGGCGCTGCATCCTGGGCAAAGGCGATGGCCGGGGCCATCAGGGCCGTCGCTGTTGCGCCCAGCTTGCCGAGCGTCAAAAACTTGTTGAGTTGCATAGCTAGAAAACTCCCCTGTCAGCCGTGCTTCAAAGCGCTTCTGTGTTGGTTTCGCCGGTACGGATGCGCACGGCCTGTTCAATTGAGTAAACGAAGATTTTGCCGTCGCCGATCTGCCCGGTCTTTGCCGCAGATGCGATCGCTTCGACGGCCTTGTCCACGACGTCGGATGGAACAGCGATCTCGATCTTTAGCTTGGGAAGGAAGCTCACCGCATATTCCGTGCCGCGATAAATCTCGGTATGTCCCTTCTGGCGCCCGTAACCCTTTACTTCGGTCACGGTCAGGCCCTGGATGCCGACGCCGGTGAGTGCTTCGCGCACTTCATCCAGCTTGAACGGCTTGATAATGGCCATCACAATTTTCATCTGGTTTCCCATCCTTTGTTTGTCCTCGGCACGGAGCCGACTCTCCTGCCGCTGGCAGATCAGTAACAGCGACTGCGGACATACATTCAAAGGGCGTGCCAGTTTTGAGTGTGTAACTAACTTATTGAAATGTAATGTTTATATGACGGACGTCTGAAAAAGGGGCATTTGTCGGCGAATTTTGCGTCTATAAAATGTGCGATTTTTAGAAAACGCACTTTATTTAATCATTTGCCCTTTTGCGGATCAAACCTTCCTGCGCCACGGAGGCGACCAGATCACCCTGTCTGGTGAAAATATTGCCACGGGTCAAACCACGCGCGCCCGAGGCGCTGGGGCTGTCCTGTGTATAGAGCAGCCAATCTTCCAGCCGGCAGGGACGATGAAACCACATGGCGTGGTCCAGGCTTGCCACCTGGATCGAAGGATCGAAGATCGTCGTGCCATGGGCATAGAGCGAGGTGTCCAGCAGCGTCATGTCGGAGAGATAGGCGAGAATGGCGGATTGCAGGCGCGGATCGTCAGGTACGCTTCCAACGGCACGGACCCAGATATCCTGCTGCGGCTCCAGCTTTTCTTTTGAGATGTAGTGGGTCAGCGAGACCGGCCTGATCTCGATCGGCCGCTTGTTGCTCCAGTAGTTGCGGATCGAAGCGGGCGCCTTTGCGAGGAAAGCCGCCTGCATCTGTTCCTCGCTCATCAGTTTTTCAGGCGGCGTCACATCAGGCATCCTGATCTGATGGGTAAAACCGTCCTCGAATATCTGGAACGACGCCGACATGGAAAAAATGGCTTTGCCGTGCTGGATGGCGACCACGCGACGGGTGCAGAAACTGGCGCCATCGCGAATACGCTCGACCTGGTAGACGATGGGCACCAGCGGGTCGCCGGGACGCATGAAATAGGCGTGCAACGAATGCACGAAGCGATCGTCATCCACGGTTCTTTGCGCGGCGATCAGGGCCTGTGCAATGACCTGACCACCAAAAACCCGTTGCCAGCCGATCTGCGGGCTTTCGCCCCGGTAAAGGTTCTCTTCCAGCTTCTCAAGATCGAGCGTGGCGATGAGATTTGCCATCGGGTCTGACGATTGCAAGGGATGCGACATTTTTTCGGCCTGCTCCGGCTGTAGGAAGACGTCACATGGTCTATAGTGCGCCGATGATGCATGCACAAGATTTGAGGAGAAGCGCGATGCTGGACGTTGTGGTGGCAGGCGGCGGATATGTCGGTCTTTCCGTTGCTGTGGCAATCAAGCAGGCGGCCCCGCATCTGAATGTGCAGGTAATTGAAGCCGCTCCTGAGGATGTCTGGGCAAAGGATGTTCGCGCGTCCGCCATTATCGCAGCGGCTACCCGCATGCTCGATGTTTTCGGCATCTGGAACGAGATCGAGCCGGAAGCCCAGCCGATCCACAAGATGATCGTTACCGATTCGAAAACCGCCGATCCGGTACGTCCCGTGTTCCTGACGTTTGACGGCGCTGTGGAAGAGGGCCGGCCCTTTGCCCATATGGTTCCAAACGTCGCTCTGGTAGGCGCGTTGCGGGGCCTTTGCGCACGCCTGGGCATAGAAATCCGCCACGGCCTCAGTGTTTCCGATTTTACCGCAGGACCGCAGTCGACGGCTATTCACCTTTCCGACGGATCGACGCTCGAAGCGCGATTGCTGATTGCCTGTGATGGTGTTCGCTCGGCTCTTCGGGATATGGCTGGCATCAAGACGGTGCACTGGGCTTACGATCAGTCGGGCATCGTGACGACCGTTGAGCATGAGCGACCGCACGAAGGCTGCGCCGAGGAGCATTTCCTGCCATCCGGACCCTTCGCCATTCTGCCGTTGAAGGGAAACCGGTCTTCGCTTGTCTGGACCGAACGCACCGCCGACGCCGACAGGCTTGTGGCCGCTGACGACCTGGTGTTCGAGGAGGAGCTTGAGCGCCGGTTCGGCCACAAGCTCGGCACGATCCGCCCTGTCGGTCCCCGACGCGCCTTTCCGCTGGGTCTCACTTTGGCACGGTCCTTCGTCGCGTCGCGTTTCGCGCTCGCCGGTGATGCGGCGCACGGTATTCACCCGATCTCGGGTCAAGGCCTCAATCTGGGTTTCAAGGATGTGGCGGCTCTGGCCGAAACCGTGGTTGAAGCTGACCGTCTCGGCCTCGACATCGGCTCCCTCAATGTTCTGGAGCGGTATCAGTCCTGGCGCCGGTTCGACACCTTGCGGATGGGGGTGACCACGGATGTGCTGAACCGGCTGTTCTCCAATGATGTCGGTCCCATTCGCATCATGCGCGATTTCGGTCTCGGCGTGGTGGATCGTTTGCCGGGTCTCAAATCCTATTTCATTGGCCAGGCCGCCGGTACCACGGATGCACATGCGCCGCGCTTGCTCACCGGTGAGGCACTCTGATCTCGGCTTGTGGTGCTGGCTTCGGAACGGCTTTTCCGGGATTGGCGCTTGACAGCCGATTCCCGGATTTTCCGACCGGCGGTTTTACCGTAATGCCGAATCCGGCCAAGGACTTATCCGGATTCATAATCTGGTAGAGGCCGTGACTTCGCCAACCAGATATTGCGGAGAACAAAAGTTGAATCACGAGGAGTCAGCGATTCGTATTCGATTCGTTCGCAGACTGTTCCGCAGCCGAATCGATTTCATTTTCGCCGGATTCTTTTTTCTTGTTCAACTATCTGAATCGAAATGGAAATTTTCGTCGACTGGTTGCCTTGTAGCACTTTGCGGGTGAGGCCTATTGCCTTTGTCGGCAGGCGTTGCCATGTGTGGTGCGTGCGGCCCGTACCGTTGATGTGGGTGGCACGCCAAGCAGATGAAGTCGATTCGCGGATAGTACGTTGAATTTTCGCCCCATGATCCTGAGCGGCCGCGGTGTCACGGCCGTTCTCGGCCCCACCAACACCGGCAAGACCCATTACGCGATTGAGCGTATGGTGGCGCATGGCAGCGGTGTCATCGGCCTGCCGCTGCGCCTTTTGGCGCGCGAGGTCTATACCCGTCTGGTCGAAAAGGTGGGGGCGCCCAATGTGGCGCTGATAACCGGCGAAGAAAAAATCTCACCCCCAAAAGCCAAGTATTCCGTTTGCACAGTGGAAGCAATGCCGCGCGAAACGACGGCCGCCTTCGTTGCAATCGATGAGGTGCAGCTGGCAGGCGATCTCGAACGCGGGCATATCTTTACCGACCGGGTTCTGCATCTGCGCGGTCGGGAGGAAACGCTGCTGCTGGGGGCGGGCACGATGCGCCCGATCCTCGAAAAGCTGCTGCCGGGAATTACCGTGGTGGAGCGACCGCGTCTGTCACAGCTTTTTTATGCCGGCCAGAAGAAGATAACCCGCTTGCCGCAGCGCACGGCGATTGTCGCTTTTTCCGCCGATGAGGTCTATGCCATTGCCGAACTGGTGCGCCGCCAGCGGGGCGGCGCGGCCGTTGTGCTAGGCGCGCTTTCGCCCCGCACGCGCAATGCGCAGGTGGGTCTCTATCAGTCCGGCGATGTCGAATATCTGGTCGCGACGGACGCTATCGGCATGGGCCTTAACCTTGATGTCGATCACGTCGCTTTCGCGCAGGACCGAAAATTCGACGGTTATCAATTCCGCAATCTCAATCCGGGCGAAATCGGCCAGATCGCCGGCCGCGCCGGCCGCCATCTTCGTGACGGCACCTTCGGGGTGACAGGCCGTGTCGACCCGTTCGATGACGAACTGGTGGAGCGGATTGAGACGCATCGGTTCGATGCGGTGAAGGTGTTGCAGTGGCGGACGAAAAACTTCGATTTTTCCTCTATCGCCAATCTGCGTGCGAGCCTTGACGCTGCGCCGGCGATCCAGGGGCTTTCGCGCGCCCTGCCGGCCATCGACCAGCAGGCGCTGGAGTATCTGTCCCGTTATCCCGAAATCATCGACGTGACGACGACCGATGCACGGGTGGAAAAGCTCTGGGAGGCCTGCGCGCTTCCGGACTATCGCCGTATCGCGCCGGCGCAGCATGCGGATCTGATCTCCACGCTCTATTTCGACCTCGTCAAGCGCGGTACGGTGAACGAGGATTTCATGGCCGAACAGGTGCGTCGCGCCGACCGCACGGATGGAGAGATCGATACCTTGTCTGCGAGGATTGCGCAGATCAGAACATGGACTTATGTATCGAACCGCCCAGGATGGCTTGCCGATCCGACACACTGGCAAGAAAAGACTCGGGAAATCGAGGATCGATTGTCCGATGCGCTACATGAAAGGTTGACGAAACGCTTTGTTGATCGCAGGACATCTGTGCTCATGAGGCGCCTGAGAGAGAATGCGATGCTTGAAGCTGAAATCAGTGTAAATGGTGATGTCTTCGTAGAAGGTCATCACGTCGGCCAATTGGCCGGGTTCCGGTTCACGCCGGTGCCGGGAATGGAAGGGCCGGATCAGAAGGCCGTGCAGGCTGCGGCGCAGAAGGCGCTCGCACTCGAATACGAGGCGCGTGCCGCGCGTCTGCACGCCAGTGGAAATGGCGATCTCGCTTTGAGCTCCGATGGTCTGGTTCGCTGGCTGGGCGAGCCGGTTGCCCGTCTTTCGGCCGGCGACAATATCATGAAGCCGCGGGTGATCCTGCTGGCCGACGAGCAGCTGAGCGGTAATGCCCGTGATCACGCGCTCGCGCGGATCGAGCGTTTCGTCAACCACCAGATCGCAACCGTGCTGAAGCCGCTGGATGATATCTCCCGCGCGGAAGACCTTCAGGGTCTCGCAAAGGGTCTCGCTTTCCAGCTGGTTGAAAATCTCGGCGTGCTGTTCCGTCGTGACGTCGCGGAAGACGTGAAGTCGCTGGATCAGGACGCGCGTGCTTCCATGCGACGTTACGGCGTGCGTTTCGGCGCCTATCATGTCTTTTTGCCTGCGCTCCTGAAGCCTGCTCCGGCAGAACTTGTGACGCTGCTCTGGGCCTTGAAGAATGATGGTCTTGGCAAACCGGGTTATGGCGACCTTATTCCCGTCCTGGCTGCAGGCCGCACCTCGGTCGTTACGGATGCCAGCTACGAGCGCATGTTCTACAAGCTTGCCGGTTTCCGTTTCCTCGGAAAGCGCGCGGTGCGTATCGACATTCTCGAACGCTTGGCCGATCTCATCCGTCCGCTGCTGCAGTGGAAGCCCGGCCAGCAGCCGCGCCCCGAAGGTGCTTATGATGGCCGTCGTTTCACGACGACGACCGCGATGCTTTCCATTCTCGGCGCAACGCTCGATGACATGGAAGAAATCCTCAAGGGCCTCGGTTACCGTGCCGATCAGGTGACGGCGGAAGAGGCGCAGGCCTTCCTCGCCAGCCAGGCAGGCGCCACTGTGCCGGCTGCCCCAGAAACGACGGCGGGCGAAGAGGATAGCGCTGAGACCGAGCAGGACGAGCCGGCTTCCGAAGAGCAGGCCTCCGAAGCGGTTGCTGTTGTGGAAGGCGACGTTACCGAGGCGCCGGTCGCGGAAGCCGCCGGTGAAGAGGCTGCTGCAAATGAAGCGGCTCCGGCGGAAAGCGGTGAGGCCGCCGAGCCGAAGCCCGTGCTTCTGTGGCGTCCGGGTGGCCGCAATGAAAACCAGCGTGGTGAAAACCGTCGTCCCGGCAATCGTGGCCAGGGTCGTGAGCAGACAGCGCGCGAGCAAGGCGAGCGACGCGGCGAAGGCCGCCGTGACAATCGCGACGGGGCAAATCGCGACGCAGCCAATCGTGGCGGCGAGGGCGAGCGCAAGCGTGACGGCGGCCGTCCCGATCGCGGCAACAACCGCAATAATGATCGTCATGATCGTAGCGAGCGCAAGGACAGGCCGGAACGCAGCGACCGTGGCGGAAAGCCGCAGGGCCAGCAGCGTTTCGAGGCCAAGCCACCGCGCAAGGAAAAGCCGCTGGACCCGGATTCGCCTTTCGCAAAGCTCGCTGCCCTCAAGGAGCAGCTGAAGAAGTAAGCCTATGGGAAACAGCGAACAGCCACTGGAAAGCACGCGTCAGCGTCTGGACAAGTGGCTGTTCTTTGCTCGCATGGCTAAATCCCGTTCGCTCGCCCAGAGCTACGTTCAGTCGGGACAGGTAAAGATCAATGGCGTCGTCGTCCGCCAGCCCAGTCATGCGGTGAAGCCCGGCGACAGGCTGGAAATAAGCTTCGAGCGGATGGATAGGGTCGTGGTGGTGAAGTCGGGCGGGACGCGGCGCGGCCCCTATGAAGAAGCCAGACTTCTCTATGACGATCAGACGCCGCCGAAGGAGCCTTCCGACAGGCTGACACTCCTTGAGCAGGCAATGCGCCAGCCGGGCAGCGGACGCCCGACGAAAAAGGAGCGCAGAGCGCTCGACAGGTTTCTGTCCGACAGCGACGGCAGTACAGATTAGAATAAACCTCCAAGTCAGCACCGTTTTTCAGAATTGTTTATCCTTGCTATCTGCAAGCAAAGGCATTACGTCACTTGCGAAATTGCCCTGTCTGAATTCCGGGCGACGGCTTGTGTTCCGAAGCCCAAAGACCCGGCCTGCATATTCTGGAGTTCATCATGACATATGTCGTGACCGACAATTGCATCCGCTGCAAATATACCGATTGCGTTGAGGTCTGCCCTGTCGACTGCTTTTACGAGGGCGAAAATTTCCTCGCCATCAATCCCGACGAATGCATCGACTGTGGTGTGTGCGAACCGGAATGTCCTGCCGAGGCCATCAAACCCGATACGGAGCCGGGTCTCGACAAGTGGCTGAAGCTCAATGCGGAATATGCCGCGATCTGGCCGAACATCACCATCAAGCGCGACCCGATGCCGGAAGCCAAGGAAATGGATGGTGTCGAAGGCAAGCTGGAGCTTTATTTCTCTGCTGAGCCCGGCAAGGGCGACTGACCGCAGATTTGCGACGGTCTTGCACCAACATTTGAAAAGCCCTCGTCTGCACGAGGGCTTTTGTTTATCCGCCGCGGCCGGATTGCAGCGTGGTGGATGATAGTGTCAGTAGGGCCACGCTTTCCTCCAGACTTTGGCGCTGGCGGCTTTGCAGGATGGCCGCCTGCAGTCGGTTCATCTCGCGCGCGATCGCCGCTGGCTGCCATGTGCGCAGCGCTCTTTCGATGACCGGTTTCCGGCGAAAATGGATATGACGTCCAAGCGTCTGCATGACCTGACCGGCCTGCTGCTTTTTCTCGTCCATCTCGGCGCGCATCTGATCGAGCAGCTGGAATTGCTTGAGGCACCCCTGAAGCACGAGGAAGATCGGCGTCTTGGAAGAAATGATCTTCTGAGTGGCATGGAAAAACGCGTTTCTGTCACCCTTCAGGATGGCGTCAACGGCGTCATCGGCTGAAACCGTACTGGCATCACCGATGATGGCCAGAACATCGTCTTCCTCGATTACCTCTGCGCCGCGGCAATAAAGTGCCAGCTTGCGGATTTCGTTTCGTGAAGCGATACGGTCGCCCCCCAGCGATTCGATAAGCCGTTGCCGCGCGGCAGGCGCGATACGCAAATTGTCGCCCGAAAGTTCCTGGTCTATCAACGCGTTCAGTGCGCGCGCATCGTCCGCGTAACAGGGAATGGCTGCGATGGATCGAGCCGGTTCCGCGATCTTGCGCAGCCCCGTGCCCTTCTTGATGTCGCCTGCTTCGATGATAAGGAAGCTCGCTTCCGGCGGCGTTTCCGCCAGAATCTGGAGGGCATCCACCAGCGCCTTTTCAGCTGACGCGCCCTTGACCCAGACAAGTTTCTCGCCGCCGAAAAGACCAATGGCGTTCACCTCATCCAGCAAACGCCCCGGGTCGCCCTGGAGATCGGACGCAGTCAGTTTCAGCGACGCAAAAGCGTCGTCGGGATCTATACCCGTCTTTTTGGCGATGAGGGTTGCGCGTTCTGATACGAGACCGCGATCCGGACCGTAGAGCACGAAAACGCGAAAGCGCTCCGCCGGATTCTCGGCGAAGCGCTCGAATTCATGGGACTTTATCTCCGCCACGGCCGCCGCTCTCAGCGGCCGAGCGTGGCGGCGATATCGGTGCGGATGATTTCGGCAAGTTCGCGCGCCGCACGGTTTTCGGCGTCGCGGGTCGCCCGGATCTTGGCGAATTCCTGCTGTGGCAGATCCACCTGCGCCGTCACGCTGCGGCGTGCGGAGCGCAGGATCTGACCGTCGGAAATGCGCGTCAACACGTATTGGCCGCTCATGATGACACGGCCTGGATACGGCCCGTCGTAATTGTTGTTCGTCCGTGTGGTTAGGTCGTAATTCTGCACCTCTGTCGAGGAAGCGCTCGAGCTGACCGAAACCTTGACGTTATATTGCGCCGTCGTCGGCTGCCCAGCGCCGCCAGCCAGAAGGAAGATTAGCTGGTTGCGAACTTCCTGTCCAACTCTGCCGCCGATATCGGAGACGCTGACGGCCGCCAGCCTTTCCTTGGTCCCGGAAGCCTCGCCATAGAGCGGGCGCACCTGGCAGCCCGCCAGAAGACCAGCCATCATCACGACGGAAATTGCTGCCGCGACGCGGCTCCATCTCGAAAAAACGTCAGACAACAATGTTCACAATCCTCTGCGGAACCACGATGACTTTCTTGGGCTCGCCGCCGGCAAGAAGAGATTTGACGGCGTCCAGAGCAAGGGCAGCCGCGCGGACCGCATCTTGATCCGCATCGCGCGCGATTGTCAATTCACCGCGCTTTTTGCCATTGACCTGCACGGGCATGACCACATCGTTTTCTTCCACCAGCGACGGCACGAAGGTCGGCCATGGCGTCTCAGCCACCAGGCCTTCATTGCCCAGCGCCGACCAGCATTCTTCCGCCAGGTGTGGCGTCATGGGGGCGATGATGCGGATCAGGATTTCGACGGCGTCACGCGCTGCTGCCTTGACGTCGTCGGACTTGCCACCCGCCGCGACATCCGCAAGCGGACCGGCGAGCGCGTTGACCAGTTCATAGATGCGGGCAATGGCCTTGTTGAAGGCGAGCTTGTCCAGATCTTCCTGAACAGCCTTCAGCGTCTTGTGGGCCGCCTTGGAGGCCGCCAGCCCTTCACCCTCGGTTGCAGGCTTCGGCCTGACGGATTTCAGCTCCTCGGCAGCTTCACCGATGATGCGCCAGACGCGCTGAACGAAGCGGTTTGCGCCCTCGACGCCCGATTCGGACCAAATCACATCACGATCCGGCGGCGAGTCCGAAAGCACGAAGAAGCGTGCGGTATCGGCGCCGTACGATGCGATGATATCATCGGGATCGACCACGTTCTTTTTCGACTTCGACATCTTCTCGATCGAGCCGATCTTCACCTCTTCGCCTGATGACAGCAGGAAGGCGCGGCGTGTGCCGTCGGTTTCCTCAATCCGCAGATCTGCAGGTGGCACCCATTCGCGTGCAGTGCCTTCACCGCGGCTGTAGGTCTCATGAACCACCATGCCCTGGGTGAACAGACCCTTGAACGGCTCCTTGACATCGACATGACCTGTTTCGCGCATCGCACGGGTGAAGAAGCGCGAATAGAGCAGGTGCAGGATCGCGTGCTCGATGCCGCCGATATACTGATCCACAGGCAGCCAGTGGTTGGCGACCTTCGGATCGGTCGGTGCATCTTCCCAGGGTGCCGTGAAGCGCGTGTAATACCAGCTGGAATCGACGAAGGTGTCCATCGTGTCGGTTTCACGACGCGCGTCATGGCCGCATTGCGGGCAGGCGACGTGACGCCAGGTCGGATGCCGGTCCAGCGGGTTGCCGGGCACGTCGAAGGTCACATCGTCGGGCAGCTTGACGGGCAGGTCCTTTTTCGGAACCGGCACGACGCCGCAGACTTCGCAATGAATGACCGGGATCGGGCAGCCCCAGTAACGCTGACGGGAAATGCCCCAGTCGCGCAGACGGAAATTGACCTTGCGCTCGGCCTGAGGCGCGTTGCCCAGCGTCTGCGCAGACAGCTTCTGCACGACTGCCTCGAAGGCATCCGTCGTTTTCATGCCATTCAGGAAGCCGGAATTGATCATCACGCCGTCGTCGGTGTAGGCGGTGTCATCGACCGTGAAGCTTTCCGCATCCGGGCCCTCAGGGGCGACGACCGCCACGACCGGCAGGCCGTATTTGCGGGCGAAGTCCAGGTCGCGCTGGTCGCCGGAGGGGCAACCGAAGATCGCGCCCGTACCGTAATCCATCAACACGAAATTGGCGACGTAGACCGGCAGTTCCCAGGTCGGATCCAGCGGATGGACGACCTTGACGCCGGTATCGATGCCCTTCTTTTCAGCCGTTTCCAGCGCGGCCAGAGACGTGCCATGGCGGCGGCATTCATCGCAGAATTCGGCGATCGCAGGATTTTTTTCCGACAGTTCTTTCGCCAGCGGGTGGTCGGCTGCAATGGCCAGGAAGGAGGCGCCGAACAGCGTGTCGGGGCGTGTGGTGTAAACCGTGATGTCAGAGAAGCCTTCCGGTGCCGTGTCAGCAACAGTCTGCCAGCGCAGCGACAGGCCTTCGGAACGGCCGATCCAGTTCTTCTGCATCAGGCGCACTTTTTCGGGCCACTGATCCAGCGTGTCCAGCTCGTCCAGCAGGTCCTGGCTGAAATCGGTGATGCGGAAGAACCATTGCGTCAGTTCGCGTTGTTCGACCAGCGCACCGGAGCGCCAGCCGCGGCCGTCGATGACCTGCTCGTTGGCCAGAACCGTATGGTCGACCGGGTCCCAGTTAACCTTGGACTGCTTGCGATAGACCAGACCCTTTTCCATGAAATCGACGAACAGCGCCTGCTGGCGGTGGTAATATTCCACGTCGCAGGTCGCGAATTCGCGTGTCCAGTCCAGCGACAGACCCATGGATTTCAGCTGGCCGCGCATGGTGGCGATGTTCTGGTAGGTCCAGTCCTTGGGATGAACCTTGTTCTGCATGGCCGCATTTTCGGCCGGCATGCCGAAGGCGTCCCAACCCATCGGGTGCAGGACGTTGAAACCGCGGGCGCGCTTGTAGCGGGCGACGACGTCACCCATGGCATAGTTGCGGACATGGCCCATGTGGATGCGACCCGACGGATAGGGAAACATCTCCAGAACGTAATATTTCTCACGCGGATCGCTGTTGTCTGTCACGAAGACCTTGTCTTCGTTCCATTTTTGCTGCCAGCGCGGCTCGGCGTCGCGAGGATTGTAACGTTCGATGGCCATTGTCTAAAATTCCGGGTATCGAGGGGAAAAATGTGCGCTGACCTTCACCATGAAACGACCGGGGCGTCAAGTTTGGCGGGGCGTTCGGACGTTCAATCTTGGCCAGCGTGCCTCAAATGGTGCTAAAGCCGCTTGGCATCAAGGCGATCGGCGTCTAGTTAGCGGTTCGAACGGTTAAAAAAGGTCTTGTGATGGAAATCGAAGCACGACTTCAGGATGTCAGGCAGCGCATTGCGGATGTGGCGGAAAAATCCGGCCGCAAGGCGGCAGATGTTGCCCTCGTCGCGGTATCGAAGACCTTCGAAGCGGAAGCGATCCAGCCCGTCATCGATGCCGGCCAGCGCGTGTTCGGGGAGAACCGCGTGCAGGAAGCGCAGGGCAAGTGGCCGGCGCTGAAAGAGAAGACTGATGGCATAGAACTGCATCTGATCGGCCCGTTGCAGTCCAACAAGGCTGCGGACGCCGTGGCATTGTTTGATGTCGTCGAGAGCGTCGACCGCGAAAAGATCGCCCGCGCGCTTGCCGAGGAATGCAGCAAACAAGGCCGCAGCCTTCGTTTTTATGTGCAGGTCAATACCGGGCTCGAGCCGCAAAAGGCGGGCATCGATCCGCGTGAGACCATCGCTTTCGTGGCCCTTTGCCGGGATGAGTTGAAATTGGCTGTCGAGGGGCTGATGTGCATTCCGCCGGCAGATGAAAATCCCGGTCCGCATTTTGCGCTGCTGGCGAAGCTTGCCAAGCAATGTGGCCTGGAAAAACTCTCCATGGGCATGTCCGGGGATTTCGAAACGGCCGTCGAATTCGGCGCGACCAGTGTTCGTGTGGGCTCGGCGATCTTCGGCACGCGATAAGGCCATAAACAAAAAACCCGGCACTCAGGCCGGGTTTCGAGCATTCGAAAACGTCGATCAGTACTGATCGTCCTCGTCTTCATCCTTCTGCGTGGATTTCAGCGAGGAGAGCTTCTTGAAGACTGCATCGGCGTCGATCTGTTCGTCTTCTTCGCGCTGGAAGTTGTAATCCAGACCTTCCGTTGCCGTCGCCGGCTGCAGTGTATTGTCCAGCTCTTCGGCGGACGGCAGCGGACGGCCACGCGAGGCGCGTTCAACTTCGAGGTCAAGATCGATCTGGCTGCAGAGGCCGAGCGTGACCGGGTCCATCGGCGTCAGGTTTGCCGAGTTCCAGTGGGTGCGGTCGCGGATCTGCTCAATGGTCGACTTCGTGGTGCCGACGAGACGCGAAATCTGCGCATCCTTCAGTTCCGGGTGGTTGCGAACGAGCCAGAGAATGGCGTTCGGACGGTCCTGACGCTTGGAAACCGGCGTGTAGCGCGGGCCGCGACGCTTGGATTCCGGCACGCGCACCTTCGGCTCGGAAAGCTTCAGCTTGTGGTTCGGGTTGCCTTCGGCGCGGGCGATTTCATCGCGGGAAAGCTGTCCGGTGGCGATCGGGTCGAGGCCCTTGATGCCCTGCGCGGCTTCACCGTCGGCAATTGCCTTGACTTCAAGCGGGTGCAGTTTGCAGAACGTGGCGATCTGATCGAACGACAGCGCGGTGTTGTCAACCAGCCATACAGCCGTTGCCTTTGGCATGAGCAATTGTTGAGCCATAGATACAGTCCTTCTGTCCGTCCGCGCCGGTGTCGCGGGCGTGGTATCAACCACTGATTTCCGGGATATTGCCGCTCTATAACCGGATTGCATCATAATTGCAATTCTTTGCGAAACAAATGACCTTTGTCTAATTGCCGTGCGCAATTGACCTGCTATGAATTCAACACATGCCTGAGGTGGGAGTCTCGGGCCGCGTCAGAAGCCATACCCGGTTCCAGGAGGAGTTCATGTCTGCCAAAATCTACCCGGTGCTCAAGTCGGCGAAAGCCCGCACGCTCATCGACAATGAGCGTTACCAGAAATGGTACCAGGAGAGCGTCGAGGATCCAGAAAAATTCTGGGACAAGCATGGCCGTCGGATCGACTGGTTCAAGCCTTACACCAAGGTCAAGAATACGTCCTTCAAGGGCAGGGTGCCAATCAAGTGGTTCGAGGACGGCCTCACCAACGTCTCCTACAACTGTATCGACCGGCATCTGAAGACGCATGGCGAGCGCACCGCGATCATCTGGGAAGGCGATAACCCCTATATCGACAAGAAGATCACCTATAACCAGCTTTATGATTACGTCTGCCGTCTGGCGAATGTGCTGAAGAAGCACGGCGTCAAGAAGGGCGACCGCGTCACCATCTATATGCCGATGATACCGGAGGCAGCCTATGCGATGCTTGCCTGCGCGCGCATCGGGGCGATCCATTCGGTCGTCTTCGGCGGCTTCTCGCCGGAAGCGCTGGCGGGCCGCATCGTTGACTGCCAGTCGACCTTCGTCATTACCTGCGATGAAGGTGTGCGCGGCGGCAAGCCGATACCGCTGAAAGAAAATACCGACAAGGCGATCGATATCGCCGCCAAGCAATATGTCATTGTCAACAAGGTTCTGGTCGTTCGCCGAACCGGCGGCAAGACCGGCTGGGCGCCGGGCCGCGACATCTGGTACCACCAGGAAATCGCCACGGTGAAACCGGATTGCCCGCCCGTGAAGATGCGCGCGGAAGATCCGCTGTTCATCCTCTATACGTCGGGCTCTACCGGCAAGCCAAAGGGCGTGCTGCACACCACGGGCGGCTACCTCGTCTATACGTCGATGACGCATGAATATGTCTTCGATTACAAGGATGGCGAGGTCTACTGGTGTACGGCCGATGTCGGCTGGGTCACGGGACACTCTTATATAGTCTATGGACCGCTGGCCAATTGCGCGACGACGCTGATGTTCGAAGGTGTTCCCAATTTTCCGGATCAGGGCCGTTTCTGGGAAGTCATCGACAAGCACAAGGTCAATATTTTCTATACGGCGCCGACAGCGCTCAGATCGCTGATGGGTGCGGGTGACCAGTTCGTCCAGCGCTCGTCGCGCTCCAGCATCCGTCTTCTCGGCACCGTGGGCGAGCCGATCAACCCGGAAGCATGGGAGTGGTATTACCATGTGGTCGGTGAGGACAAGAGTCCGATCGTCGATACATGGTGGCAGACGGAAACCGGCGGCATTCTCATCTCGCCGCTGCCGGGTGCGACCGATCTGAAACCCGGCTCGGCGACAAGGCCGTTCTTCGGTGTGCAACCGCAGCTTGTCGATGCCGAAGGCAATGTGCTGGAAGGGCCGGCGGACGGCAATCTCTGCATCATCGACAGCTGGCCGGGCCAGTCGCGCTCCGTCTATGGCGATCATCAGCGCTTCATCGACACCTACTTCTCCACCTACAAGGGCAAGTATTTCACCGGTGATGGCTGCCGGCGCGATGAGGATGGTTATTACTGGATCACCGGCCGCGTCGATGACGTGCTGAACGTTTCCGGTCATCGTCTCGGCACGGCCGAGGTGGAATCGGCGCTGGTGTCGCATCATCAGGTTTCGGAAGCGGCCGTGGTGGGTTATCCGCATCCGATCAAGGGGCAGGGCATCTATTGTTATGTCACGCTGATGGCGGGGCAGAACGGCGACTATGCGCTGCGCGAAGAGCTGGTAAAACACGTGCGCAACGAGATCGGACCGGTTGCGACACCCGATAAGATCCAGTTCGCGCCCGGCCTGCCGAAGACCCGTTCCGGCAAGATCATGCGGCGCATCCTGCGCAAGATCGCCGAGGATGATTTTGGTGCGCTGGGAGATACGTCGACGCTCGCTGATCCTGCTGTCGTCGAGGACCTCATCGCCAACCGGCAAAACCGCACGGCGTGAACTGAGAGGCTGCTTCGGCAGCCTTTTTCTATTGACTGTCCTCACAAACAAAAACACCCGGAGGCGAACCTCCGGGTGTTTTTCATCGTAGGCTGTAAGGTTTACTGGCCGCGGATCTTCTTGAGGTCAGCCAGAACGGCGTCAACGACGTCGGCGCCGATTTCAGCCTTGTGCTTTTCGTAAACGACCATCGACTTTTCGCGGATACGCGCCTGCTCTTCGGCAGACAGCGAGTTCACCTCGAGGCCGGCAGCCTTGATCTTTTCCAGCGACTTCTGGTTCAGTTCGCGGATGACCTTGCGCTCTTCGTCGCGACCCACGACTGCGCATTCGCGCAGGGCTGCCTGTTCTTCCGGCGTGTAGCTGTCGAAGATCGGCTTGGAGAAGAGGAAGAGGAACGGCGTGTAGGCGTGGTTCGTCTCCGTGATGTACTTCTGCACTTCGTAGAACTTCGAGGTGTCGATCGTCACATAGGGGTTCTCCTGGGCATCGATCGCGTTGGTCTCAAGCGCCGAGAAGACTTCGCCGAAAGCCATCGGCGTAGCGTTTGCACCGAGGTTCTGGAAGGTGTCGAGGAAGATGTTGTTCTGCATCACGCGGACCTTGAGGCCCGAGAAATCTTCCCACTTGTTGACGGCATGCTTGGAGTTCGACAGGTTGCGGAAGCCGTTTTCCCAGTAAGCGAGGTTTACGAGACCCTGTTCTTCCAGCTTCTTGTTCATCATGTCGCCGAAGGCGCCGTCCATGACGGTATCGGCTTCCTTGGCATTGGCGAAGAGGAATGGCAGGTCGAAGACGCCAAGCGACGGGATGAGACCGACGAGCGGCGAGGACGATGTGACGACCGCTTCCTGAACGCCGGAGCGCAGGGCCTGTGTCGCCTGAAGGTCACCGCCGAGAGCGCCACCCCAGAATGCCGTCAGTTTCAGCTTGCCGCCGGACTTGTCGTCGAGGCAGGCCTGCATGGCCTTGATGCCGTTGCCGACGGGATGATCCTGGTTGATACCGTTCGAAACGCGGATGTTGCGGCTGTTGAATTCGGCCATTGCCGGCGCTGCCGCGCCAACTGCGAAGGCGATTGCCGTGGTGGTCAGAAGAAGCTTTCTCATAATATCCTCCCTTGGATTGTGGTCGAGAAAAAGTTTCACTTAACGTAGGTACTGCAGAGGCACGAGGACGATGTCCGGGAAAATCACCAGCAGCGCCAGCACGATGGTTTCGGCGACGAGGAACGGCCAGACACCGATCGTGACCTTGCCGAGCGGGATGCGGCCGACGCCGCTGACGACGTTCAGCACCACGCCAACCGGCGGGGTAATCAGGCCGATGGCGTTGTTGATGATGAAGAGAACACCGAAATAGACCGGGTCGATGCCCGCCTGCTTGATGATGGGCATCAGAACTGGCGTCAGGATCAGAATGGTCGGCGTCAGGTCAAGCGCGGTGCCGACGACGAAGACCAGCACCATGATGACAGCCATCAGCAGCATCGGACGGTCGATCAGCGGCTCGATGTAACCGGCAACTTCGTTCGGAATGTTCGCAGCTGTGATAAGCCATGCGGAGACGAGGGCCGCGCAGACCAGGAACATGATGATCGAGGTGCTCTTCGCGGCGCGCAGCAGCACGTGGAACAGGTCAGCCGGCTTCAGTTCGCGGTAGATCACCATGCCGACGAAAAGCGCATAGGCGGCAGCCACGACGGCGGCTTCCGTCGGCGTCATGATGCCGGCCTTGATACCGCCGAGGATGATGACGGGCATGCCGAGCGCCCAGCCGGCGCGGGCCGTGGCTGTAACGCGTTCCTTGGCCGTGGTTTTCGGCAGCGGCTTGACGTCGTCCTTGCGCACCACGATCAGCCAGGCGACGATCAGTGAGATGCCCATCAGAATACCGGGTACGATACCGGCAAGGAAAAGCTGGGTGATCGAAACGTTAGCGGCGACACCGAAGACGATGAACGCCATGGACGGTGGAATGACCGGGGCGATGATACCGCCGGCTGCGATCAGGCCGCCGGAGCGCGGAATATTGTAACCGGCCTTCGCCATCATCGGGATGAGGATTGCGGCGAGGGCTGCGGTATCGGCTGCGGCCGAACCGGAGATGCTGGCCATGATGATGGCAGCGACGATGGCCACGATGCCGAGGCCGCCCCTGATGTGGCCGACCAGCGCGATCGCAAAGTCGATGATGCGGCGGGACAGGCCGCCGGAATTCATCAGTTCGCCAGCGAGGATGAAGAAGGGGATGGCAAGCAGGGTGAAGGTGTCTGCGCCCGAGATCATGTTCTGCGCGATGATAGCGGTGTTGAACATGCCCATGTACCACATGAGCACGACGCCACAGAACATCAGCGAGAAAGCGACGGGAACGCCAATCGCCATGGCTCCCAGAAGAGAGCCGACAAAAACGAAAAGTGTCATGGTATCAGCGCTCCGAAAGCTGTTCGATCGTCAGGTTCTCGCCCGCAAACTGGGCGATTTCGTCTTCCGTCACGCGGCCCGTCAGAAGGCGGTACAGGCGTTCCAGCGCGATGACGAACATCAGGCCGCCGGTGAACATGCCGATGCCATAGACCCAGATCATGGAGAGCTTGGTGACCGGGGCGTGCATGCTGGCGTTGATGCCGGACTGTTTCCAGGTGCCCCAGAAGAAGATGGCGGAACAGGCCAGGATGATGATGTTCGAGATGATCATGCAGACGATGCGGGCGCGGCGCGACAGAAACATCACGAGCGTTTCAATGCCCATATGGCTGTTCTCGCGGAAGGTGAGTACCGCGCCGAGGAAGGTCAGCCACACGAAGAAGTAGCGTGACAGCTCTTCCGAGACATTGATGCCGGAATTCATCGTGTAACGCATGACGACGTTGACGAAGACCATGATCGACATGCCGGCAAGCAGCGCGACGAGAATGATTTCGAGAATCCGGTAAAAGAGATTGATGGTCTTTTGCATTTTCCCCTCCCGAAGAAATATCTAGAGCAGCCCTCGTTTCGCTAGGTTGCGCATCAGTGCCGCGGTGCCGAACGTCCATTCCGGGCATTCGTCAGTCGTCGTGACCCAGTTGATCAGCTTACCGAGCTTGGGCGTGGAGATTTCGACACGGTCACCCTTTGAATGGGTGAAGCCGAGACCTGGGCCATGGCGGTCCTTTACCGGCGCGAACATCGTGCCAAGGAAAAAGACTGCGCCGTCAGGATATTGGTGGTTACGGTTCAAGAGCTGCGAAGCGAGGTTTTCCGGCGTGCGGCTGATCGCCTCCATGGGGCTGACGCCCGTCATGGTGAAACCATCCTCTCCTTCGACCAGAAGAGAAATCTGCGCCTTCTTCACATCTTCAATGCTGAAGTTGCCATCGAACAGGCGGATGAACGGGCCGATTGCGCAGGAGGCATTGTTGTCCTTCGCCTTGCTGAGCAGCAGGGCGGAGCGGCCTTCGAAATCGCGCAGGTTGACGTCGTTGCCGAGCGTCGCGCCGACAATGCGACCGTCAGAGGTGATGGCCAACACCACTTCCGGCTCAGGGTTGTTCCACTGCGATTTGGGATGGACGCCGATCAGGGCACCGCAGCCGACGGAGGCCATGGCCTGCGCCTTGGAGAAGATTTCCGCATCCGGGCCGATGCCCACTTCCAGATATTGCGACCAGAGGCCCATTTCCTGGAGCAGTTTTTTCACCTCGGCGGCTTTTTCTGAGCCGGCCTCAAGTCCCTTGAGATTGTCGCCAAGAACAGGCGCCAGCCGTCCGCGAATTTCCTGCGCACGCAGCGGATCGCCCTTGGCCTGTTCCTCGATCACGCGTTCCAGCATGCTGTCGGCGAAGGTGACACCTGCAGCCTTGACGGCCTGAATATCGTTGGGAGCGAGGAGATCGCCGGCTGAGCCGTCCAGAAACGCGTCCAGCGCGCCTAAGGCGACGAAAGTACCGGTGTCCTTGAGCTGCTCCACCAGGTCGGTCTTCTCCAGAAGCTCTGACATGGTTGGAGAAATAGATGTGAGGTCATAAAGCACGCCATCCTTGAGGAGGACGGGGCAGGGGCCGCCTTCGCTTTTCGACCAGACGCGGCCGACGAGCAAAGCGTTTTCATAATCCTCAGGCAAAATTGCGGTAGCGTCGATCGACCTTACGCCGGCCATGTATATCCTCCCCTTTCAGACTTCCGACAGGCCGCCTCCTGCGGTCTTATTGTCTGGATGTCTGACAACCTAATCTTATTCTTCTTAGTATGACTTTTCGAGCGAGTCTAGCGGTCTCGCGGACAAATTTATCATGTATCGCTCATGAAGCGCGGAAACCTGTCCTATAGCTTGACTGCCAGTCCTTTTTTCCAGTCAAAATATATCCAGCTCCAGATTGACGCGGCTCGCCGCACCAATCAGATGCTTGCGCATCGCGTTCTTGGCCGCGGGCGCATCAGCTTTTTCCACGGCCTCGTAAATTGCCACATGTTCGGCAATCGTTACCTCGAGAATTTCCCCAAAAACCGCCCGGGAGAAAGCGATGTTGATGGCGGAACTGATGCGCTCCGCAATGAAGCCGAGGAACATCAGGAAATATTCGTTTTGTGTGGCCTCAGCCAGAATACGGTGGAAGTCCAGATCGGCGGCAACGCCTTCCGTCGACCAATCGTCGGCGGTTTTCATCTTTTCCAGTGCCGCGGCCAGTCGCGCCAACTGCTGCGGGCTACGATGCAATGCCGCCAGCCCTGCTGCTTCTATTTCCAGCGGCATGCGAAGCTGGAATAGATCGCGGAAGTTCTCCGGATCGTTCAGCCGGGAGCGCTCGATGCGGATGGACAGTCTCTGCCGGGGATCGGTGACGAATGCGCCCACGCCCTGCCGGGTTTCGACGAAACCTTCATTGCGCAATTGTGCTATCGCCTCGCGGATGACAGAGCGGCTCACCCCGAAGGTTTTTGCCAGCACATGTTCAGTCGGCAGCCTGTCGCCCGGCCCGAGTTTCGAATCGTTGATCTCGCGTGCGATCTCTGCGGCGATGCGGCCGGGGAGATGATCGTTGCGATGTATCTGATTGAACTCCAGCGTCATGGTTGCTCCCGTTCCACAGAAACGATTGGTTCGTTTTTCCCGCTGCAGACGACTTCCTCCTTCGCCGTCAGCGGGGTTTTTTAAGGCGGCGTTTTCAGCCGCCTCTGCCGTACCTTGATTAGCTATCCGGTTGCAGGGTTATCTGGCAACCGGGATTCATCCGCAAATCAGGGTCGAAGGTGTTTTTCAGGCCAGTGATCATCCGCCGCTGCACATCAGATAGCCGGCTTTCGAAATCCGAGCGTTTCAACCGGCCGATGCCGTGCTCGGCGCTGATGCTGCCGACGTAACGGTCGAGCACCTCATTGACGAGCGTTTTGGACTTGTGGATGAATGCTTCGCGCTCTTCCGGCGTCGAACCGTTTGGCGGCAGCACGTTGAGGTGGACGTTTCCGTCTCCCACATGGCCGTAGGAAACAGCGAGGCACTCCGGCAGTTTTTCCGCCAGTTCCGCCTCGGCTTCGGCCACGAAAGCCGCGAGTTTTGACAGCGGTACGGAAATATCGGTGCGCATATGGCTGCCGCGCAGCGCCTGGCCTTCGTTCATGCCTTCGCGGAATAGCCAAAGCGATTGCGCCTGCGCCCGTGACGATGCGATGACGCCATCCAGCACCAGCCCGTCTTCCATGACGCCTTCGAGGAAGCGGCCCATCAGGTCTGCGGTGTCGACCAGGCCGGAGCCTGAAATTTCCATCAGTACATAGGCCGGGTAGTCACCGGCGATCGGCATTTTAAGGTCGGGGATTGCCTCGATCGCCAGCGTGAAGGCGACCGGCGGCATAAATTCGAAGGCAGACATCAGGTCGCAGCATTCGCGACGGGCGCGACGGTAAAGCTTGATGGCATCGTTAAGCGAATTGAGGCCGAGCAGCGCCGTTTCGACGTGTTCCGGATTGGGGTAAAGCTTGACGGCAACGGCGGTGATAATGCCGAGCGTTCCTTCCGCACCGATGAAAAGCTGCTTCAGGTCGATGCCGCGATTATCCTTGCGCAGCGTCGACAGCCCATTCCAGATAGTGCCATCCGGTAGCACCACTTCGAGACCCAGGACCAGTTCGCGCGTCATCCCGTACCGCAGCACATTGATGCCGCCGGCATTTGTGGAGACATTACCGCCTATACGGCAGCTACCCTGGGCCCCAAGTGATAGCGGGAAGAACATACCCTTGTCCTGCACCGCGTCCTTGAATTCCGAGAGAATGCAGCCCGCTTCCACGACGGCGGAAAAATCATCGCTGTCTATGGTGCGGATGGCGTTCATGCGCTCGAGGCTCAGAACGACCTGGCGTTTAGGCGCATCGGGAATGCCGCCGAGTACAAGACCGGTATTGCCGCCCTGAGGGATGATGGCGAGTCCGAGTTCGGCGCAGGCGCGCACCGTATCAGATACTTCCTCCGTCGACCGGGGACGGATCACAGCTACAGCCGAACTGGTGACGTCGCCATGCCAGTCCCGGCAATAACGCAGCATGTCCTCCGGCGACGTGAGCACCAAAGCCTCGCCCAACCTGTTCTTCAGCGAGAATCGCAATTCCCCGATATCGTGTTCGCTGACGATCGTCATTCCACCCTCTCCGCTCAATCCGCCCTGAAATGTCCGGGCAAGGCTTCTTCGCCCTTGCTTTTGCCGGTTTGTGAAAAAATACTATTTTCAACTCGATAATATAAGGTTATCAGACAACCTTACAAGCTAATTTATCGGTCGGTTGGCTGATGATGTTTTTTCGGTCTCGGGAGAACGACCGGGACAAAGAGGAGGAAGACATGCATATCGCAATTATTGGCGCCGCTGGCATGGTGGGCCGCAAGCTGACGCAGCGTCTCGTCAAGGACGGGTCACTGGGTGGCAAGGCGGTGGAGAAATTCACGCTTATCGACGTGTTCCAGCCCGAAGCGCCTGCCGGTTTTTCCGGTGCCGTCGATGCGCGCGCGGCCGATCTTTCCGCATCTGGCGAAGCCGAAAAGCTGGTCGAAGCCCGTCCGGACGTCATCTTCCACCTTGCCGCCATCGTCTCCGGCGAAGCCGAACTCGATTTCGACAAGGGCTACCGCATCAATCTCGACGGCACGCGTTATCTCTTCGATGCCATCCGCCTTGCCAACGGCAAGGATGGCTACAAGCCGCGCGTGGTCTTCACCTCCTCGATCGCCGTCTTCGGTGCGCCGCTTCCCTATCCGATCCCGGACGAATTCCACACCACGCCGCTGACCAGCTACGGTACGCAGAAGGCTATCTGCGAATTGCTCCTGTCCGACTACAGCCGCCGCGGTTTCTTTGACGGCATCGGCATTCGCCTTCCCACTATCTGCATTCGTCCCGGCAAGCCGAATGCGGCTGCCTCCGGCTTCTTCTCCAATATCCTGCGCGAGCCGCTGGTTGGCCAGGAGGCGGTTCTGCCGGTGCCGGAAAGCATTCGCCATTGGCACGCCTCGCCGCGTTCCGCCGTCGGTTTCCTTATTCATGGCGCCACGATCGACGTAGAAAAGGTCGGCCCGCGCCGCAACCTGTCGATGCCGGGCCTCAGCGCCACCGTCGGCGAGCAGATTGAGGCACTGCGCAAGGTGGCGGGGGAAAAGGCCGTCGCCCTCATCCGTCGCGAGCCGAACGAGATGATCATGCGCATGTGCGAAGGCTGGGCGCCCGGTTTCGAAGCCAAGCGTGCCCGCGAACTGGGCTTTACGGCGGAAAGCTCCTTCGAAGAGATTATTCAGGTTCATATTGAGGACGAACTGGGAGGTTCACTGAAATGAGTGTCGGCGGGGAGGAGAAGAAGCGCTCGGTCGCCTTTATCGGCACCGGCCTGATGGGAGGGCCGATGGCCCGGCGCCTGCTGGGTGCGGGCTTTTCGGTCACGGTCTGGAACCGCAGTGTCGATAAGGCCGAGGCTCTTGTTGCCGATGGCGCGGTCGTCGCGGCATCGCCGGCAGATGCAGCCAAGGGCGCCGATATTGTCATCACCATGCTGAGTGACGGCAAGGCCGTGGGCGAGGTGCTGTTCGAGGCCGGCGTGGCCGAAGCGCTGAAAAAGGGGGCTGTCGTCATCGACAGCAGCTCGATTGCGCCGCCGATCGCGCGTGAACACTCCTCCCGGCTTCAGGCGCTTGGCATCCATCACGTCGATGCACCGGTTTCGGGCGGTGTGCCGGGCGCGACGGCCGGTACACTCGCCATCATGGCCGGTGGAGACGAGGCGCTGATCGCGGATCTTGCTGATGTCTTTGCACCGATGGGCCGGCTCACCTATGTGGGTCCCTCGGGTGCCGGCCAGCTCTGCAAGCTCGCCAATCAGCAGATCGTCGCCATTACGATCGGCGCGGTTGCCGAAGCGATGATGCTGGTGGAAGCGGGAGGAGCCTCTCGCGAAGGTTTCCGCAATGCCATACGTGGCGGCTTTGCCGAAAGCCGGATACTGGAATTGCATGGCGAACGCATGGTGAAGCGCAATTTCGTGCCGGGTGGTCCATCCAAATTCCAGCTCAAGGATCTGAATGGCGTGTTGGCAACGGCGAAGGACCTGTCGCTTACCCTGCCGCTTACGCAGCAGGTGACGCGGGAATTCGACGACTTCGTTGGTGACGGCGGTGCCGATATCGATCACAGCGGCATCCTGCTTTACCTCGAAAAACTCAACAACCGCGAACAGGGCTGAGGCAGGCTTATGAGCGACGAGAAGACACCCATGCGCCGGCTGCGATCGCAGGACTGGTTCGACAACCCTGATCATCTCGACATGACGGCGCTCTATCTGGAGCGCTTCATGAATTATGGCGTGACGCCGGAAGAACTGCGTTCCGGCAAGCCGGTGATCGGCATCGCCCAGAGCGGCAGCGATCTTACGCCCTGCAACCGCGTCCATGTGGAGTTGGTGAAGCGTGTGCGCGACGGCATCCGTGATGCGGGCGGTATTCCTATCGAATTCCCGACCCATCCGATGTTCGAAAACTGCAAGCGCCCGACGGCAGCGCTCGACCGCAATCTTGCCTATCTCAGCCTCGTGGAAGTGCTTTACGGTTATCCGCTCGACGGTGTCGTGTTAACGACGGGCTGCGACAAGACCACGCCCTCGGCATTGATGGCGGCGAGCACGGTCGATATTCCGGCCATCGTGCTCTCCGGCGGGCCGATGCTCGACGGTTATCATGAGGGCGATCTGGTCGGTTCCGGCACTGTGATCTGGCGCATGCGCCGCAAATATGGCGCTGGCGAAATCACCCGGGAGGAGTTTCTGCAGGCGGCGCTGGAATCCGCGCCATCGGTCGGACATTGCAACACCATGGGCACGGCGTCGACCATGAACGCCATCGCGGAAGCGCTTGGGATGTCGCTCACCGGCTGCGGGGCAATCCCCGCCGCTTACCGTGAACGCGGCCAGATGGCCTATCGCACCGGCCGCCGCGCCGTCGAACTGGTTGTTGAGAATATCAAGCCCTCGGACATCATGACGCGCGAAGCCTTCCTGAACGCGATCCGCGTCAACTCGGCGATCGGTGGCTCTACCAATGCCCAGCCGCATCTCGCGGCCATGGCAAAACATGCGGGCGTTGAACTCCGTGAAGAGGACTGGCAGGTCCACGGCTACGATATTCCGCTGTTGGCCAACATACAGCCGGCCGGCAAATGGCTCGGCGAGAAATATCACCGCGCCGGCGGTACGCCCGCCATCATGTGGGAGCTTCTGCAGGCGGGCAAGCTCGATGGAAGCTGTCGGACCGTGACCGGTAGAACTGTGGCGGAAAATCTGGAAGGTCGGGAATCGACCGACCGAGATGTGATCCTTCCTTATGACAAGCCGCTGAAGGAACGGGCAGGTTTCCTGGTTCTCAAGGGCAATCTGTTCGATTTCGCCATCATGAAGACGAGCGTGATCTCGGCGGAGTTCCGGCAGCGCTATCTCAACGAGCCGGGGCACGAGGGAATTTTCGAGGGCAGATGCGTGGTTTTTGACGGTTCGGAAGACTATCACGCCCGCATCAATGATCCGTCCCTCAATATTGATGAGCGTACCATTCTCGTCATTCGTGGTGCGGGGCCGCTTGGCTGGCCCGGCTCGGCCGAGGTCGTCAACATGCAGCCGCCGGATGCGCTTTTGAAAAAAGGAATCACCAGCCTGCCGACGATCGGCGACGGCCGGCAATCGGGAACGGCGGACAGTCCGTCCATTCTCAACGCCTCGCCCGAAAGTGCTGCCGGCGGTGGCCTGGCGTGGCTTCGCACGGGCGATGTGATCCGCATCGACTTCAACAAGGGCGAGTGTAACGTGCTGGTGCCGGATGAGGAGCTTGCAGCCCGCAAGGCAGACGGCATTCCGGCTGTTCCCGCGGATGCGACGCCCTGGCAGCGCATTTATCGTCAGTCGGTAACGCAGCTTTCGGACGGCGCGGTTCTGGAAGGCGCTGCGGATTTCCGCCGCATTGCCGAGAAGATGCCCCGGCACAATCATTGATCACACGACCAGAATCCCCGGCCACGTCCGGGGATTTTTCTTTTCGGGCAGTTTCGTAAATGCGTGTGACCTCATAAGGTGCCTGCACATCCGCATTATAGGGGCAGGACATGACTGATATTTCGATGATAGAAGCCGCGCGGGAGCGCATCGGCACTCAAGCGGTTCGCACGCCGCTTCTCTCATCACCTTTTCTGGACGAGATTGCCGGGCGAAAGCTCTTCGTAAAAGCTGAATGCCTGCAAAGAACGGGTTCCTTCAAGTTTCGTGGCGGCTGGTCGGCCGTCTCAGGCCTGCCTGCGGAGGTCCGCGCCAAAGGCGTCATCGCCTTTTCCTCCGGTAACCATGCGCAGGGCGTGGCGCTTGCCGCCAGCCTCCACGGCGTTCCCGCCGTCATCATCATGCCGACGGATGCGCCGAAGATCAAAATCGACAATACCCGTGCTTATGGCGCGGAGGTGGTGCTTTATGACCGCGCGAATGAGGATCGCGATGCCATTGGGGACCGCATTTCGCGCGAGCGCGGGTTGACGCTGATCAGGCCCTATGACGAACCGCTGGTCATTGCCGGGCAGGGGACGGTGGGGCTCGAGATTGCTGAACAGGGGGCGGAACTGGGTATCGATTCAGCCGAGATCCTGGTGCCGTGCGGCGGCGGTGGCCTTACATCCGGCATATCCCTTGCGCTTGCAGCGAAAGCACCGAACTATAAGGTCAGGACTTCGGAACCGGAGCGGTTCGATGATGTGGCACGCTCTCTTGCCTCGGGCAAGATCGAGCGGAACGCCACGACCTCGGGTTCGATCTGCGACGCGATCGTTACGCCGCAGCCCGGTAACATCACCTTCCCGATCATGGTTGGGCTTTGCGGGAAAGGCATCGCCGTGACCGAAGAGGAAGCGCTGCGGGCAATGGTTCTCGCCTTCAACCGGCTGAAGATCGTCGTTGAGCCCGGTGGAGCGGTGGCCCTGGCGGCGGCCCTCTTCCATGGCGATGAACTGGAGAGTGAAACGGTGATCGCAGTCGCTTCCGGCGGCAATGTCGATCCGGAGGTCATGACGGGTGCGCTGTCCCGTTTCGGCTGAGCGGGTTGGGATCAAGCCCCAAGCCGCGCCGCGACCTCGTTGGCGATGGCCAGCGAGGCAGTAAGGCCGGGGCTTTCGATGCCGAAGAGATTGACGAGACCGTTGACGCCATGCGTCTCCGGCCCGTCAATGCGGAAATCCATAGCGGGTTCGTCCGGACCTGAAATCTTCGGCCGGATTCCAGAATAGGCCGGAATCAACGCATGGTCGGGAAGGCGCGGCCAATAACGCCGTATCGCATCATCAAAACCTTCCATGCGTTGGGAATCGACGGCGTAATCGATGGCGTCCACCCACTCCACATCCGGGCCGAAACGAGCCTGCCCAGCAAGATCGAGGGTGAGATGTACGCCAAGGCCATGAGTATGAGGTGCCGGGTAGATGAGCCTTGAAAAGGGTGACTTGCCGGCCAGCGAAAAATAGCTGCCCTTGGCGAAACGCGCCTGCGGGATACCATCCTCCGGCAATCCCTCTATCTTTCTCGCCAACATCGGCGCAACAAGTCCGGCGGAATTGATGAGCAGCCGGCACGTCAGGCTGGTGGGCTCCGCGCCGCCGACGTGGATCCGAAAACCATCGCCCGCCACTTCCGCCCTTTCGAAGGGGGCGTTGACGGCCATGGCCGCGCCGTGATCCTGTGCGTCTCCGAACAGCGCCAGCATGTATCCGTGACTGTCGATGATACCGGTCGAAGGTGACGTAAGGGCTGCAACGCAGGTAAGCGCGGGTTCGAGTAAAACCGCCTGTCGTTCATCAATCAGCTCAAGATCGTTACATCCGTTGGCCTTGCCCTTCTCCTGGAGAGTGGCGAGCATGGCCGTCTCTTCATGGCTCGTGGCGACGATGAGTTTGCCGCAGCGGCGATGAGCAACGCCGTGGCTCTGGCAGAAAGCATAAAGACGCTCCTTGCCCTCCACGCAAAGTCGGGCCTTGAGGCTTCCAGGCGGGTAATAAAGGCCTGCGTGGATAACTTCGCTGTTGCGGGAGGAAGTGATCGAGCCAAATTCCTTTTCGCTTTCCAGGATGACGACGAAGAGGCCGCGCATAGCGAGTTCTCGCGCTGTCGCCAGGCCGATCACACCGGCTCCAATAATGATGGCGTCGATATCTGTCATGGTATTTTCCGTGTCCGCATTGCCTTCAGACGGAAAGCGCCCCGTCGCGCTGATGCCGCGCAATGGGTAGATTGATGCTTGCCGCCCGGCAAGTTGCAATCCGTATTTTTCCCGATGCACGTATCTTATGGAATATTATCTCTACTGAAACAGTGGGGAATAAAGCTATTCTACGAGTGAAATAAGCAATGCCCGCTTTGAAGGGCCGAGCAGGAAGGGAGTGTACAATGTCTTATTCCAAGGCAGGAAAAGTAAAAGACTTTGTTTCGCAGCCCCAGTCGCCGCGCAACTGGAAAGATTCGGTTCATGCGGCTCTCGTCGGCGTCTGCATGGCCTTTGTCGCTGCCGTCATATTCGGTCTCGTTCCCTGATCCTCCCGATCTTCTCATCAGGTAATTTGAGAACAAAAGGCCGGTCGCTCCTCCGACCGGCCTTTTTCATTCCCATTCACGACTTCAGGTAATCTTCCGCAAGATCGACCCAGAAAGCGGTTCCGATTGGCAGGATTTCGTCGTTGAAATCAAATTTTGGATGGTGCAACGGCGGGTCGTTGTCGGTTCGTGCGGTGCCGAGGAAGAAATAACAGCCCGGCCGTTTCTCCAGCATGTAGGCAAAGTCTTCCGCGCCCATCGACGGGCGCTGCATTTCTGCGACCTTTTCAGGCCCGGCAAAACGGCGGGCGAGATCGGCGACATAATCCGTTTCCGCCCTGTGGTTGACGGTTGCATTATAACCGCGCTCGTAATCGATGGTGACGCTCATGCCGTAGCTGGCCGCCTGGCCTTCGGCTATCGCCCGAATGCGCTTTTCCAGCTCATCGCGCACGCCCGGATCGAAGGAACGGATGGTCAGTAGCATTTCCGCCGTTTCGGGAATGACGTTGCTGGCGGCACCGGCATGGAAGGCGCCAACGGTGACGACCGCCGACAGCTGCGGATGGATGTTGCGTGAAACCACCGTCTGCAGCGCCATGATGATGCTTGCCCCGGCAACGATAGGATCAGCGGCATCCTGCGGTTTGGCACCGTGGCCGCCATAACCGTTGACGGTGATCTTGCACTCGTCGACCGCGGCAAGGATCGGCCCGTCGCGCAGCACGAAGTGCCCGAAGGGCAGGCCAGGGTCGTTGTGGAGTGCAAAAACCGCATCGCAGGGAAAGCGGTCGAACAGGCCGTCCTCGATCATGATGCGGGCGCCGCCGAAATTTTCCTCCGCCGGCTGGAAGATCAGATGCAGTGTTCCGTTAAAATTCCTGCGTTCGGCTATGATCTTCGCTGCGCCGAGAAGCATGGCAGTATGGCCATCATGGCCGCAGGCATGCATCACGCCCTGATTGGCGCTCGCATACTCCGCCCCCGTTTCTTCGTGGATCGGCAGGGCGTCGATATCGGCTCGAATGCCAAGCGTGCGCGTGCTGTCACCATTGCGCAGCGTGGCGACAACGCCAGTGCCGGCGAGCCCGCGCGTTACCTCGTACCCCATCGCCAGCAATTGTTCGGCAATGAAATCCGAGGTCTTGAACTCGGAGAGGCCTATTTCAGGGTGACGGTGCAGGTGGCGGCGGATTGCCACCACATCCGGCATATGATTGGCGAAAGACGTCATGGTGGCGGTCTGTCTGGTCATTTTCGAAGTCCCGGGTTTCGCCGTTTTTTACGGTGCTTTTTCAAAATGACATAGCAGCATATGCATGGGCATGTAAGGGGCGCCGCAGGCACTCAGACGGCCTGAAATTCAGCGCTTGCATCGGGTCGCGACAGGTGGCATGGAACTATTGATGTCCTGGGGCATTAGCGTCTTTCGGATGTAGCGCGAACCGTTCCGGTCTCGTGTTGCCCTTCAGGTTATCAACGGGGGACCATCGGGCGTTGCGCGCACAAATTTCGCCGTCGGTGAGGGTGCGAAATCCAGTCGGAACGGCGTTGCCGGGCCGCAGGATGAGATCTTTCTGTAACCGGAAGCTTCCTGCACGCGCTGATCTCAAGCCCCGCAAACAGATTGCAAACATTGTGCAGCAGTATGTGGCGCCTTCCTGCCGGACGGTCCTCTCAGCCGGGTGTCCGGTCCGGTTCACCGAAGGTTCAGGATAAGTCATAAATATAGCGTGGCCGATTTTCGTGTGTGTTCCCGCCACGGACGAAATGCCGGTCAAGTCGAACAAGTCTCCATAAAGTTCAGAATACGAGCCCGATGTCATTTCATATCACCCCGACCGCCGCCGCCCGTGATTCCGAGACGAAGCAGATCGATCATAATGATTCGATCCGCGCGTCCTATATGACGGTCGAGGAACTGCATGATGCGGGCGCCGCGCTTTCCCGCGATGGCGCCGACAGCCTTCCCGGCTTCATGGAGTTCGATTTCTTCGAGCGTCATCGCGAGAATGAAAAGGAAATCCTCAGGGTCTATCGCACAACGGCGGTCGACGCGGAAAATGGCGCGACGATAACGCCGGCGGCGGAATGGCTTCTCGACAACCACTACGTCATCGAAGAGGCGATCCAGGAAGTCCGTCGTGATTTTCCGCGCAAGTTCTATCGCCAGCTGCCGACAATGACGGTGGGCGGCGTGACGATCCCGCGGGTCATGGCGCTCGGCTGGCTTTATGTTGCCCACACCCACAGCACGGTATCGCGCGAAAACATGACGGCGCTGGTGGATGGCTACCAGACCTCGAAGACGCTGCAGATCGGTGAATTGTGGGCGCTGCCCTCGATCATCCGTTTTGTCCTCATCGAAAATCTTCGCCGCATCTCCATCCGTGTGGAGCGTTCGCGCCGCATGCGCCAGAAGGCGAATGAGGTGGTCGACGAGATTATCCGCCTGAACGATGCGGAAGCGTCGGCAGCACTTCTCAACCAGGTCGATTCGCTGGTCGATGACCCGACTTTCGCGACGCAGTTCCTTTATCGCCTCCGAAACGGCTCGCAGACATCGGGTTTTGCCGTCGCATGGCTCGAAGAGCGTCTTCACGCTGCCGGCACCGACGCTGAAAACGTGATGATGTCGGAACATAATCGCCTCGCATCCGGCAACGTGACGATGGGCAACATCGTCAAGAGCCTGCGCGAGATCGATGATACCGAATGGTCGGTGTGGTTCGAGGAAGTCAGCCATATCGACAAGGTTCTGCGCGAAGAAACCGATTACGAAACGCTCGATTTCGGCTCCCGGAACACCTACCGCAATACCATCGAACTTCTGGCGCGTCGTTCTCCCAAGACCGAAGTTGAGGTCGCCCGTGCCGCTGTCGAAATGGCGCGTACCGATATGCCCGCAGAGGCGGACGAGACGCATCCCGTCAATGTCGGCTCCGTGCTGGTGGGTCAGCGTCGTTTCGAGCTTGAAAAGGCGCTGGGATACCGGCCCCTAGTATCGCAGCGTATCGTCCGGGCGATGCGGAAGTTCAACTGGCTGGCAATTGCAGCGCCAGTGCTTCTCATCACCGCGGTCGCCATGCTGGCGGTCGGGTGGTTCCTCGCCGAAGCGGGCATGCCCTGGTATGTTGTCACCGCTTTCCTGCTGATGTTCGCTCTGCCCGCCTCGGAGGGCGCGACCGGCCTCTTCAACACCCTTGTCACTTTCTTCGTGAAACCGTTCCGGCTGGTCGGATACGAGTTCAAGAATGGAATTCCCGAGGACGCGCGCACATTGGTCGCCGTGCCCTGCATGCTGACCAGTCGCGACAGCGTTGACGAGATGATGCGCAATATCGAGGTGCATTATCTCGCCAATCCGCATGGTGAGATCTATTTCTCGCTGGTGAGCGACTGGCGCGACGCGCAATACGAGCAGTCCGAGGATGATCTTGAGATACTCGAATATGCCAAGCGCGAGCTGGCAACACTGAACAGCCGCTACGCCTTTGACGGCAAGACACGATTTTACCTTCTGCATCGTCGTCGCATCTACAATCCCGCCGAAGGCTGCTGGATGGGCTGGGAGCGCAAGCGCGGCAAGCTGCATGAGCTGAACATGCTGCTGCGCGGCGACAAGGACACGACGTTCCTCGGCGGCGCGAATATCATTCCGGAAGGTGTGAAATATGTCATGACGCTGGACGCCGATACGCGCCTGATGCGCGATGCGGTGACGAAGCTGGTCGGCAAGATGCACCATCCGATCAACCGCCCCAGGATCGATCCTGAATCCGGTCGGGTGGTCGAAGGTTACGGTCTGCTGCAGCCGCGCGTCACACCTTCCCTGACCACGGGCAAGGATGCTTCGGTTTTCCAGCGTGTCTTTTCCATCAACCGCGGTATCGATCCCTACGTCTTCACGGTTTCCGACGTTTACCAGGACCTGACCTCCGAAGGCACCTTCACCGGTAAGGGTCTTTACGACGTGGATGCTTTCGAGGCGGCGCTGAAGGGCCGTATCGAAGAAAACTCCGTCCTCAGCCACGACCTGCTTGAAGGTTCGTTTGCGCGTTGCGCGCTGGTGACCGATGTGGAACTCGTCGAGGACTTCCCGACGCGCTATGAGGTGGAAGTTTCGCGTCAGCATCGCTGGGCGCGTGGCGACTGGCAGCTGCTTCCCTATATTCTCGACCGCGCCCGCGGCGTCACCGCTATCGGACGGTGGAAGATGGTCGACAATCTGCGTCGCTCACTGACGCCGATCGCCTGGTTCTTCGCCTCGATCCTCGGCTGGTATTTCATGGATCCGCTCGGGGCGCTGATCTGGCAGATCCTGCTGATCTTCTCGCTCTTCGTTGCACCGACGCTTTCGCTGCTTTCCGGCCTTGTGCCGCGTTCGACAGACATCGTGCCGCAGGCGCATTTCCACACCATCTGGTCTGAAATCCGCGCCACCAATGCGCAAGTCGCGCTGAGAATCGTCTTCATCGCCGATGCCGCCTGCATGATGACAGATGCGATTGCGCGTTCGCTCTACCGCCTGCTCGTCAGCCACAAGCTGATGCTGGAATGGCGCACCGCCGCCAGTATCCAGTCCAGTGCGCAGGGCAGCATCATCGATTATTATCGTCAGATGTGGCACGCCCCCGTTGTGGCGATGCTCGGCCTTCTGTTCGCGGCGCTGCCGGGCGACAATGCCTTCCTGATCGGCATTCCCTTTACGCTGCTGTGGGTGCTATCGCCCGCCGTTGCCTGGTATGTCAGCCAGTCAGCCGAGACCGAAGACCGGCTGTTCGTTTCCGAGCACGTCTCGTTCGAACTACGCAAGATTGCGCGCCGTACCTGGCGTTATTATGAGACCTTCGTGACACCGCAGGAAAACCACCTGCCGCCGGACAATTTCCAGGAGACGCCGGAGCCGATCGTTGCCTCGCGCACGTCTCCCACCAATATCGGCGTCTATCTGCTCTCCGTCATCTCCGCGCGTCAGTTTGGCTGGATCAGCTTTGCCGACACGCTGGAGCGCATCGAGAACACGATCCAGACCGTTGAGAAGATGGAAAAATATCGTGGCCATCTCTACAACTGGTATCACACCGATACCTTGCAGACGCTTGGACCGCGTTATGTTTCGGCGGTGGACAGCGGTAATCTCGCTGGCCATTTGATTGCGGTTTCTTCCGCCTGCCGCGATTGGGCGGAAGCGCCGTCGGCCCATCTTCAGGGCAACCTCGACGGTATCGGCGACGTGGCCGGCATTCTACGCGAAACGCTGAAGGCCTTGCCGGACGACCGCAAGAACCTGCGGCCGCTGCATCGCCGTCTCGAAGAGCGTATCATCGGCTTCTCGAACGCGCTGGCATCCGTCAAGCGCGAGCACGAATTCGCCTCCATTCGCGTCATCAACCTGGCGGTGCTTGCGCGTGACATTCAGAAGCTCGCCACCAATGTCGACCACGAGGTGAAGTCCACACAGAGCACCGAAGTGACGCGTTGGGCGCAGTTGCTGGTCGAGTGCTGCGAAGCCCATATTTCCGACAGCGCCATCGACCTGACCAATGTCGAGCCCTTGCGCCAGCGTCTCGCTTCGCTGCGCGACCGCAGCCGCAATCTCGCTTTCTCGATGGATTTCACGTTCCTTTACCGCAAGGATCGCCGCCTTCTTTCCATTGGCTATCGCGTCGAAAGCAAGGAGCTGGATGAGGCCTGCTATGACCTTCTGGCGTCGGAATGCCGTCTGACCAGCCTCTTCGCCATCGCGAAGGGCGATCTGCCGACTGAGCACTGGTACCGCCTTGGCCGTCAGGTCGTGCCGATCGGTGCGCAGGGCGCGCTGGTGTCCTGGTCGGGCTCCATGTTCGAATATCTGATGCCGCCGCTTGTGATGCAGGAGCGTCAGGGGGGTATCCTCAACCAGACCAACAACCTGATCGTCAAGGAACAGATGAATCACGGCCGCCGTCTGGGCACGCCATGGGGCATTTCCGAAGCGGCGTTTAATGCCCGCGATCACAACATGAACTACCAGTACACCAACTTCGGTGTGCCGACGCTGGGCCTCAAGCGTGGCCTTGGCCAGAATGCGGTAATCGCGCCCTATGCATCGATCCTCGCCAGCCAATACGATCCGGATGGTGCACTTGAAAACCTCGACAAGCTGCGCAAGCTTGGCGCACTTGGCCAATACGGTTTCCACGATGCGGTGGATTTCACGCCAACGCGTGTGCCCGATGGCAAGGTCTGCGCGGTGGTCTACAACTATTATGCCCACCACCATGGCATGTCGATTGCGGCCGTCGCCAACGTCGCCTTTGACGGCGTGCTGCGCGAACTCTTCCATTCCGATCCGGTGATCGAGGCGGCTGAACTGCTGCTGCAGGAAAAGGCGCCGCGCGAAGTGCCGGTCATGAGCGCCAAATACGAGCCGGAGACCCCCGGCAAGGAACAGGCCGACCTGCTGCGAGCGGAAGTGCGTTCCATTGCCGATCCGGCGGTACGCGACCGTGAGGTGGTGTTCCTGTCGAATGGTCACTACTCGACTATGCTTACCTCGACGGGTGCAGGTTATTCGAAATGGAACGGGCAGGCGATTTCCCGCTGGAAGGCCGATCCGACCGAAGACCGCTGGGGCACCTTCATCTTCCTGCGCGACACCACCAACGGGCAATGGTGGAGTGCGACTGCGGAGCCGCGTGTCTTCGAGGGTGAAAAGACCAAGACAGTCTTCACCGACGACAAGGCCGAGTTCCACAAGACCACCGGCGACCTGCAGAGCGTTGTCGAATGCATCGTCGCCACCGAGCACGATGCAGAAGGCCGCCGCGTCACCCTGCTCAATGTCGGTTCCGAGGATCGCTATATCGAAGTGACTTCCTATATGGAGCCGGTCATTGCGTCTGAGGATGACGACAACGCCCATCCGCTCTTCTCGCGCATGTTCGTGCAGACGGAGATCGGCCGGCGTGGCGACGTCATCCGCGCCTGGCGCAACCGTCGCAGCCCGAACGAGCCGGGCACCGTCATTGCGCATCTGGCCGCCGATAATGCCGGCCCGTCGCGCCCTACGGAATTCGAGACGGATCGCGCCAAATTCATCGGTCGTGGCCGATCGCTGCGCGAAGCGGCGGCATTCGATGCCGGTGCGACGCTTTCCAGCACTGACGGCTTCACGCTCGACCCCATCCTGTCGCTGCGACGCACCGTGCGCGTGCCGGCAGGCAAGAAGGTGAGCGTGATCTTCTGGACGATTGCCGCGCCGAGCCGCGAGGAAGTCGACAAGGCGATCGACCGTTATCGTCATCCTGATGCTTTCGCGCATGAACTCGTTCATGCTTGGACGCGTACACAGGTGCAGATGCGCCATGTGGGCGTCACCTCACAGCAGGCGGCCGCCTTCCAGCATCTCGGCCGATATCTGACCTATCCCGACATGCATCTGCGGGCGGATTCGGAAACGCTGAAAACAGGACTCGCTTCACAGCGCGCCTTGTGGCCGCTTGCGATTTCCGGCGATTTCCCGATTTTCAGCTTGCGCATCAACGACGATATGGACATGGACATCGCTCGTGAGGCGCTGAGTGCCCATGAATATCTGCGTTCGCGCGGCGTGATCTTCGATCTCGTTATCGTCAACGAACGGGCCGCATCCTACGCGCAGGACATGCAGCATGCGCTGGATCATATTTCCGAAGCACAACGCCGCATCAATCCCGCCGATGGCGGTCGCCCGCACGTCTTCTCCGTGCGCCGTGACCTGATGGATGAAGAGACGTGGAGCGCGCTTCTGGCCGCTTCCCGCGTTGTACTCCATGTGCGCAACGGCAAGATCGTGGACCAGATCAACCGCGCGGTATCGCTGTTTGCGGCCCATCGTGGTCCCGATGGCACAAGCGACGCCGCACAGGCCCGTCTGCCGGTCCCGGCTTTCCCGGTTGCGGAGCCGGTCGAAGACGCGGGCGATCTCGATTTCTGGAACGGATTCGGCGGCTTCGCCAGGAACGGACAGGAATATGTGGTGCGTCAACATGGTGGGCAGTCCACCCCGCATCCGTGGATCAACGTCATCTCGAACGAGAATTTCGGCTTCCATATTTCGGCCGAAGGCGCAGGTTTCAGCTGGAGCCGCAATTCGCGCGATTATCAACTGACGCCGTGGAGCAATGACCCTGTCATCAACCGGCCGGGCGAGGCCTTCTATGTCGCCGATGTGGACACAGGAAAGCTCTATACGCCGTGTGCCGCGTTGTCGCGTGATCCAGAATCCATGTTCGAAACCCGTCACGGCCTGGGCTACTCCATCCTGACCGGCGTTGCCGACACACTTGAAGTCGAGGTGACACAGACCGTCGATCGTGAAAAGCCGGTCAAGTTCTCGCAGGTCATCGTTCGCAACAAAGGCTCTAAAAGCCGCCGGCTGAAGGTTTATGCCTATGTCGAATGGGTGCTCGGCAATAACGGACAGAAATCAGCGCCGTTCATTCTGAGCCGACATGATGCGGGCAACAACGCAATCTTCGCGTCGAACCCCTACAGCATTGACTACAGCGCACGCACGGCGTTCCTGACGCTTGACACGGAGGCGAGCGGTTTCACCACCAGTCGTCGGGAATTCATTGGCCGCTTTGGTTCGGCACAGGCCCCGCAGGCGATCGTGTCGGGTAACGCACTCAGCGGCAGCACCGAGGTTGACGGCGATCCCTGTGCGGCGCTGATGCAGGAAATCCACCTTAAGCCCGGCGAAGAACGGCACATGACCTTCATTCTGGGCGACGCCGATAATGCGGAAGAAGCCGAGGCGCTGGTGAAGGATGTCCGCCGTGTGGATTTCCAGTCCGTGCTGGAGGAAAGCAAGGCGTTCTGGACCGGTTTTACCGGCCAATTACAGGTGTCCACGCCGGATGCCGGCTTCAACCACATGGTCAACAATTGGCTGCCCTACCAGGCGCTGGCGTGCCGCATTCTGGCGCGCACGGCTTTCTATCAGTCGAGCGGCGCCTTCGGCTTCCGTGACCAGCTTCAGGATACCCTGGCGTTCCTGCTCTACCAGCCGGATCTCGCTCGCAAGCAGATCCTACGCGCAGCCGGCCGGCAGTTCCCGGAAGGCGACGTTCAGCACTGGTGGCTGCCGCTGACAGGCGCCGGTGTCCGCACCACTATCTCGGACGACGTGGTATGGCTTGCTTATGCGATCAACCAGTATGTTTCGGCGACCGGCGATATCGCCATTCTGGATGAGAGCATTCCCTTCCTGAAGGGGCCGGCGCTGATGCCCGGCCAGCACGACGCTTTCTTCCAGCCGGAAACCAGCGACAAATCCGCGACGCTCTACGAACACGCGGCGCTGGCGCTCGATCTTGCCATTCATCGCAACGGGGAGAACGGCCTGCCGCTGATCCTCGGCGGTGACTGGAACGACGGCATGAACCGCGTCGGCGTTGGCGGCAAGGGTACCAGTGTCTGGCTCGGCTGGTTCCTTTCCGGCGCCTTGCGCGATTTCATTGAAATTGCGGAAAAGCGCGGTGATACGGATCGGGTCGGCAGATGGGCCTCGCACCGCGAAAAACTGCGCAATGCGCTCGAAACCGCGGGGTGGGATGGCAGCTATTATCGTCGCGGCTATTTCGACGACGGCACGCCGCTGGGTTCCGCCGGAAGCGAGGAATGCCGGATCGATTCGCTCGGCCAAAGCTGGAGCGTTCTCTCCGGCGAAGGCGAAGAGGCCCGGTCGCGGCAGGCAATGGATGCGGTCATGGAGCATCTGGTGGATGAAAAGACCGGCATCATCCGGCTATTCACGCCGCCATTCTCGCGCGCGCCGCACGATCCGGGCTACATCAAGGGATATCCGCCAGGTGTGCGCGAAAATGGCGGACAATATACCCACGCGGCGACCTGGGTGGTTCTCGCTCTTGCCAAGCAGGGCAGGGCGCAGGAGGCCTGGAACTGCTTCAAGCTGCTCAACCCGGTCAATCACGCGCTCGATGCGGCAGCGTCGGAAACCTATCGGGTCGAACCCTATGTGGTGACCGCGGATGTATACGGTGAAGGCGCTTATGCGGGCCGTGGCGGCTGGAGCTGGTACACCGGCTCGGCCGGCTGGCTCTACCGTGCCGCTGTCGAGGGTATTCTCGGCATCACCCGCACTGACGGCAGGCTGCATATTTCACCGTCGCTGCCGGATGACTGGAGCGGTTTCTCGGTGAAGATCACGCTCGACGGCAAGGCTAGAGACATTGCCGTCAGCCGCAAGCCTGGCACGGCGGAGGTTTCGGTGTCTGTCGATGGCAAGGACTTGGCGGCCGGCGAGAGGGTGATCCCCTTCGACTGAGACGAGCGGGCCTTCGGCTTGCTTTTTAAGTCGGGCTCCTGCGGTGACGCAGGGGCCCGAATTTTGTTGTGAGGTTCCCCCGCCTTCGATGTTGTTTGGCGTCTGGGGCATGGCGCCTGTACGGCGATACAGGGCTGGCAAGAACGCTCAACGGGCGGTCAATGCGAAGCAAGGGCACGATGGCAGCAAATCGAGACCGATAGACCATTTCGCATATTTTCCGACGCATGAAGGGCAGATGCTGCACAGAGACTTCTTGGTCCCCCGTGGCTACAGCATCACCCGTGAGGCGATGGATGCATCGCAGACAGCGCGGCGGGGTATAGAGTTTTCCAAGCCGCAAGCTCCGAACGAGATCGACCGAGAAATTGAGCTTCTCAGCACAACGGCTGCAAAAATTCGGTGGTAAATATGACGGTTGGGGGACTGAGGTAGAAGCTTGGTGATGTCCCGATATTTTCGAAGCAGACAACGAAAAAGGGCGGACACGACAGTGCCCGCCCTTTTTGCATTCCATTCCTGAGCCTCAGGAGGCTATCGCTTTTGGCCGGGGCTGCTGGCCTTCGTCTTCCGTCAGCAGGCCGCTGGTGCGCAGCAGCGAGGTAAAGCGACCGCCGCGTTGGCTTAGCTCATCGAAGGTGCCCTTTTCGATGATCCGGCCCTGATCGAGGAACAGGACGAGATCGGCATCGCGGACAGTGGAAAGGCGATGGGCGATGATGAAGGTCGTGCGGTTCTTTCTCAGCGCATCCACTGCGGCCTTCACACGGGCTTCGGTTTCCACGTCGAGTGCACTGGTCGCCTCGTCGAGAACCAGAATGGGGGCGTTCTTCAGGATCGCACGGGCAATGGCGATACGCTGGCGCTCGCCGCCGGACAGGCGGTTGCCGCGTTCACCAACCTGGGTCAGATAGCCGTTGATGCGGCTGTCGATGAAATCCGTCGCCGCTGCGGCCGCCGCCGCTTCCACCACTTCCGCATCGGTGGCCGATTCACGACCAAGGCGGATATTTTCGCGGATCGAGCGGTTCAGCAGGCCGGCATCCTGAAACACCGTGGCGATGGAGTTGCGGAGCGAATTTTTCGTCACCGTCGAGATATCGGTTCCATCGATCAGGATCTGGCCGGAATCGGGATCATAGACCCGCTGCAGCAGGTTGATGAGCGTCGTCTTGCCGGCACCTGTCGGTCCGACGATCGCGATCGTCTCGCCGGCCCTGGCCGTAAACGAGACATCGTGAACGCCCTGCTTGGTGTTGGCAAAACCGAAATTGACATTGCGGAATTCCACGGTGCCGGAGACATTCGACAATTCACGGGCATCGCCCGGTTCTTCCCGTTCCTTGACGGAATCCTCGAGGACGAAGAAGTCCTCAAGCTTGGCGCGGGCTTCGAAAATCTGCGTCACGAACTGGCGCATCTGGTCCAGACGGCCTATCAGGAGATTGGCGAAACCGATGAAGGCGATGACGTCGCCGACGCGCAGCTCGCCGTTCTTCACCAGCACGGTGCCGATCACAAGAATGATCATCATCGAAACGGTGGAGGCCGTGCGGTTCAGAGCGCTCGCAAAGGCCCACCAGTCGAGCACGGGATATTGCGCACTTAGCAGCTTTTCGGTGAAGGATTTCAGCGCTTTGGTTTCAGCCTCGATGCGGTTGTAGCTGTGCAGCACGGAAACGTTGCTGATGGAATCGCTGACATGGGCAAAAACGCTGTGATAATGCTCTTCGACCGAAGCCTGACCATCCTTGGTGCGGCCCATCACCCATTTGCCGATGAACCAGTAGACGATGCCGAGGCCAATCAGCACGAAGCTGAGGCGCAGGTCCATGGACATGGCGGTGGGCACAAGCAGCACCAGCGCGACGAAGGTCGCGAGATGGGTGCGCATGAATTCCAGCCATAGGCCGAAGAGCGTTTCGCTGGCGCGCAGGAGGGTATGCAGGGCATTGGACGTGCCGCGCTGATGGTGCCAGGAAAGCGGCATCGAGATGATGCGCCCGAAGGCCTCCGTCAGGAGCGAAGCGCGCCTGCCATGCGCCAGCCGGTCGGCTTCGCGGGCGACGGCTACGTAAGCCACGGTGTTGAAGACGCCGAACCCCGCCCACAATATGAGAATGGACGTGACATTGGAGCCAGAAGAAATGGCGTCGATGATCCGGCCGAACAGCACGGGTTCGGCAATGGTGATCGCTGCAAGAATGACGTTGGCGATGACGACGACAGCCACACGCCATTTATGAACGGTCAGATAGCGCAGAGCGCGTGTGTAAACCTGAAACAAGGTCAAATTTTCAATCCAGTCCGGGCGTCTTTTCGAGCGGTTGATTGTTCGGCCTCAATACGATGCTACTTTAGCAAGGTTGCATGAGACGGCGAATTTTGTGTAATTATCGCTCTTTCTGTCTGAATGGCGGCTTAACAGATTGGCCGTCCATGCGAACCGAAAAAACCTCCCGGTGTTTCCCGGGGCCTGCCGTCACAAGATTTCGCATCTTCGTTTCAGGGATTGCTAACGACGATATGTTCAATCTCACCCGACCGGCGCCCGAGTAACATGACGTCATCGCGGGACCATGTCCTTCGTGTCATCCCCTTCAAGCCAAGTCCGGACCATGTGTCTTTATGCATGATATTCTTCACTTCATCTCTGCGTGTTACCAGGCGGGAAACGCCGAACGTGTGCGTTCAGAATTTGCAACGCTCATTCGGGAATATGGTTTCGAATATTTCCTTGTCAGCAGACGCATGACCGGCGAGCTGGCCTCCACCGGCCAAATCCTTGCGCAACATTTGCCGGAAGGCTGGATAGAGGTTTACAGGGCCAAGAAATACAACCTCGTCGATCCCGTCCGCAAAGTGATCGGCATGGTGCACAAACCCTTTCATTGGAAAGAGGCGCTGGAGGGGCTTCCCCGCGCCATGCATCGGAAAAGGGCGAGCGTGTTTTTCCACGATGCCGGCCGTTACGGCTTGCAGGGCGGTTATGCTTTTCCCGTGCATGGACGGGCGGGATTCATAGGTGCCGTGTTCATAGGTGGACAGGACCGGCAATTGCCCTCCTTGCAGGTGGAACTGCTCGATGCTGCGACCCGGGCGGTCTTCTGGCGCCTGCTCGATCTTTCAGGTCAGGCCCATGATCTCAGCAATATTCCAGACGGTTCCGCTCTTGAGCTCACACGGCGTGAGACGGAAGTGCTGGCGCTGATGGCGGATGGCATGACATCGGCGGAGATCGGCCGCAAGCTATCCATCTCCAACCATACGGTCGACTGGTATATAAACGGGATTCAGCGTCGTTTCAGCGCCAAGAACCGGCAGCACACCGTCGCACTCGCGTTCCGCCATGGCTTGCTGAGCTAGCGCAAACAGAACAGTTCTCGCCGGAATTGCCCTTTCCAAGACCGGGTTTTGCTGCTTAATTCCGCAGTGCAGCAGAATTTTGTTTTGGCGTGTGGGGAGACCGTCTTGAAAATATCGAAAATACTTGTTGCCAACCGATCCGAAATTGCGATCCGCGTTTTCCGGGCAGCCAACGAGCTCGGGATTAAAACCGTTGCGATTTGGGCGGAAGAGGACAAGCTGTCTTTGCACCGCTTCAAGGCGGACGAGTCCTATCAGGTCGGCAGGGGGCCGCATCTCGCCAAGGATATGGGGCCGATCGAGAGCTATCTTTCGATCGAGGAGGTTATCCGCGTTGCGAAGCTCTCCGGAGCGGACGCGATTCATCCCGGTTACGGTCTTCTGTCTGAAAGCCCCGAATTCGTGGAGGCCTGCAACAAGGCGGGCATCACCTTCATCGGACCGACGGCTGATACGATGCGCCAGCTCGGCAACAAGGTCGCCGCCCGTAATCTGGCGATTTCGGTTGGCGTTCCCGTCGTTCCCGCCACCGACCCACTGCCGGACGACATGGCGGAAGTGGAGCGTATGGCCGAGGAGATCGGTTATCCCGTCATGCTCAAGGCCTCCTGGGGCGGTGGCGGCCGTGGCATGCGCGCCATCCGCAAAAAGGAAGACCTTGCTCGCGAGGTGACGGAAGCCAAGCGCGAGGCCAAGGCCGCCTTCGGCAAGGACGAAGTCTATCTCGAAAAGCTGGTCGAGCGTGCGCGCCACGTCGAAAGCCAGATTCTCGGCGACACGCACGGCAATGTCGTGCATCTGTTCGAACGTGATTGTTCGATTCAGCGGCGTAATCAAAAGGTCGTCGAGCGTGCGCCTGCGCCCTATCTGTCGGAAGCGCAACGTCAGGAACTGGCCGCCTATTCCCTGAAGATCGCCGCCGCGACCAGTTATATCGGTGCAGGCACGGTCGAATATCTGATGGATGCCGACACCGGCAAATTCTACTTCATCGAGGTCAATCCGCGCATTCAGGTGGAACATACCGTTACGGAAGTCGTCACCGGTATCGATATCGTCAAGGCGCAGATTCACATTCTGGAAGGCGCCGCCATCGGCACGCCGGAATCCGGGGTGCCGAGGCAGGAGGATATCCGCCTGAATGGCCACGCCCTCCAGTGCCGCATTACGACGGAAGACCCGGAACACAATTTCATTCCGGATTATGGCCGTATCACCGCTTATCGCTCCGCTTCAGGCTTCGGTATCCGTCTGGACGGCGGCACGTCCTATACTGGCGCTGTCATCACCCGCTACTATGATCCGTTGCTTGTGAAGGTGACGGCATGGGCGCCGCGGCCCGACGAGGCGATCAACCGTATGGATCGCGCTTTGCGCGAATTCCGTATCCGCGGCGTGGCGACCAACCTCACATTCCTAGAGGCCATCATCGGCCATGACAGTTTCCGCAACAATACCTATACAACCCGCTTCATCGATTCGACCCCCGAGCTTTTTGCCCAGGTCAAACGTCAGGACCGCGCTACCAAGCTTTTGACCTATCTCGCCGATGTGACCGTGAACGGCCACCCGGAAACCAAGGGACGCGCAAGGCCCTCGGACAAGGCGGCAAAGCCCATCGTGCCCTATATCGATGCGCCGACGCCCGACGGCACCAAGCAGTTGCTGGACAAGCTCGGCCCGAAGGGTTTCGCAGACTGGATGCGCAACGAAAAGCGGGTACTCGTCACGGATACGACGATGCGCGACGGACATCAGTCGCTGCTTGCGACCCGTGTCCGTACCCATGATATCGCCCGCGTCGCCATCGCCTATGCCAAAGCGCTGCCACAGCTTCTGTCGCTGGAGTGCTGGGGCGGTGCTACATTCGACGTTTCCATGCGCTTCCTGACCGAAGACCCGTGGGAGCGTCTGGCGCTGATCCGCGAAGGTGCTCCCAACCTGCTGCTGCAGATGCTTCTGCGCGGGGCAAACGGCGTCGGGTACAAGAACTACCCGGACAACGTCGTGAAGTATTTTGTCCGTCAGGCCGCAAAGGGCGGCATTGATCTTTTCCGTGTCTTCGATTGCCTGAACTGGGTGGAGAATATGCGGGTCTCGATGGATGCCATCTCGGAGGAAAACAAGCTCTGTGAAGCGGCCATCTGCTACACCGGAGACATCCTCAATTCGGCGCGTCCGAAATACGACCTGAAATATTACACCAATCTCGCCCAGGAACTGGAACGCGCAGGCGCGCATATTATTGCCGTCAAGGATATGGCGGGCCTGCTGAAACCGGCTGCCGCCAAGGTTCTGTTCAAGGCGCTGCGGGAAGAAACGGGTCTGCCGATCCATTTCCACACCCATGATACGTCAGGAATTGCCGCAGCGACGGTTCTTGCCGCCGTGGATGCGGGTGTCGACGCTGTCGATGCCGCGATGGACGCCTTCTCCGGCAATACGTCGCAGCCGTGCCTTGGTTCGATCGTGGAAGCGCTTGCCGGGTCGGAACGCGATACGGGCCTCGATACCGAATGGATTCGTCGCATTTCCTTCTATTGGGAGGCCGTGCGCAACCAGTATGCGGCTTTCGAAAGCGATCTCAAGGGGCCGGCGTCGGAAGTCTATCTGCACGAAATGCCGGGTGGTCAGTTCACCAACCTCAAGGAACAGGCGCGTTCGCTGGGTCTCGAAAGCCGTTGGCACGAAGTGGCGCAGGCTTATGCCGATGCCAACAGGATGTTCGGCGATATCGTCAAGGTGACGCCGTCTTCGAAAGTCGTCGGTGATATGGCGTTGATGATGGTCAGCCAGGATCTGACAGTGGCCGACGTACAGAATCCCGAGCGCGAGGTCTCTTTCCCGGAGTCCGTGGTTTCCATGCTCAAGGGCGATCTCGGACAATCGCCCGGCGGTTGGCCGGAAGCCCTGCAGAAAAAAGCGTTGAAGGGCGAAGCGCCCTATACCGTTCGTCCGGGTTCACTATTGGCGGATGCCGATCTCGATGCCGAACGGAAGACCATCGAGACCAAGCTGGAGCGCAAGGTCGATGATTTCGAGTTCGCATCCTATCTGATGTATCCGAAGGTATTCACGGATTTCGCGCTCACCGCCGAAACCTATGGCCCGGTCTCGGTGCTTCCCACCCATGCCTATTTCTACGGAATGGAGGATGGCGAGGAACTGTTTGCAGATATCGAGCGCGGCAAGACGCTGGTCATCGTCAATCAGGCTTCATCCGGCGTTGACGACAAGGGCATGGTGACGGTGTTTTTCGAAATCAATGGTCAGCCGCGCCGTATCAAGGTGCCGGATCGGACGCATGGTGCTTCCGGCTCTGCCGTGCGCCGCAAGGCCGAACCTGGCAACGCGTCGCATGTCGGGGCACCGATGCCGGGTGTCATCAGCCGCGTCTTCGTCAATCAAGGCCAGGAGGTCAAGGCTGGCGATGTGTTGCTCTCCATCGAGGCGATGAAGATGGAAACGGCGCTTCACGCCGAGCGGGATGGCAAGATCGCGGAAGTTCTGGTGCGCCCGGGCGACCAGATCGATGCGAAGGATCTACTGGTCGCTTACGCGGAATAAATACATTCGTCGATCGAACAGTCAGACGCCCGCCTTCCCGGCGGGCGTTTTTTATTGCGTTTCCCCGAAAACTCGAATATGCATGTTCATGCACGTTTATTCCTGTTTATGCATGAGTCTGTATGAGTGATCATTTCGTCAGCGAGCGGCAGGCGCTTATCCTCGAACAGTTGCGGCAGAACGGCCGTGTGCTGGCGCAGGACCTCGCTCAAAACTTTGGCGTTTCTGAAGACACGGTTCGCCGCGACCTGCGAGAGATGGCGGCCCGTGGGGAATGCATGCGCGTTTATGGCGGCGCCCTGCTCTCGGATAGCAAGACGGTGCCGCTGAAGACGCGGATCGCCGAGGATGCGGACCGCAAGGCTCTGCTGGCCCGCGCCGTTGTCCCGCTTCTCAAGCGGGGCATGGTCGTTTTCATCGATGCCGGTTCGACGAACCTCGCCATTGCCAGGGCGATCCCGGCTGGTCTCAATGTAACGGTGGTGACGAATACGCCCGCCATTGCCGCCGAACTCACGGGGCGGGCGGATATCGATCTTGTGCTGATCGGTGGCAAGGTTGATCCCGCCGTTGGTGCGGCAATCGATGCAATGGCGCTGCGGCAGCTCGAATTGATGCGACCCGATCTCTGTGTTCTCGGGGTCTGTGGTGTCGCGGTCGAGACCGGCCTGTCGGCCGATGTCTTCGAGGATGCCGTTTTCAAGCGGCTCGCCTGCAGCGCCAGCCAGCGGATTGTCGCTGCAATCACCACCGAGAAGCTGGGGCATAAGGCAGCGTTCCACGTGCATGATTTTTCCCCGCCGCTTTCCCTTGTGCTGGAACGGGATGCCGACCGCGTGTTGGTCGAGGGCGTGTCCAGCCGAGGCGTAGACGTTTATTGCGGCGACGATGCCGTCGCCTGATTTTCCCATGGTCAAGTCTGAAGGATATAGCCGATGAATGGCCCCACCACATTTTCGCAGACGGGTGCACGCTCGTCCTATCTGACGCGTCATCGTATCGGCGTTTCCCTGCTGTTCTTGATGAACGGGTTCATGATGGGATCATGGGCGCCCAAGATTCCCGAATTTGCGGCGCGTCTTTCCCTTAGTGAAAGCGCGCTTGGTCTCATCATCCTGGTCTTCGGTATCGGCTCGCTGGTTTTCATGCCGATCGCCGGCTCGCAGATCGCCCGTTTTGGCTCCCGGACGGTCAGTCTCGTGACCGCGGCGATCTTTCTGCCCACACTGCTTTTCATTTCCTGGGCGGGAACCGTCTGGGCCGGGGTAATCGCGGTTTTCCTGTTTGGCGGCCTAACGGGAGCGATGGATGTCGCCATGAATGCCAATGCGGTAGCGGTTGAGCGCGATATGCGCCGCGCCATCATGTCATCCTGCCACGCTTTCTGGAGCCTCGGCGGCCTCATCGGGGCCGGTCTCGGCGGTTATCTCATCACGGCCATCGGCGTGCAGGGGCATGCCATTGCGCTGACGGTCATCGCATTCGTACTGCTGATCGTGGCATGGCCGCGTGTGCTTGCAGATCGTCCGCACCCGGAGGAAGAGCGCCCGAAAGGCGGCCTGCCGCTGACGCCGCTGCCGTGGATCATCGGCCTGATGGCCCTTTTCTCGATGATCCCGGAAGGCGCAATCCTCGACTGGGGCGCTCTTTATCTGCGCAACGAGCTCGGAGCTTCGGTGTCACAATCCGGCTTCGCCTTTGCGGCTTTCTCGATGACCATGGCGGCCATGCGTTTTGCCGGCGATCTGGTGCGCGACCGCTTCGGGGCTGTGACGACCCTGCGCTTCTGTTCGGCCATGTCGATTATCGGTCTTCTTATCGCCGGTATTGCGGGAAATTCCACCATCGCGATCGTTGGCTTCGCGATTGCGGGCATCGGCATCTCCAACATGGTGCCCATTGCCTTCTCGGCGGCGGGCAATATGCCGGGCCTGGCACCGGGAATCGGCCTTTCGGTCGTCACCACCATGGGTTATTCCGGCATTCTGGTGGCGCCATCGGCGATTGGCTTCATTGCGGAACATACCGGTCTCGCCAGCGTCTTCCTGTTTCTCCCGTTACTGCATGTGGTGGTTCTGCTACTTTCGCGGCTCGCCCGTCATGCCGACGGTGCGGGCAAGGAATAGGCGTATCGAATTTTGCCATGATTGCGGTAAAGTAGAAGCTCCAGCGCGTTGGGTGTTGACAAGAAGTCCCCCTTGTTTCACCTCAATTGCAAGACCTTGCCGCAAGCTCCAGAGACCGCCATGACGTCACATGCCGATTACGACCCGAAGCCCCGCCGCGCCTCCGTCGCCGTAGACGTCGGCGGCGTCATCGTCGGTGGCGGCGCACCCGTCGTCGTGCAGTCGATGACCAATACCGATACGGCTGATATCGACGCCACCGTCAGCCAAGTGGCGGCGCTGTTCCGGGCCGGTTCGGAAATCGTCCGTATCACCGTAGACCGTGATGAGAGTGCGGCCGCCGTGCCGAAAATTCGCGAACGGCTGCTGCGTCTTGGGATGGATGTGCCGCTGGTCGGTGATTTTCATTATATCGGCCACAAGCTTCTGGCCGACCATCCGGCCTGCGCCGAAGCGCTGGCGAAGTACCGCATCAACCCGGGCAATGTCGGTTTCAAGGACAAGAAGGACAAGCAGTTTGGTGAGATCGTCGAAATGGCGATCCGTTACGACAAGCCCGTTCGCATCGGTGTCAACTGGGGATCTCTGGATCAGGAATTGCTGACTACGCTGATGGACAGGAACAAGGAAGAGGGCTTTCCGCTTTCCGCCCGTCAGGTCACGCGGGAGGCCATTGTTCAGTCGGCGCTGATTTCCGCCGAGCTTGCTGAAGAGATCGGCCTGCCGCGCAACCGTATCATCCTCTCGGCCAAGGTCAGCCAGGTGCAGGACCTGATTGCCGTCTATTCGATGTTGTCTGAACGCTCCGACCATGCCCTCCATCTCGGTCTCACGGAAGCCGGCATGGGTTCAAAGGGTATCGTCGCCTCGTCCGCCGCCATGGGTTATGTGTTGCAGCATGGTATTGGCGATACGATCCGCGTTTCACTGACGCCTGAGCCGAATGGCGACCGGACCCGCGAGGTGCAGGTGGCGCAGGAATTGCTGCAGGTCATGGGTTTCCGTCAGTTCATTCCGGTGGTTGCGGCATGTCCCGGCTGCGGGCGTACCACGTCGACGGTATTTCAGGAACTGGCCCAGAACATCCAGAACGATATCCGCAAGAATATGCCGGTCTGGCGTGAAAAATATCCCGGCGTCGAGGCATTAAATGTCGCCGTCATGGGTTGCATCGTAAATGGTCCCGGTGAAAGCAAGCACGCGGATATCGGCATTTCGCTGCCCGGAACGGGCGAAAGCCCGGCGGCGCCGGTCTTTATCGACGGAGAGAAAGCCCTCACCCTGCGTGGCCCCAACATAGCCGCTGATTTCGAAGCGCTTGTGACCGATTACATCGAAAAGCGTTTTGGCCGGAAAGACGCGGCGGAGTAACGAGTAGCGTGAAAAGGCCGCAATTCCACTGTCATACCTCCTGACCCTTTCGGAGCATCAAAACACATGATCAAAAAAATCGCGATCGTCGCCCTTTGCGGCACCTATCTTTCCGCCTGCACCACCACCGATCCCTATACGGGCGAGCAGAAAATGTCGAACACGGCCGGCGGCGCGGGTATCGGCGCTGTTGTCGGTGCGCTCGGCGGTCTGGCTGTGGGCGGTTCGCCGGTCGGACGCCGTAACGCTGCCCTGATCGGTGCCGGCATCGGCGCGCTCGCTGGCGGCGCCATCGGCAATTACATGGATGGCCAGGAAGCGGAACTCCGCGCGCAGCTTCAGGGGACCGGCGTTTCGGTGACCCGCCGTGGCGACAGCATTGTTCTCAACATGCCGTCGAATATCACCTTTGCCACGGATCAGGATCAGGTCATTCCGCCCTTCTATCAGACGCTCGATTCCGTTGCGATCGTGCTGAACAAGTTCAACCGCACGCTGATCGACATCAACGGCCATACCGACTCGACCGGTAGCCTCGCCCACAATCAGGGGCTTTCGGAACGCCGCGCCGCGTCGGTTGCCAACTATCTCGGCGCACGCGGTGTCGATCAACGACGCATTTCAACACTTGGCTTTGGGCCTTCGCAGCCCATCGCCTCGAACGCAACGTCTGATGGTCGCGCCCAAAACCGCCGTGTGGAAGTGCTGATTTCGCCGCTCAAGGGCTGATCGACTGGAGAGGCTGAGCGGGAAAACCCACTCAGCTTTTTCGTTCTGCGATAAATCTGGCGGCCGCGATGAGAATCGCGGCCTTTTCGCCATAGGGAGCCAGGAGTTCGCTGGCCTCTGCCACTTGTTCCTGAAGTTTGCGACGCGCCCAGTCTTGGCCGCGCAGCGCCACCAGCGTTCCCTTGCCGCGTGCGGCATCCTTGCCGGTCGCCTTGCCCATGGTGGCGGCGTCGGCCGTCAAATCCAGGAGATCGTCTGCAAGCTGGAAGGCGAGGCCGATTTTTTCTCCAAAGAGGCGTAGCCTCTGCCTTTCGCAATCATCGCTACCGGCGATGATTGCGCCCGCCTCGCAGGCGAAGCGCAGCAGTGCGCCGGTTTTCATAGCCTGCAATGTAATAATGCCGGTTTCGTCCGGTGCGTTCTTTTCCGCGGCGAGATCAAGCGCCTGCCCGCCGGCCATGCCGCCGATGCCCGCTGCGCGGGCAAGCGAAAGCACGAGCGCGGCCTTGCGCCCGGCCGCGAGCGGATTTTCTTCCGATGCAATGATATCAAAGGCCAGCGTCAGCAGGCTGTCGCCAGCGAGGATGGCGGTCGCCTCGTCGAATTTGCGATGCACCGTTGGCTGGCCACGACGGAGGTCGTCGTCATCCATAGCCGGCAGATCGTCGTGAACCAGCGAATAGCAATGGAGGCATTCCAGCGCGGCACCGGCAAAAAGCGCAGCTTCTCCATCTCCGCCGAGGAGTGCGGCGCTTTCGATGACTAGGAAGGGCCGCAGGCGTTTACCGCCGTTCAGGACGCCGTGGCGCATGGCCTCGAGCAGGTTCTGCGGGCGCGCGATCTCATCCGCGCGTGTCTCGCCGGAGAGCAGGCGGCCAAGCAGGGCTTCGGTCCTGGCGGCGTTCTCGCGCAGCCGCGTTTCGAAATTCGTCATCTGAGCGTCCATGCCGCGCTCTTTGGCATGCCGCGCGAATGCAGGCAAACCTTTTCGTGATTCCCCAACTCAACTGTCGCGCCGGACTCGCCTTGAAGACGGCAATGGACTATGAAAGGCTTCAACTGGCGTGGGGTGCGGGGACGGATAGTGAGCAGTACGCCTGAAAGCGACGCAGATTACGCCGTGCTGGCGGAAGACCGGAGCAGTCCGAAGGTGGATTTTCGCACGTTGGCCAAGCGCATCATCATGACCTTGCTGGCATTGCTCATCCTGCCTTATCTGCTGATTCCGGTTTATGCGTTGCCCTTCATCCGGCCCGTGTCGACGCTGATGCTTGCCGATCTGGTGACGCTGCAAGGCTATGACAGGCGCTGGGTGCCACTAGAGGATATTTCACCGCGCCTCGTGCAATCGGTGATGATGTCCGAGGATGGGCAATTCTGTTTTCACGGCGGGGTTGACTGGAACCAGATGCAGTCCGTGGTCAGCAATGCGCTCGACGGGGCCGCGACGCGCGGCGCCAGCACCATCCCGATGCAGACGGCCAAAAACCTGTTTTTATGGAACGGTCGCTCGTTTCTGCGCAAGGGATTGGAATTGCCGCTGGCGATTGCCGCCGATTTCGTATGGTCAAAAAAGCGGATGATGGAGATTTATCTCAACGTCGCCGAATGGGGACCGGGTATTTACGGCATCGAGGCTGCCGCCCAGCACCACTTCAAGGTGCCGGCCGCCAAGCTCAGTTCCCGACAGGCCGCACTTCTGGCCGTTTCGCTTCCCAATCCCATTGATCGTGTGGCCAGCAAGCCGGGGCGCGGGTTGCAGAGGCTCGCCGGCCTTATCGAGCGCCGCGCCCGCGCCTCGGGCAGCTATGTCGGCTGCGTGCTGGATTGATACCAGCGCGCCGCTTCAGCCCTTCTTGAAAATATAGTCGGTTTCCTGGCGCAGCGTCTCGCCCGGCCGTAGGATGGCATGCGGAAAATCAGGGTGGTTGACGGCATCCGGCCAGATCTGTGTTTCCAGGCAGAAACCGGCAAAGGGACCGTAGTGACGGCCATCGAGGCCCGGAACGGGAACGTCCAGTTTGAAAGCCGAATAAAACTGCACACCGGGTTCGGTGGTGTGAACCTCTAGAGCTATATCAGAGGCTGGCGAATAAGCGCGGGCGACCTTGCGCTTGGCGCGGCGCTCGGGCGAAAGGCAGAAATTATGGTCGTAGAGAACCTGCTCACCATTTTCGCTGCGCCGCATCGGCGTCGGGTGGCGAAGGTCGAAGACGGTGCCTTCGACGGAGCGGATTTCGCCGGTCGGTATCTGCTTGTCGTTGGTGGGCAGGTAAAAGTCAGCCGCGATGCTGATCTCATGCCCAAGTGCGGTGTCGGCGCCATCGAGATTGAAATAGGAATGCTGGCACACATTGGCGATGGTCGGCTTGTCGGTCACCGTTTCATAGACCACCGACAGCACGCCGCCGTCACGGATCGTGTAGGTGGCTGTGACCGTGCAGTTGCCGGGATAACCGGCACGGCCATCGGGGTCGATGATCTGCAGAACCGCGTGGCTTTCGCCGTGTTCCATCAGCATCCAGTTGCGTTTGCCCATGCCGTCGCTGCCGCCGTGCAGGTGGGTTACGCCCTTTTCATTCAGTTCCAGCTGGTATTCGTGACCGTCGATCGAAAATCTGCCATTGCCGATGCGGTTGGCGTTACGGCCGGGTGTGGCGCCGAAATAGGAGGAATATTTATAATCCTCGAATTTGTCGAAGCCGAGAACGAGCGGCGGCTGGTGACCCTCAAGGCGCAAATCCTGGATGACGGCACCCCAGGTAATGACCTTCGCTGTAAGCCCACCTTTCGAAATGGTGACACGCTCGACCTTTTCGCCCGTTGCCGTGAAACCAAAATTCTCCCGTGCTGCCCCGTCGCTCATAACATCATTCTCCCGGTTGCCATGAATTGCCGGGCGGACGTTGCGTCATTTCCCGGCAATTCGCAATCCCGCAAATTCAGGCCGCCAGCTGGCCGATGGCCTCGAGTTCATATGGTGTCGTCTGGTATATCTCGTTGATCCAGTTTCCGAAAAACAGATGGGCATGACTGCGCCAGCGGTTAAGGGGCGCGAGTTCGGGATCGTTATGCGGAAAATAATCATGCGGCAGCTTGATCGGCACGCCGGCGTGAACATCGCGGAAGTACTCGTCCGAAAGCGATGTCGAATCATATTCGACATGATTGAACATATAGAGACGGTTGCCTGCCTTCTCATGTACCAGACATACACCCATTTCCTCCGACTCCATGAGGATTTCGAGTTCCGGATGTTTTTCGATGTCGGCGCGGCGCACTTCCGTCCAGCGTGACACGGGAACCTGGAAATCGTCCGAAAAACCATTGAGGTAGATCGACGAGGGGCAAAGATTGCGGTGGCGGTAAACACCGAAAGCCTTTTCCTTCAGCTCGTATTTAGGCACGCCGTGGAAGTGATAGATGGCGGCCATCGCGCCCCAGCAGACGTTGAGGGTCGAATGGACATTGGTCCGCGTCCACTCGAAAATCTTTTGTATTTCATTCCAGTAGGTGACGTCCTCATAGTCCAGCAGCTCAATGGGAGCACCGGTGATGATGAAACCGTCGAACTTGCGGTGACGCACCTCTTCCCACGTCTCGTAGAAGGAGAGGAGATGTTCTTCCGGCGTGTTCTTGGCGCGATGACCGCCGATGCGCACAAGCGACAACTCAACCTGAAGCGGCGAGGCGCCAACGAGGCGCGCCATCTGGATTTCCGTCTTGATCTTGTTCGGCATGAGGTTGAGAAGCCCGATCTGGAGCGGGCGGATATCCTGCCGGATGGCCGCCGTTTCGGTCATGACCCGCACGCCCTCGTGAACGAGGGTCTCAAAGGCGGGAAGCGTATCGGGAATCTTGATCGGCATGTCGAACTCTCTTTTCCGGATCACGTAAAGAACGTTGCGAAAACAAAAAAACCGGCAGCGGAAATCGCGACCGGTCCCAGGAAATTGCCTTTTTCCTCGACCCTTTAGCGACTTCTTTAAAGTGGCTGCAAGCCGGTCGGCAAATCACCACTAAGGCGTTTCATAATCCCGAAGCCGACGAAAATCAATATGGACGGTTTTCGGAGGCTTTCGGCTTTCCATTTTCGGCCGAGGTGCGATAAGGCAGGGCATGGATAAAGCGCACTTCACCATTCTGCTCGGCGGCGATGTTACGGTTACTGATCGTCTCAGGGACGTGGTCGCGGGTAGCCGCGTGATCGCGGCTGATGGCGGCATGCGCCACGCACGGCCGCTTGGCCTCACACCGGAGTTGTGGGTCGGGGATTTCGATTCCGCCACCAAAGAGTTGCTGGATGCCTGGCCCGGTGTGACACGGCAGCCTTACCCGGCAGCAAAGGCGGTGACCGACGGTGAGATAGCGGTCTCGGAGGCGCTCGCCCGCGGCGCCGGTACGCTGGTGCTTGTCGGCGCGCTCGGGGGTGCACGAAGCGACCATGCCCTCCAGCACCTCCTTTACGCCGTCGCGCTTGCCGAACGTGGTCTCGATGTTTCGCTCACCTCCGGCGAGGAAGAGGCCCGGCCGCTGCTCCCGGGCTCGCTTGATGTCTCTCTACCCGCAGGCTCGCTTTTCTCGGTGGCCGGCTTCACAGCCCTGGAGGGGCTGGATATCGGCAATGTGCGTTACCCGCTGGAGGATTTCGCGCTTGCTTTCGGTTCCTCCCGCACTATTTCCAATGTCGCGAATGGCGGCCCTGTGCATTTTTCGCTTAAAAGCGGAAAAGCCATCGTGCTCGCCCGCCCTTATGATCTGACCGGAGCCTGACGCCTTGGCACCCCCTATTTTGAAACTCGATGACATCAAGCTGACCTTCGGCGTTACCCCGCTGCTGGACGGCGCCAATCTCCAGGTGGAGCCGGGCGACCGCATCTGCCTTGTCGGACGCAACGGTTCCGGCAAGTCCACGCTGATGAAGATCGCAGCGGGCCTTGTCGAGGCCCAGTCGGGCGAGGTTTTCCGTCATCCCGCTGCAACCATCCGTTATCTGGAACAGGCTCCGGATTTTGCCGGTTACGATACCGTTCAGGCCTATGCCGAGGCGGGGCTCGGGCCTGGCGACGATGCCTATCGGGTTACTTATCTTCTCGAGCATCTCGGGCTTACGGGTCAGGAAAATCCGGCAAACCTTTCCGGTGGTGAAGCGCGCCGCGCCGCGCTTGCCCGTGTCATGGCGCCGGAGCCCGATATTCTGATGCTGGACGAACCCACCAACCATCTGGATCTGCCGACAATCGAATGGCTTGAAAGCGAACTCCAGCAGACGCGCAGCGCGCTGGTGCTGATTTCGCACGACCGTCGTTTTCTCGAACGGGTTTCGACCTCGACCGTCTGGCTCGATCGCGGCCAGTCCCGCCGTCTCAATCGTGGTTTTGCCCATTTCGAGGAATGGCGTGACAAGGTGCTTGAAGAGGAAGAGCTTGAACAACACAAGCTCGGCAAGGCCATCGAGCGCGAAGAACACTGGATGCGGTATGGCGTGACTGCAAGGCGCAAGCGCAACATGCGCCGTGTCGGTGAGCTTCAGGCCATGCGGGCGGAATATCGTGGGCACAAGGGGCCGCAGGGGACTGTACAGGCGACCGTCACGGAAGGCCGGGAGTCCGGCAAGCTGGTCATCGAGGCGGAGGCTATCACCAAGGCTTACGGTGAGCGCATGATTGTCGCGCCGTTCTCACTGCGGGTGCATCGCGGCGATTGCATCGGTCTCGTCGGACCGAATGGCGCGGGCAAGACAACGTTGCTGAAGATGCTCACCGGCCAGCTTGAACCAGACAGCGGCTGGGTCAAGCTCGGCACCAATCTCGAGATCGCAACGCTTGACCAGAAGCGCGAGGAGCTCAATCCCAACGATACGCTCGCACATTATTTGACCGACGGCCGGGGCGACAATCTTCTCGTCAATGGCGAGGTGAAGCATGTCACGGGTTATATGAAGGACTTTCTGTTCCAGCCGGAACAGGCCCGCACACCCATCCGCAACCTTTCCGGCGGCGAGCGTGCAAGGCTCATTCTGGCGCGTATTCTCGCCCGGCCGACCAATCTTCTGATTCTCGACGAACCGACCAACGATCTCGATATCGAAACGCTGGATCTGTTGCAGGAGATCGTGGCCGGTTTTTCCGGCACGGTCATCCTTGTCAGCCACGACCGTGATTTTCTTGACCGTACGGTCACCTCCACCATCGCGCCGGCCAATCCCGATCAACCGGACGGACGCTGGATCGAATATGCCGGTGGCTATTCGGATATGATGGCGCAGCGCAAGGGAGCTGCGGAAGAGAAACGAAAAGCTGAGAGACAGGAAAAGGCGAAAGCCGCACCTTCAGCCCCGTCTTCGCAGGAGCCTGGAAAGGCCAAGGCCAAGCTTTCGTTCAAGCAGAAATTCGCCCTCGAAAATCTCCCCAAGGAGATGGAGAAGGCGCAGGAAGAGATTGCAAAACGCGAGCAGCGCATGGCCGACCCGGAACTCTTCGCCAAGGATCAGGCGGCCTTCAACAAGCTGGCGCAGGAAATGGAAAAGCTGCGCGAAAAACTTGAGGCCATGGAAGAGGAGTGGCTGGAGCTGGAGATGCTGCGCGAGGAACTGGAAGGCTGAGGACGATCTTTCCGGCCGCCCCGCCATCCGCCTTTGACAGGACCGCGGAAATGCCGTTTGCTGTCCCGGTTCGGAGGAGTTCAACACCATGCGCATGATCTTCGTCAACCTGCCCGTCAAGAATATCGAGACATCGAGAGCCTTCTTCACGACACTGGGTTTCACCTTCAATCCGGAATATTCCGATGACCGCACGCTCTGCATGATTGTCGAGGAGAACATCTTCGTCATGCTCCTTCAGGAAGAGCGTTTCCGTGATTTCATCAACGGCGACATCGCCGACGCCAAGCGGAGTACCGAGGTACTGACCTGTCTTTCCGCCGGAAGCCGGGAGGAAATCGACCGTATGATCGAGGCAGCGCTCGCGTCAGGCGGCAGCCACTGGAAACCCGTTCAGGATCACGGATTCATGTATGCAGGCAGTTTTCAGGATCCCGACGGCCACGTCTGGGAACTGGTGCACATGGCGCAGCAGGGTTGATGGCAGCCATCTTGCCAAGACGGGTCTGCGGGACTACACCATTATCTTGATCTAACGGGGTGTCTTTCGCGCTTGGGCGCAAAAGGCTGAGAGGCTTGCCAACCCGAAGAACCTGATCCGGTTCATACCGGCGGAGGGATTAGACGGCTTTCATGCAGGCGGCTATTTCCCTCCTCGTTTTGAGGAGATATTCGTGCGCCGTCGTATTTTTGTAAATTCCATTATTGCCGTTTCCATGCTTCTGCCCGGCTTCGCAGTTGCGCAGGAAAAACCGGAACTGACGGTCTACACCTATGAGAGCTTTGTTTCTGAATGGGGGCCCGGTCCCAAAATAAAGGAAGCTTTCGAGAAGGTGTGCGCTTGCACCGTCAATTTTGTCGGCGTGGCGGACGGCGTGGCGCTTCTCAACCGGCTGAAATTGGAAGGTCCGGGGTCCAAGGCGGATGTCGTCGTGGGACTTGATACAAATCTGGTCGCGGAGGCGAAACAGACCGGCCTTTTCGATGTCAGCGGCGTTGATGCATCAGCGGCCAAGGTACCCGGCGGCTATGAGGACGATGTGTTCGTTCCCTATGATTACGGCCATTTCGCTATCGTCTATGACACCCAGACGCTGAAAAGCCCACCAACGAGCCTCAAAGAACTCGTGGAAGGCGACCCCGCCCAGAAGATAGCCATTCAGGACCCGCGCACCTCGACGCCGGGACTGGGGCTGCTTCTGTGGGTGAAATCGGTTTATGGCGACCAGGCGCCGGAAGCCTGGGCAAAGCTCAGGAAGCGGATCCTTACCGTTACGCCGGGCTGGTCGGAGTCCTACGGGCTCTTCACCAAGGGGGAGGTGCCGATGGTGCTGTCCTACACGACTTCGCCCGCCTATCATATGGTCGCCGAAAAGACGGATCGTTATCAGGCCGCAGCTTTCTCCGAAGGACATTACATCCAGATCGAAGTGTCAGGCCTTCTCAAAAACGCGCCGCACAAGGATCTTGCAAAGCAGTTTCTCGCATTCACCCTCACCTCCGGTTTTCAGGATACCATTCCCGAAAACAACTGGATGATGCCAGTTGCGGCAACCTCCGCCCCCCTGCCGGAGGCCTTTTCCAGGCTCGTCGTGCCGCAGAAGACTTTCCTGATGCAGCCGGAAGAGGTCGCGAAAAACCGCAAGGCATGGATAGACGAATGGCTGACGGCCATGAGCATGAATTGAAGAAGAGGCGCGTCCACGCATGATGCTGCGTCGCGATTACCGGCGGTCAATCATTTTCGGGACGGCGGCTTTTGCCGCCGTTTTCCTGTTCATGGCGCTCGCCGTGTTTGCGCTTCTGTCCTTTGATGCGGGTGCATCCGCTTCCGGCATTTTGGACCCTTATACATTGCGTATTCTGCGCTTCACGGTTTATCAGGCGACGCTCTCCACCCTTCTTTCCATCATTCTTGGTCTTCCCGTGGCCTTGGCACTCTCCCGGCAGCGGGAGTTTCCGGGAAGGATCTGGATCATCCGGTTGATGGCAGTGCCGATGGGGCTGCCGGTGATCGTCGGCGCCTTCGGTATCATTACCATCTGGGGGAGGCAGGGTGTCTTGAATACGCTTCTTGTTTTCGCCGGCGCGGAAGAACCTTTCAGCATTTACGGTCTTTCCGGCATCCTCATTGCTCATGTGTTTTTCAATCTGCCGCTTTCCGTCCGGTTGTTGCTGGCCGGGCTGGAGCGTATTCCGGGCGAATATTGGCGCATGGCGGCGAGCCTCGGCATGGGGCCGATCTCGGTTTTCCGTTTTGTCGAATGGCCGGCCGTGTCCCGGCTTGTTCCGGGTATCGCCGGCCTCATCTTCATGCTTTGCGCCACCAGTTTTACGCTCGTGCTCCTTCTGGGCGGCGGGCCGGCGGCGACCACCCTGGAGGTCGCTATATACCAGGCGCTGCGGTTCGATTTCGATCCGCAGCGGGCGATCGCGCTCTCGGTTCTGCAGATCGTCCTCACCGCGGCCCTGCTCGGCCTTCTGGCCTTCCTGCCGTCGCCGGAAGCGGAAATCGCTTCACTTGGCCGGCCTGTGCGCCGTTTCGATGCGGGCCGGGCGGCGGCCCGCCTGTGGGATGGTCTAATCATCGTTTCCGCGGTGCTGTTGATCGGACTGCCGCTGGTCGCCATTGTCTTCTCGGGGGTCCAGGCAGACCTGCCGCGCCTCATCACAGCACCGGTCTTCCTGCGCGCGGCGACGACAAGTCTTGGGATTGCCGCGTTCTCGGCAATTTTCGTGATCATCGTCAGCATGGCGATCATCCGCGCACGTCAGGCGGTCAGCGCGAAACGGCGGGCCGCGCGGCCTCTTCACCTCTTGTCCAGCGTTCTCGGCGCGGGATCGTCTCTGGTTCTGCTGGTTCCGCCCGTGGTGCTCGGAAGCGGATGGTTCCTTCTCTTGCGGCCTTTCGGTGACGTCGCTGTTTATGCCCCGGTTCTCGTGGCGCTCATCAACATGCTGATGGCCCTGCCGCTTGCCATGCGGGTGCTGGAGCCGGCCGTCACCAGTCATTTTCTCCGCACCGGCCGACTTTCCGCCAGCCTCGGGCTTCAGGGTCTGCCGCGGCTGCGGTTCGCCGATCTGCCCGTCCTGTGGCGGCCGCTGGCCATGGCATTTTCCTTCGCGATGGCCCTGTCGCTTGGCGATCTCGGCGCGGTTGCCCTGTTCGGTTCAGAGAATTTTGTCACCTTGCCGTGGCTCGTCTATAGCAATATGGGCAGCTACCGGACCAACGATGCCGCCGGTTACGCCTTTCTTCTCGGTGTGGTCTGCCTGTTGCTTGCTGCAACCGGCGTATCGCGACATTCACAACCGGAGCAGGCAAAAGCGGCAGAGGCGATGACATGAAGGGCGACGATTTCGCAGTGCAGCTTGACAGGGTCAGGCTGCGGCTTGGAACGCAGGATTTCGACCTCGACTGTGCGTTTCCGCAGGGGCAGGTCACCGCTGTCGTCGGTGCATCCGGTTCGGGAAAATCGACACTGCTTAACCTCGTTGCCGGTTTCGAGTTGCCGGATTCCGGCCGCGTGATGATCGGCGGACGGGACGTGACGACGCTCGACCCTTCCGAAAGGCCTGTCTCTTCGATCTTTCAGGACAATAATCTTTTTGCCCATCTCGACGTTTTTACCAATGTCGCGCTTGGTATAAGCCCCACGCTCAGATTACACGCGGAAGACCGGCAAAGGATAAATGTTGCGCTTGCGCGCGTTGGTCTTTCGGGTTTCGACAAGCGTTTGCCGGGCACGCTCTCCGGAGGAGAAAGGCAGAGGGCGGCGCTTGCGCGCGCATTGGTCAGGAAGAAGCCCGTCATGCTGCTCGATGAACCTTTCGCCGCACTTGATCCAGGGTTACGGGCGGGCATGAGTTCTCTGTTGCTTGACTTGCATCAAGAAACAAATAATGCGGTGATTATTGTGAGCCATCACCCGGAAGACATAAAAAGATTAGCGCGGCGGGTGGTTTTTCTTGATCGTGGCCGTGTCGTTTTTGCCGGAGCGACAGCGGATTTCTTTGCCACACAAAATGTGAAAGCCGTGGACAGTTTCCTGAACGGGTGACCGCCTTATTTTCGACGCGCGCCGCTGGCAATCGCTTTAGATGACTTCAATGGCGCTAATTTGCACTTGCCAGTTTCAAGTTGTTGCCCGAGAAAAGATGAGAATTATTGCGTTCTTCAGGAATATTCCGGATTTGATGGATCGATTTTACCGTCTCGGCATTCATCGCCCGTTGGGGCGAATCTGTTATTCTGGTCTGCAATTAACGGATGATCAGGAACGTTAAGGGGCAGGCATAGAGAATGAAAAATAGCATGACTGCACAGCGGAGGCTCTTCTCCGGTTCAGGCCTTCGCCGTTCCGGCCGGCTCGCTGCGGCGTGGTCCGCGCTGACCGCTTCTGCCGTGTTGCTGTCATCGTGCCAATCTCTTTTCAGCCCGGCCTACCAGTCCACATTGCGTCCCTCGGACAATCCGCAGACGGTGGAAGAGGTTCAGAAGAACGATCCGCGCGCGCAGATGGGCGCACGCGAACATCCACGCATCGTGGCAAGCTATGGCGGCGAATATCGTGATGCCAAGACGGAGCGGCTTGTCGCACGGATTGCCGGAGCGCTGACGGCCGTCTCCGAAAATCCGCAGCAATCCTACCGCATCACCATTCTCAATTCGCCCGCCATCAACGCTTTCGCTTTGCCCGGCGGGTATCTTTACGTGACGCGCGGGCTTCTGGCGCTCGCCAATGACGCCTCGGAAGTGGCGGCCGTGCTGTCGCACGAAATGGGCCACGTCACCGCCAACCACGGGATCGAACGTCAGCGCCGCGAAGAAGCGGAAGTGATTGCGAGCCGCGTGGTTGCAGAGGTCCTGTCCAGCGATCTCGCCGGCAAGCAGGCGCTGGCCCGTGGCAAGCTGCGGCTTGCAGCTTTTTCGCGCCAGCAGGAGTTGCAGGCGGATGTGATCGGGGTACGCATGCTTGGCGAGGCGGGTTACGATCCTTACGCATCGCCGCGCTTTCTTGATTCCATGGCGGCCTATGCGCGGTTCTCTTCGGCCGATCCGGAAAACGACCAGAGCCTCGACTTCCTTTCGAGTCACCCCAATACACCACAGCGCATCGAGCTTGCGCGCCGGCATGCCCGTGCCTTCGGCCAGGAAGGCCAGGTCGGAGATCGTGGCCGAGACTGGTTTCTCGATGGTATAGACGGGCTGCTTTACGGCGATAGCCCGCAGGAAGGTTATGTCCGCGGCCAGACATTCCTGCATGGAACGCTCGGCATTCGTTTCGACGTGCCGGAAGGGTTCGTGATCGACAACAAGGTTGAGGCTGTCCTGGCGACAGGGCCGGGCGAGGTCGCAATCCGTTTCGACGGCGTCGCCGATCCGAAACAGACGAGCCTTGCCAATTACCTGACGAGCGGCTGGGTCGCCGGCCTGCTGCCTGAAACGGTAAAGGAAACGCAGATCAACGGACTGGAGGCCGCGACAGCCCGGGCAAGCGCGGATAAATGGGATTTCGACGTCACGGTCATCCGCGTCGGCCAGCAGATATTCCGGTTCCTGACCGCGGTGCCGAAGGGCAATACGCAACTCGATTCCATCGCCAATACCTTGCGCACCAGCTTCCGCAAGATGACGCCGCAGGAGATCGCCTCCCTGAAGCCGCTAAGAGTGCGGGTGGTGACGGTGAAGCCGGGTGAAACCGTGGCCACGATGGCGGCGCGGATGATGGGAACGGAGCGGAAGCTCGACATGTTCCGCATGATCAATGCGATGGGCGCCACGGCCACGATTCAGCCCGGGCAAAGGGTAAAGATCATCTCTGAATAACAAAAACCCCGGATAGCCCCGGGGTTTTATGTTCAGGCCTTCACCCGGCGATCACTGCCACTCACGAACGTCAACAAAATGACCCGCAATGGCTGCCGCCGCCGCCATGGCGGGGGAGACGAGGTGGGTACGGCTCTTATAGCCCTGACGGCCTTCGAAATTGCGGTTCGAGGTGGACGCGCAGCGTTCGCCGGGTTTCAGGCGGTCGTCATTCATGGCAAGGCACATGGAGCAGCCTGGCTCGCGCCATTCGAAACCGGCTTCGAGGAAAATCCTGTCCAGACCTTCCTTTTCCGCCTGTTCTTTCACGAGACCGGAGCCGGGCACGATCATGGCCGAAACGGTGGGAGCGACTTTACGGCCGTCAACGATCTTCGCCGCCGCGCGCAAATCCTCGATGCGGCCATTGGTGCAGGAGCCGATGAAGACGCGGTCAATGGCGATATCGGTAATGCGCGTGCCGGGCTTGAGGCCCATGTAGTCAAGCGCACGCCACTTGGAGGCGCGCTTGTTTTCTTCATCGATATCATCGGGATTGGGAACAATGCCTTGAACAGAGGTTACATCTTCCGGAGAAGAGCCCCAGGAGACGATAGGCGGAAGATTGGCCGCATCAAGGATGACGACCTTGTCGTAATGGGCGCCCTCGTCGGATTTCAGAGTCTTCCAGTAGGCGATCGCCTGTTCCAGCGTTTCGCCCTTCGGCGCACGCGGCTTGTCCTTGATGTATTCGAAGGTCGTTTCGTCAGGTGCAATCAGGCCGGCGCGGGCGCCGCCCTCGATGGTCATGTTGCAGACCGTCATGCGACCTTCCATGGAGAGCGAACGGATCGCCTCACCGGCAAATTCGATGACATGGCCGGTGCCACCGGCGGTGCCTATCTCGCCGATAATGGCAAGGATGATGTCCTTGGCGGTAACGCCCTCGGGGATTTTGCCATCGACACGCACCAGCATGTTCTTGGCTTTCTTTTGGATCAGCGTCTGTGTGGCCAGAACATGCTCAACTTCGGAGGTGCCGATGCCATGCGCCAGTGCGCCGAATGCGCCGTGGGTGGAGGTGTGGCTGTCGCCGCAGACGATCGTCATACCCGGCAGGGTGAAACCCTGTTCGGGACCGACGATGTGAACGATGCCCTGGCGCTTGTCGCGTTCGGAATAATATTCAACGCCGAAGTCCCTGGCATTCTGCGCCAGCGCTTCCACCTGAATGCGGCTTTCTTCGTTCTTGATGCCTTCCAGCCGGTCGGCGGTGGTCGGCACGTTATGATCGACCACAGCGAGCGTGCGGGCCGGCGAATGCACCGGACGGCCGGCGATGCGCAGACCTTCGAAGGCCTGCGGGCTCGTCACCTCATGAACGAGGTGACGGTCAATATAGAGAAGACAGGTTCCATCCGGGTCGCGATTGACGACGTGGTCGTCCCAGATCTTGTCATACAAAGTGCGGGGTGCGCTCATGGCTCTGTGCCTTGTCATGGAAAAGGATAATAGGGTTCAGTAAGGCGGTGGACAGCAGTGCTGTCAGGCGAGCCTAAGTCGGCTGGTGAGCGCCCCGGAAATGCGCGCAAAGAAGCGTGCCGGCAGACGCTTGTGGTCCTGCAGCACATACACATTCTGAGCGAGACATCCGAATTTAGATCCCATGGCAACTTTCATAGCAGATCGATGGTTTTACGGCAACATGAATGCGCAGGAGACAGGCTGAAGGACAGGATCGTGCCAACACTATGCACTGCATCACGGCGAGACGGCCTGCCCAGCAACGCTTTGCGGTTGTTATGATGCAACGCAACTTGCCTATTTTGCAGCGCACATATAGATGGGTTCCCTTATCATTTGCATTCGACGAGAAATCGAAGGGAGGAAAGCATATGGTATCCGAAAAGGCCCTTATCTCGAAGATCACCTGGCGGCTCATGCCGTTTCTTGGCCTTCTCTATCTCATCGCCTATATTGACCGACAGAATGTCAGCTATGCCAAGCTGCAGATGGTCGATGCGTTGAGCCTCAGCGAATACGCCTATGGTCTTGGCGCGTCGCTATTCTTCATCGGCTACTTCATCTTCGAAGTGCCGAGCAACCTGTTCCTCAACCGCTTCGGCGCCAGCAAATGGTTTGCCCGCATTCTGGTTTCCTGGGGGGCCGTCACCATCGCGCTTGCCTATACGCAGAACGCCACGATGTTTTACATCCTGCGCTTCCTGCTCGGGCTTTGCGAGGCGGGCTTCTTCCCGGGTGTGCTGTTCCTGATGACGCTCTGGTTCCCGCGCGATTATCGCGGCCGCATGATCGGCCTGTTCATGATCTTCAGCGCGCTCGCCAATGCCATCGGCGCGCCGCTCGGCGGCATGTTGCTCGATCTCGACGGTTTCCTCGGTTATGCCGGGTGGGAATGGGTATTCCTTGCCACTGGTATTCCGGCTGTGATCGCTGGCATAGCCACCTTCTTCTATCTGGATGATACGCCCGAAAAGGCCAAGTTTCTGTCGCAGGACGAGAAGGACTGGCTGAAGAACCGGCTTGCCGAAGAGAACAAGGGCATGGAAGAGCATGCGGAAGATGGCTTCAAAGCCCTGATCAATCCGCGGGTTCTGTTCATGTCGCTCTGCTATGTTGGATTTCCGCTGGCCGCCTATGGTCTCAGCTACTGGCTTCCAACCATCGTGAAGAGCTTTGGCGTTTCCAACACCGCGAACGGTTTCATCAACATCATCCCCTGGGTGATCGTTGCCGTTGCCTTGTTCGTCGTGCCTCTGGCGGCCGATAAGGCAAAGAACAAGACGCCCTATATCGTTGGTCCTGCCTTTATCGGCGCGTTTTGCCTGCTGATGTCGGCATTGCTGAGCGACCCGGTGTTGCAGTTCGCTTTCCTCTGCATCGCCGCTGCAGGTATCTTTGCAGGCCAGCCGGTGTTCTGGAGCCTGCCCGGCCGCTTCCTCAAGGGAGCGGGCGCTGCTGCGGGTATCGCCGCCATCAATTCGGTCGGCAATCTCGGTGGCTTCGTGGCGCAAAACGTCGTGCCCTGGATCAAGGATCAGACCGGCAGCACCATTGCGCCGATGTTCTTCCTTGCCTTCTGCCTCGCGCTTGCCGGTGTGCTAGTCATCATCGCCACCCGCAAGATGGGCAATCAGGCTCAAACCGCCTGAACCAAAAGAGAGGGATAGCCGGATTGCTTCCGGCTGTCCCCTTTCCCTCATCCTTGTTTCGAGCGCATCGCCTTTTCAATCCGCCGCAATATCAGTGACAGGCCTATGGTCAGGATCAGGTAGATATAGGCGACGATCGAATAGGTCTCGAAAAACCGGAAAGAACCGGCGGCATAGACTTTTCCCATTTGGGTGATGTCGGTGACGCCGAGCACCGAAACAAGTGAGCTGTCCTTCACCATCGACACGAAATCGTTCGACAGCGGCGGAAAGATCGTCCGGGTCGCCTGTGGCAGAGTGATCAGCCTGAAGCGCTGATAGCGGCTGAAACCGAGGGCCTTTGCTGCCTCGATCTGCCCGTCCGGAACGGCCTGTATGCCGGCGCGGAAAATCTCTGCAATGAAAGCCGCATAACCGATGGTCAGTGCGATGATCGCCCGCCAGATCAATGATACGTCCCGCACAAGCAAAGGCTCCACCCATCCCTGTGAGACAAGCGGAGCAGTCAGCCCGTTATAGAGTGCCACCAGGCCTGGCGTTCCCACAAAAGCGATGTAGAAAAGCAGAACGATGATCGGTATGCCGCGAACCACTTCGATGTAAAACCGCGCCACTTGCCGTGCCACGATATTATCAGCCATTCCGACGAGGGCGATGCAAAGGCCGAGCAATGTTGCCAGCATAAAGGCCGTGAGCGTGACGGAAACCGTGATGCCGACACCTTTTGCCACGGTGCTGAACACCTGCGTGTAAATGCCATTGACAGCGATCATCGCGGCAAGGGCAATGCCGATCACGAGGATCGCGAGCAGCCACCAGGGAAAATCCTCGCTCGTGCTGTTCTGCGTGTTCCGCTTTGTTGTGGCGTCGTGCAGCGTCATTCGCCAAGCTTGTAGTCGAGGAACCACTTCTTATCGAGTGCGGCGAAGGTGCCGTCCGCCTTCAGCGCCGCGATCGCGGCATTGACAGGGGCAACGAGATCGGAACCTTTTTTGAAGATGAAACCGAAGTCATCGCCGCCAAGCGGACCACCGATCAGTTTGAGCGTGCCGTTTGACGCATCGACATAACCCTTGCCGGCAACGCCATCGGTGAGCACGAGGTCGACATCGCCTGTTTTCAACGCCTGAACGCTGGCGCCGAAGGTTTCCATCAGGCGAAGGCGCGGATTTTGCTCGTTGCCATCCAGAACATCGTAAACGGCCGTGTAGAAGGGCGTGGTGCCGGCCTGTGCGCCAACGAGACCTTTATCGAAGGCGGCGAAACTCTTTGCGTCGGTAAAGCGGTTTTCGTCTGCCCGCACCAGCATGAACATTTCCGAACGCATATAAGGGACGGAGAAATCCACTTTTTCCCTGCGGTCGTCCTTGATGCTGATTCCGGTCATCCCGATGTCGTATTGCCCCGCAGAAACTGACTGTATCATCGCGTCCCAGGAAATATTTTGATATTCGACCTTGAAATTCAGCCGTCTGGCGATCTCTTCCATCGCATCATATTCCCATCCGATGGCTTTTCCGCTTTTCGGGTCGACGAATTGCAGCGGCGGATAGGCATTTTCCGTGACCACGACGACGGTGCGTCCCTCAAGATCCGGCAGATCGACGGCGCCGGCGAGTGCAGGCGTCATGGCCAATACGGCGAGGGCGGCGAGAAACGGGCGTCTGGCGATCATGAAAGGCTCCGGAGCGATTTTTCTCAAATTGCACGCTTGCCGGAGCGAGAGCAAGACATGTGAGCGCAACAAAAAAGGCGGTCCCAAGACCGCCTTTTTCGTAAATCCAGTAAACTGGAAATCTTATTCTGCTGCGGTTTCTGCAGCCTTTGCTGCTTCTTCTGCTGCCTTGGCTTCAGCAGCTTCGGCTGCTGCCTTTTCGGCGGCGAGAGCCTGTGCTGCTGCTACCTTTTCAGCTTCCAGACGTGCCTTTTCTTCGGCAGCTGCCTGGCGCTCGGACTCGTTCAGCTTACGGGCGCGCGTACCGGTGTTTTCAACGATACGGGCAGCCTTGCCGCGACGGTCGCGCAGATAGTAGAGCTTCGCACGACGAACCTTACCGCGGCGAACGATTTCAACGCCTTCGACCAGCGGCGAGTAGATCGGGAATACGCGCTCGACGCCTTCGCCGTAGGAGATCTTGCGAACGGTGAAGCTTTCGGAAAGGCCGCCGCCGGAACGGGCGATGCAAACGCCTTCATAAGCCTGAACGCGGGTACGGTTACCTTCGGTAACGCGCACGTTCACGCGCAGCGTGTCGCCCGGAGAAAACTCAGGCAGGGTGCGCTTTGCTTCGATCTTGGCAGCTTGTTCGGCTTCCAGCTGCTGAATGATATTGGTCATGTTAACCTCTGATTTCTTCTGAAACAGCCAGAGCGCTCAACGGTTGCCTGTCGGTCGATGCCTTCAGGCCATGCCTTGCGGCAGGAGCGGGTTCGCCATTCTTTGCTTGCGGTTAAAGGGGTAAACCCCAATTCCACGCGGGCACATACACGAGGATGCACCGTTTGTCATCCCTTCATGACAATTTTTATCAATTCTTCGCCGCGCTCTGACAGTTGCGAAGCGGCTTTCGGCCGGATATGGCATGAAAACCTTGGGAGGGGCCATGTCCATATTCATCGTTCTCATGCTGTTTGCAACCGGCTTTCTGTCAGGTGTCGTCAATGCGATTGCCGGCGGCGGCACATTCCTGACCTTCGGTGCGATGACGCTGGCCGGCCTGCCGCCGATTGTCGCAAACGCCACGTCGGCGATCGTGCAGTTTCCGGGCTACGTCACGTCCGTCATCGCCTATGGGCCGGAGATACGCGCCCATTGGCGCGAGGCGATCCTTCTGTCGGCTGTTTCTGTCGTCGGTGGGCTGGGTGGATCGCTCCTGCTTCTGTCGCTCGACAACCCCTCCTTTCGTCAGCTGGTTCCATGGCTGCTTCTCGCCGCCACCGCCGTTTTTGCCGCCGGCCCTTGGCTCAGGCCGAAGGCAAGCACCGAGCGCTCTCCCGGCAATCTGCCGAGCCTCGTCTTCCAGGGGCTTGCCTCCATCTATGGCGGCTTTTTCGGCGCAGGAATGGGCATCATGATGCTTGCCATCCTCGGAATAACCTCGGGCGGGAGCTATCATCATCTCAACGCTTTGAAGAACCTGCTGTCGGTGGTGATTGCGGTCATCGCGATTACGATCTTCGTCAGCGGCGGTGTTGTCTCCTGGTGGGCGGCGCTCATCATGTTTCCCGCGGCAGCGCTTGGCGGCTATGCGGGCGTGCACACGGCGCGGCGGGTGCCGCAGTGGGTCATTCGCTGGCTGGTGATTGCGGTCGGGCTGGTGCTGACGGCTTATTATTTCGTCTCGACCTGAGGCTTCTCAAGAAGGTCGGGCCGCCTTTCCTTCGTCAGCTTCAGCGCCTGTTCATGACGCCATTTGTCGATGACGGCGTGATTGCCGGAGGTGAGAACGGCGGGGATATCGCGGCCTTCCCAGACCTGCGGGCGGGTATAATGAGGATGTTCCAGCAGCCCGCCCTCGAAGCTTTCATGCACGCCGGAAAGGTCATTGCCCATGACGCCCGGCAGGATGCGGACGACGGCGTCCAGCAGCGTCAGCGCCGCCGGCTCACCGCCGGAGAGGATGTAATCGCCGATCGACACCTCCTCCAGCGCGCGCGCCTCGATCACCCGCTGGTCGACGCCTTCAAAACGGCCGCAGACGATGATTGCGCCGTCACCCGCCGCAAGTTCGCGCACACGGTTCTGGGACAAAGGCTTGCCGCGCGGGCTCATCAGCAGGCGCGGGCGCGTGTCACCATTGGAAACGTGGTCGATGGCCGCGGCCAGGACATCGGGTTTCAGCACCATGCCAGCGCCGCCGCCTGCGGGCGTGTCATCGACGCTTCTGTGCCTGTCGGTGGCGAATTCGCGGATCTGCACGGCGTCCAGCGACCATTGTCCCCGCTCCAGCGCCTTGCCGGCCAGCGAATATCCGAGATGTCCCGGAAACATTTCCGGGTAAAGCGTCAGCACGGTAGCCTTGAAGGTCATCGGTTACTTCTTGCCGAACGGCGGTACGCCGGTTTCGTCCTTGTCGTCGGGATTATCGATCAGGCCGGCGGCCATCGGATCGATAAGAATGCGTCCGGCTTCGAGGTCGATCTCCAGCACCGCCGCCTCTGAAAAGGGAATGAGGGCCGGGCGACGGCCCGCACCCTTCAGCTCCAGCAGATCTCCCGCGCCGAAATCATAGACCGCACTGACGGCGCCATAACTCTTGCCTTCGGCATCAACTGCCTCCAGCCCTTCGAGATCGGCATAATAGAATTCGTCGTCATCAAGCTCGTCGTCGGGCAGATTGTCGCGTTCGATGAAGAGTTCGAGCCCATTCAGGCTTTCGGCTGCATTGCGGTCGTTGACGCCCCTGAAGCGCACAACGACAACGTTCTTGCCCTCGCGAATTTCCAGAATTTCAAAAATGCGGCCGTCGGCGCTGACCAGATTGCCGTAATCGCCGAGCGCCAGCGGGTCATCAGTATATGTGCTGACACGGACTTCGCCACGCAGACCCTGCGCGCCACCGATTTTTGCCATGAGTATCGGGTTTTCCAGCTTTGCCATCGGGCCGTCCGTCTTCTGGTATTGGTTGCGTCAGCTTTAAGGTCTGTTGACGCCAAAATAAACAAAAAACGGGCGGCGTGGAAATCCACGCCACCCGTTCCTCAAAAGTTTCCGTGCAGATTATTCTGCAGCAGAGGCTTCCGCAGCGGCAGCGGCTGCATCTTCAGCCTTCTGCTTCTTTTCAGCAACGCGTTCCAGAGCGCGCTTGCCCGGCTTTGCCTTTTCCGGGTTGCTGCGAGCGGCGCGCTCGGCAAGGCCGGCTTCTGCGAGGAAGCGCAGAACGCGGTCGGTCGGCTGTGCGCCCTTGGCGATCCATTCCTTGATGAGGTCAGCCTTCAGCTCAACGCGCTGCGGGTTGTCCTTGGCAAGCATCGGGTTCCAGGAACCGACCTTCTCGAGGAAGCGGCCGTCGCGAGGCGAACGGGCGTCAGCAACAACGATCTGGTAATACGGGCGCTTCTTGGAACCACCGCGTGCGAGACGAATTTTGAGTGCCATGTCATTTACTCCTTAGGATGGCTTGTCCGCCTTTCAGGCGGTCTTTTCTGTGCCGCCATGTTCGGCGGCGATTGCTTCATGATGCCGGATGACTTCCTTGATGATGAAGTTCAGGAACTTCTCGGCGAAATCCGGGTCCAGATTGGCGTCCTTTGCCAGGTGGCGAAGGCGTTCGATCTGGTATTCCTCGCGCGCCGGGTCTGCCGGCGGCAAATTGTACTTTGCCTTCAGCACGCCCACCGCCTTGGTACAGCGGAAACGTTCGGCAAGAATGTGAACCAGTGCGGCATCGATGTTGTCGATCGACTGGCGGTATTCGGAAAGCTGGGCTTTCACCTCTGTATTGTTCATTGGCGTCCCCCTCACTTCTTTTTCGGAAAGCCGGGAAGGCCCGGCATGCCGCCAAGACCCGGCAGCTTTGTGCCTCCGAGGCCCGGCAATCCGCCCGGCAGACCGCCAAGGCCGGGCATTCCACCCGGCTTGCCGAGGCCGGCGGCTTCCGCCTGCTTCTGGAGCGCTTCAAGCTGCTTCGGATCGATGTTGGACAAATCAGGCATGCCGCCGCCCATCATGCCACCGAGGCCCATCTTGCCGGCAAGGCCGCCCATCATCTGCTTCATGATGCCGCCTTTGCCCTTGCCGCCCATGGCTTTCATCATGTCGGCCATGCCGCGATGCATCTTCAAGAGCTTGTTGATTTCGGCAGCATCGGTGCCGGAACCGGCGGCGATGCGCTTCTTGCGGCTGTGTTTCAGAATATCCGGATTGGCGCGCTCCGCCTTGGTCATGGAGGAGATGATGGCAATCTGGCGGTCGAACATCTTGTCGTTCATGCCGGCGGAAGCCATCTTGTCCTTCATGCCGGCCATGCCGGGCATCAGCCCCATGATGCCGCCCATGCCGCCCATCTTTTTCATCTGGGCAAGCTGGTCAGCGAGATCGTTGAGGTCGAACTTGCCCTTGGCCATCTTCTCGGCCATGGCGCGGGCTTTTTCCGCATCGATGTTTTCGGCGGCCTTTTCGACCAGCGACACGATGTCGCCCATGCCGAGAATACGATCGGCGATACGGCGCGGGTGGAACTCGTCGAGTTCGTTCATGCGCTCGCCGATACCGATCAGCTTGATCGGCTTGCCGGTGACGGCGCGCATGGATAGGGCCGCACCGCCGCGGCCGTCACCGTCCATGCGGGTGAGAACAAGGCCGGTGATACCGACACGCTCATCGAAATTTCGCGCCAGATTGACGGCGTCCTGACCGGTCAGCGAATCCGCCACCAGCAGGATTTCATGCGGGTTGGACTTCTTCTTGATGTCGGCCATTTCCAGCATCAAGGGTTCGTCGATGTGTGTGCGGCCGGCGGTATCGAGAATGACGACGTCATGCCCGCCGAGCTTTGCGGCCTGCACGGCACGTGCGGCAATATCCGTCGGCGACTGGCCGGCAATGATCGGCAGGGTGTCGACGCCGGTCTGGACGCCGAGCTGGCGAAGCTGCTCCTGTGCGGCCGGACGACGCGTGTCGAGAGATGCCATCAGCACCTTCTTCTTGTCGCGGTCGGTCAGGCGCTTGGCGATCTTGCCGGTGGTTGTGGTTTTACCCGAGCCCTGCAGACCTACCATCATGATGACGACGGGGGCGGCCGCATGAAGGTCGATCGAGACGCCTTCGGTGCCGAGCATTTCGACAAGCTCGTCATGAACGATCTTGACGACCATCTGGCCGGGCTTGATGGATTTCAGAACGGCCGCGCCGACGGCCTTTTCACGCACTCTGTCGGTGAAGGAACGCACGACTTCCAAGGCCACATCCGCTTCCAGCAGCGCACGGCGAACCTCGCGCAGGGCGGCGGCAACATCGGCTTCCGTCAGCGCGCCACGGCCGGTCAGTCCATTCAGAATGGAACCAAGGCGGTCCTGGAGGTTTTCAAACATCGTTTCTTCCTTCTTCGTTCCGGGTTTCCGAAACGTCGGTGCTTTCGCTGGCAAAAACAAGACGCAAAGCCAAAAAGCACCCGAGGGCGCATCGCGCTGTCGGGTGTTGACCTCCGGGATCTCTTTATACCTTTTCGGGTCCCGGTCGGCGGCTTGGAGTCGTGAAACTGCCAGCTGATGGGCGGGATAAACAGGAAAGTGCCGGAAAAGTCAAGGCAGCGTTGGTTTCCGCCCGACAAAGCCTGCATTTCATCTTTGCGTGATCAGTCGTCGGCCGTCAGAGGCGGCGCTTGAACGGCGCCATTCTGCTCCCTATACATTTGTCATGAACCGTCGAAAATTTTTCCGTTTTTCCGCTGTTGGCCTGCTCGCTCTCGCGGGCGGCGGCCTTTATGCCCGTCGTTCAAGCGCCAGCGCCTATTATAGCGGCCCCATCTCCGATCATTTCGACGGGATACGCTTTTTCAATCCCGGTGGTACGCCGCCCAGCAACTTCATGGGTCTGCTGAAATGGCGCTTCAACGGTGAACGCGCCAAGTGGCCGGAAAGCTATGCGAGCCCGTTTCCGTTTGCGAAACCGGACAGCCGGGTCGAGGGTAAAGACATGCGTGTCACCTTCATCGGCCATGCTTCCTTTCTTATCCAGACAGCGGGCCTGAATATTCTCGTCGATCCCGTGTGGTCTGAGCGCACCAGCCCCTTCAGCTTCGCCGGGCCCAAGCGCGTCAACCCGCCCGGTATCCGTTTTGAGGATCTGCCGCCCATCGATCTGGTGCTGGTAACGCATAATCACTACGATCATCTGGATCTGGAGACGCTGAAGCGCCTGCATGTGGCGCACAAGCCGCTTTTCATCACGCCGCTCGGCAATGATGCCATCATCCGTACCGGCGTTCAGGCGGCGCGCATCGAGGTGGGCGACTGGGGTGATGTGATTGATGCCGGTGCGGTGAAAATTCACTTCGAGCCGTGCCATCATTGGTCGGCGCGTGGTCTGAACGACCGGCGCATGGCACTCTGGGCGGCGTTCGTCATCGAAACGCCGGGTGGGAAAATCTACCATATTGGCGATACCGGCTTTCACGAGGGCCTCAACTATCACGCCGCGCGCAAGAAGCATGGTGAGTTCCGCCTCGCCAACCTGCCCTTCGGCGCCTATGAGCCGCGCTGGTTCATGAAGGGCCAGCACCAGAACCCGGCGGAAGCCGTGGAAGGCATGAAGCTTTGCGGTGCGGCGCATGTCTGCGGCCACCATTGGGGTACGGTACAGCTGACCGATGAGGCGGTGGATGCGCCGCTTGTGGCCCTCAAGGCAGCGCTGACCGAACACGGGGTGGAGAAGAGCCGTTTCCGGCCGATGCGCCCCGGAGAGGTTTTCGACGTGCCTTCCGCCTGACAGCCGCCCCGTTTGCGACGCAACAGTCTGGTAATTTGCCGGTGTTTCCGCCATATAGGGCGAAAGCACGGGAAAATCCCGTATGAAAAGCGGTTTTCAGGTTTAAAGCGATGGCGAACACGGTCGAATTTGCGAAGATGAACGGGCTTGGCAACAAGATCCTGGTTGTCGATATGCGCGGCCGAAAGGATATGGTCACGCCAGAGGCAGCAATTGCCCTCAATGCCGATCCTGCCACCCAGTTCGACCAGATCATGGCCATCCACGATCCGCGTATCGCAGGAACGGATGCCTATATTGACATCCTCAACTGCGATGGCACCAAGGCGCAGGCCTGCGGCAACGGCACGCGTTGCGTGGTGCAGGCGCTGTCGTCCGAAACCGGCAAGACTAGCTTCACCTTCCAGACGGTCGCCGGTATCCTGAATGCCGTCGAGCATGAAGACGGCATGATATCGGTCGATATGGGGCTCCCGCGTTTCCGCTGGAGCGACATTCCGCTTTCGGAAGAATTCCACGATACCAGCCGCATCGAGTTGCAGATCGGGCCGATCGACGCGCCGATCCTGCATTCGCCTGCCGTCATGTCGATGGGCAACCCGCACGCCATATTCTGGGTTGATCGTGACCCGATGGAGTTCGATCTCGAACGTTTCGGGCCGCTTCTCGAAAACCATCCGATGTTTCCGGAAAAGGCCAATATCACGCTGGCGCAGGTGATTTCAGAGAGCGCGCTTCGCACCCGCACCTGGGAGCGCGGCGCCGGGCTGACGCTTGCCTGCGGTTCCGCCGCCTGCGCTTCAGCTGTTTCCGCTGCCCGCACCGGCCGCACCGGCCGAACGGTCACCATCGATGTCGCCTCAAGCCCCATCCGCGTGCCGCTGACCATTGACTGGCGTGATGATAATCACGTCATCATGACCGGCCCGGCCGAATGGGAATGGTCAGGTTCTGTCGATCCCATTACCGGCTTGTGGGCGCGGGATGCTGTCGAGCGGGGGGCTGTATGAGCGGGGTCGAGGTCATAACCTTCGGCTGTCGTCTCAACACCTATGAATCGGAAGTGATGCGGGCGGAGGCCGAAAAGGCCGGGCTTAACAATGCCGTGCTGGTCAATACCTGCGCGGTGACCGGGGAAGCGGTGCGACAGGCTCGTCAGGCGATCCGCCGCGCCCGGCGCGACAACCCACATGCGCGCATCATCGTGACGGGCTGTGCCGCCCAGACCGAGAAGCAGACCTTTGCCGACATGCCAGAGGTGGATGCGGTGCTGGGCAATGAGGAAAAGCTGAAAAGCGCCTCCTATCGCGCGCTGCCGGATTTTGGCGTTTCGGCGGAAGAAAAACTGCGTGTCAACGATATCATGAGCATCAAGGCGACTGCGCCGCAGATGGTCAAGCACATAGACGGGCATGTGCGCGCCTTCATTCAGGTGCAGAACGGCTGCGATCATCGCTGCACCTTCTGCATCATACCTTATGGCCGTGGCAATTCGCGCTCCGTGCCGATGGGTGCGGTGGTGGATCAGGCCCGCAGGCTGACGGAGAGCGGTTATTGCGAGATCGTACTGACCGGCGTGGATGCGACCAGTTACGGCGCCGATCTGCCGGGTGAGCCTTCTCTTGGTTATCTTGCCAAGACATTGCTGAAGCAGGTGCCCGACATTCTGCGCCTGCGCCTTTCTTCCATCGACAGTATCGAGGCCGACCACCATCTGATGGATCTGATTGCCGGTGATCCGCGTTTCATGCCGCATCTGCACCTGTCACTCCAGCATGGCGACGACATGATTTTGAAACGCATGAAACGCCGCCATTCACGTGCCGATGCTATCCGCTTCTGTCAGGAGGTGCGGGCCCTCAGGCCAGATATCGCTTTCGGCGCGGATATGATCGCCGGGTTCCCGACTGAGACAGAAGAGATGTTCGAGAACGCCGCGACGCTTGCGGAAGAATGCGGCATTTCCAGCCTGCATGTCTTTCCCTACAGCCCGCGTGCCGGCACGCCGGCCGCACGCATGCCGCAGCTGGACCGCGCGCTTGTGAAGGAGCGGGCAGCGAGGCTTCGCGTGCGGGGTGAAGTGCTCAGGATGGCGCATCTGCAAGGTATGGTCAGTTCGGCGCAGACGATCCTCGTCGAAAACAACGGTTTTGCCCATACGGACAATTTCACGCTGGTGGCGGCGCCCGATCTTGCCCCGCGCACTCTTGCGCGGGTTGCGATTACCGGCCACAACGGCAAACATCTGAATATGAGGCTTCTAGCCGCAGATGCGGCCTGAGACAGCGCAAGAAAAGAGACACGGGAACAACCATGGCCCTCGGCTTCATCAAAAAAGTCTTTTCGTTCGGCAAGGACAAGGCCGAAACGGAAGAGCGGCCACAAGAGAATGCTGCGCTTGAGCGCGGCAATGAAAACGCCTCTTTCGAAGCGGCGCTGAGCGACGCCGAAGCGCATGATGCTGTCGACAGGGACCCTGTTTCCGAACTGGAGATGGAGACGGCCGGCGGCCCGGCCCCCGACGAGGCGGAAGATCTAGCCTCCTCCGGCGAGAATGAAGACGAGGACGCGCCGCTTCTTCCCGGTGCCGAGCTTTCCGGCGATATGGGCCTGGTGCCATTGTCGTTGCTACAGGCGGAAGCGGCTGCCGAGGAGCAGGTCGAGCCGACTCCGGAGGCTGCCGACGTCGTGCTTGATGCCGATGCGATGGATGCGCTGCTTGACGAGGCGGAAGCCGCGACCGCGCCTGAACCCATTGCGGTTCCACCAGCCCTGCCAAAGGGTTTTTCGTCCGCCAGCGAACGGCAGGAGCCTGCGCCTGCCGCACCTGAGGTGAAACTGACATGGTTTCAGCGCCTGCGGGCCGGGCTTGCCCGCACGTCTTCGCAGCTAACCACACAGATTTCGGCGCTTTTCACCAAACGTAAGCTGGATGAAGATACGCTCGACGAGCTGGAAGATCTTCTCATCCAGTCCGATCTCGGCGTCGAGACCGCCATGCGCATCACCGGCGCGTTGTCATCCGAACGCTACGGTAAGGATGTGAGCGGTGAAGATGTGGCGCGCATTATGGCTGGTGAAATCACCAAGGTGCTAAAGCCTGTTGCCAGACCTTTGGAACTGGATCTCTCGCACAAGCCGCATGTCATTCTCGTGGTCGGCGTCAACGGTACGGGCAAGACGACGACCATCGGCAAGCTCGCCGCCAAGCTTTCTGGCTCGGGCCTCAAGGTGATGCTGGCGGCCGGCGATACGTTCCGCGCGGCAGCGATTGAGCAGTTGAAGATATGGGCCGACCGCACCGGCTCGGACTTCATCGGCACCAAGCTTGGGGCAGATGCCTCGGGTCTCGCTTACGACGCCTATGAGCAGGCTCGGGCGCAGAAAAGCGATGTGCTCATCATCGATACGGCGGGCCGTTTGCAGAACAAGACGGAACTGATGGCGGAGCTGGAAAAGATCGTGCGCGTGCTCGGCAAGCTCGATCCGGATGCGCCGCACACCGTGTTGCAGACACTGGATGCGACAACGGGCCAGAACGCCATGAACCAGGTGGAAATATTCCGCAACGTTGCGGGCGTTTCTGGCCTGATTATGACAAAATTGGATGGCACGGCGCGGGGCGGTATCCTCGTCGCCATCGCTGCAAAACACAAGCTGCCGGTCTATTTCATCGGCGTGGGTGAAGGTGTTGACGATCTGGAGCCCTTCGAGGCGGAAGATTTCGCCAAGGCCATTGCGGGAGTTTGAGTATGGATATTGAAAGCAATTCCAAGGAAAGCGAAAAGATGGTGGCGGAAATCAGCCCGCTCCTGAAATTCGTGCTTGAGCTTGGCCCGCTCGTCGTTTTCTTTTTCGCGAATTCCCGCGGCGAATGGCTTGCCACCACTTTTCCGGTTCTGACAGAGTTCGGTGGCCCGATCTTCATCGCCACCGGCCTGTTCATGATCGCGACGGCAATTGCGCTCTCCGTTTCCTGGGTGCTGACGCGCAAGCTGCCGATCATGCCGCTGATTTCAGGCATCGTGGTCTTCGTGTTCGGCGCTCTGACGTTGTGGTTGCAGAACGACACTTTCATCAAGATGAAGCCGACCATCGTCAACACGCTGTTCGGCGTCATTCTGCTGGGCGGCCTGTTCTTCGGGCAGTCCCTACTCGGTTACGTCTTCAATTCCGCCTTCAAGCTGACGGATGAGGGCTGGCGCAAGCTGACGCTGCGCTGGGGCATCTTTTTCCTCTTTCTGGCGGTGCTGAACGAGGTTGTCTGGCGCATGTTCTCCACAGACACCTGGGTGGCCTTCAAGGTCTGGGGCACCATGCCGATCACCATCATCTTCACCATGGCGCAGATGCCGCTTGTGATGCGCCATTCTGTCGAGCCGCTTGGCAAGGACGAAAAATGACAGTTGCGGAGATGCCGGCTTCCCGTTCGCGTTCGCTTAAATGGTTCGGCGTGGCCGCCGGGCTGCTTCTCCTGCAGATCATCATTCTCTACGCCATGGGCCGCATTCCGATTTGTGAATGCGGTTATGTGAAGCTGTTCGAGCCTGGCGTGAATACACCGGGCAACTCCCAGCACATCGCTGACTGGTACACCCCGTCACATATCATCCACGGCTTCCTGTTCTACTGGTTTGCGTGGCTGCTGTTCCGCAACAAGCCGCTTTCCATGCGGCTTTCCCTTGCGGTGCTGGTAGAGGCTGCGTGGGAAATTCTTGAAAACTCGCCCATCATCATCGATCGCTACCGAACCGCGACGATGGCGCTGGGGTACACGGGCGACAGTATCCTGAACTCGGCGATGGACACGGTTTTCATGGCGCTGGGTTTCTTCTTCGCCGGCCGTGCGCCGGTGTGGCTAACCGTGGTGGCCGCCATCTTCTTCGAGATATTCACCGGCTGGCTGATCCGCGACAACCTGACGCTCAACGTCGTCATGCTTGTCTGGCCTGTTGAAGCCATAAAGGAATGGCAGAACGCGCTCCCGCAAATGTGAACGGTGTTCGTCGACATTGCAGTCCGAACGGCCCTGGAATCGCGCGATATATGCAGGCTTTCTTAAGGGCATTGCGGTAACATCCGGGTTCAAAGGCTCGTCTCTCCCTCCGGCAGAACCCATTGCAAGACAATTTCGCCTATCTTCTTCCCTTTATCATGCTGACATTCGGCGTGGTGTTTCTGTTCCTGCAGAGGACCGGGCAGGCTTCCGCCCGCTACTGGGGTATCGGATATCTTTCAGCGGCCTTTGCTTTTGCAACACCGCTGGTGCTTGGCGGGCTGCCTTTTGAAGTTCAGGCGATCCTTTCGAATCTGTTGTTCTTTTCCGCCTTCTTCCTCTATGGCCACGCGTTGCTCACCCATTTCGTGCGGCCGGTCTATACCAAGGCGCGGCTGTCGATCGTCGTGGTTGCGGTGTTGCTGGTCTCTTTCCATGTTTTCATCACGCCCGATCTGAAACGCGAACTCGTCATCGGCGATCTCGTTTGCGCCCTTTTGCTCGCGATCCCGGTCTGGCTCGTGCGAAAGCGCCCGGCTGCGCTTGCCGACAGGCTGATGGTGGGGATCGCCTGTCTTGTGGTGGTGGAGACGCTGGTGCGCATCGGCTTGCTGCTGGTGATGACGCCGGGAGGCTCGATGATCGAGCTCAGCGAGTTCTTCGAGTCGGATTATGCTTTCTACATGCAGCTTGCTGCGAGTATTTTTGGCTTCCTGCTCGCGCTTTCGGTGCTCGCGAGCCAGATTTCCGTCACCGTGGACCGGCATCAGCACGCGGCGGAGCATGACCCCCTGACGGACGTGCTGAACCGCCGTGGCTTCGACCGGCGTGTGCCCGACTTTCGCAATGATACGCCTGATGGCGCGGTGATTGCCTGCGACATAGACCATTTCAAGCGTATCAATGATGTCTACGGCCATGCGGCGGGAGATATCGTCCTCATCGGCCTTTCCGATCTTCTCACAAAAAATGCACCCGAGGATGCGCTGGTAGCGCGTTTCGGCGGCGAGGAATTCGTGGTGTTCCTGCCCGGTCAGACGGCTGCTGCGGCCAGCCAGCTTGCCAATGGCATGCGGACAGGCCTGTCGTCACTGGATTGGCGCAACCGGGGTGTGACCAGTCAGATCACGGCGAGCTTCGGTGTTTCGGCGGTCGCGAGGGGCGATCATTCCATTCACGACGCCATCAAGCGTGCTGATGACAGTCTTTATGCCGCAAAACGCGGCGGTCGCGATCAGGTGGTGCTGGAAGGCATGCGTCTGCCGGCGGAAGGCCCGCCTCTGAGGGTCGTTAACAAGGCGTGATGCCTTACGAGCGGTTATTTCCCGGCTGCGGCCGCAATGGCCGGTCGCAGGTCGCGCTCGACGCTGCGGGCATCGAAGGGGCCGACCTTTTTGTAAAGGATCGTGCCGTCCGCGCCGACCAGATAACTTTCGGGAATGCCATACACACCCCAGTCAATCGCCGCCTTGCCGCTGGGATCTACCCCTATCGCGGCAAAGGGGTTGCCGAGCTCGCCGAGGAAGCGCAGGGCATTGTCCGGCTTGTCCTTGTAATTGATGCCGACGACAGTGATGCGGTCGTCTTTCGCCAGTTCCTGCAACAGCGGATGTTCCTGCCGGCAGGGAATGCACCAGGAAGCGAAGACATTGACCAGCGTCAGCTTGCCCTTGATGGCGGCATCCGTCAGTGCCGGCAGGTTCGAACCTTCCAGCGGCGGCAGCGACAGGGTCGGCGCCCTGGTACCGATCAGCGCTGACGGTATGGCGCTGACATCCAGTCCGTTGACATCCTGATCATATAGCATCTTGCCGGCAACGAGGGCAAAGCCGCCGAACAGCAGCAAGGGAAGAAGCGCCAGCGCGTAACGTGCGCGGCCAGACGACCTGGATTTTGATGTGTCATTCTGGTTAGTCTGCGTCATTTGCCGTCACCAGCGGAACCGGCTCTTGCCCTGCGGCGCACACCGGATGCTTCGAGTTCCTTCAGTTCCCGCTTGCGTGCCTGGCCGTCAACGACGACCCAGGCGATGAGACAGAGAACGACAAGGCCGGTCGTCGCATAGGACATGCCGATATAAAAGGCGTGTGTCATCCCTCAACCCTCCCGGTTCGCCATGCGAGCGGCAAGCCGGCGTTGCGCGGCCACGCGGCGGCGCCAGATTTCATTGCGCATGGCGGCGATATGCAGGGTGAAGAACAGCAACGTGAAACCGATCGCCATGGTCAGAAGCGGCCAGAGAAACTCCGCGTCGATGGCGGAGCCGCCCATCCGGATGACGCTTGCCGGCTGATGCAGCGTATTCCACCACTCGACCGAAAACTTGATGATCGGAATATTCACGAACCCGACGAGGATCAGCACCGCGCTGACGCGGGCGGCTCTGGATGGATCGTCCATGGCGCGGTTGAGTGCGATGAGCCCGAGATACATCAGGAAAAGCACGAAAACGGAAGTCAACCGCGCATCCCACACCCACCAGGTTCCCCACATAGGCTTGCCCCAGAGCGAACCGGTGATAAGTGCGATCAGCGTGAAGGCCGCGCCAATGGGGGCTGCGGCCTTATGGCTGACATCGGCTATCGGATGACGCCAGACGAGGGTGCCGATGGCGGATATTGCCATGACCGAATAACACATCATGGCTAGCCAGGCGGAGGGCACGTGCACATACATGATGCGCACCGTGTAACCCTGCTGGTAATCTCCTTCCGAGGTGAAGGACATGTAGAGGCCGGCCGCCAGCACCAGCGCGGTCAAACCGGCGAGCCATGGCAGGATGCGTGCCGCCAGCGCCAGAAACCGCGTGGGATTGGCGAGATCGCTGAACTTGGTGATGGAGAAAGTCTGCTCGTTCATGCCGTTTGTGTAACCCGAGAATGGCCGCCCCGCAATTGATCCCTGTCAACAGGGTATCGTGCGTTGCGGTTTCCTCAATCCATAACATTGCGCAGTGCCAAAGCGGCAAAGAAAGGGCCGGTCACGGCTGAAAATAACGTGATCGCGCAGAGAATGAGAAAGGGTGGCAGGAAAGGCGCCGGGTCCTGCACTGCCGCGTAGGAAGCGCTGACACCGAAGATCAGCACCGGAATGGCGAGCGGCAGGACGAGGATGGAGACCAGAAGGCCGCCGCGTGGCAGGGCAACGGCAACCGCCGCCCCTACCGCGCCGATGAAGGTGATGGCGGGAGAGCCGACGAGAAGGGTGAGCATCACCGCGCCGATTGCCACCTCGTCCATGTTCATGAACAGGCCGAGAAGGGGCGATGCCAGCACCAGGGGCAGGCCCGTTGATACCCAGTGCGCCAGGCATTTGACGAAGACGGTCAGCACCAGCGGCGTTTCCTGCATCAGGATGAGATCGAGGGAGCCGTCGTCGCGTTCGGCCTGGAACAACCGGTCGAGGCCGAGAAGGGCGGACAGAAGTGCGCCGATCCAGACAATGGCCGGGCCGATACGAGCAAGCAGGTTGAGATCGGGTCCAACGCCGAAAGGGATGACGGCAACCACTGTCATGAAGAACAGGACGCCGATCAGCGCGCCGCCGCCGGCGCGGATGGAGAGTTTGAGATCGCGGAGGAAGAGAGCGGTCATTGGCGTGGCCTCGGTGGGTGTAGTTTACCCCCCTCTGTCCTGCCGGACATCTCCCCCTCAAGGGGGGAGATCGACTCGCGGTTAGGTCTCGTCCAACTCAATGCTCGAGAATCGAGTGGCTGTAGCGCCTCTTGCCGACCTCCCCCCTTGAGGGGGAGATGTCCGGCAGGACAGAGGGGGGTAAGCCGCGTGCACATCGCCATCACGCCCAAGCCTCCACGCCCGCGAACCCGGTCATCTGCAACTCCTGCGCCTTTTCCAGCCCCAAAGGCTGATGGGTTGCCGCCAGCACGATACCGCCTTTTGCAAGATGGCCTTTCACAAGGTCGGTAAACATGTCGTCTGCCGCCCTGTCGAGCGCCGCAGTCGGTTCATCGAGAATCCACACCGGCCGCCATGCGACAAGGAGCTTTGCCATCGCGAAGCGGCGCTGTTGACCGGCGGACAGGTAACCGAAAGGCAGGTGGGTAATGCGGGCAAGGCCGACACTCTCGGCCGCTTCGTCAATCGCTACGCCCGCCGCGCCATGAAAGTCTCCAAGGAAATCCTTCCAGAAGCGCAGGTTCTCGGAAACTGTCAGTTCCGTCTTCATCGCATTGCGATGGCCGAGATAATGGCACGCTTCCGAAGGTCGCATCTCGGCTTCTATTCCTTCGCCGGCTATCTTCACTTGCCCCCGCTCGGGTCGCAACAGACCGGCCACCGTGCGCAGCAGCGTCGATTTTCCCGAGCCGTTACGCCCGGTCAGCACCAGCGCCTCACCGTCGCTTAACTTGAAGGAAATGTTCATGAATATGAAATCTTCGCCGCGTCGCACGCCAAGATTTTCCGCCGTCAGATGCATGCTGCGGTTCCGATTAAAATTTGCCGTTCGATCATAAAAAAATCGATTAGCGTCGTGGAATGGTCTGGCACGTTTGTCTGAAATTATCTATATGGGTGTCAACACGCCAGCGGCCGGCGTGAACATCATCTTGCGCCGGACTTGACGATTGCGAGGAGCAATTTTCACGTGCGGACAGCGGAAATGGTCGTACCCGCATCCTGATGTGCATGAGTGCATAGGTGTCCGCACGAACGTGTTGGCTATCAGTGTAAGCGGGGTTTTTATCCATGCCCAAATCACTCGACAGTTTCAAATGTCGTTCCGTTCTTACCGTCGATGGTAAGGACTATGTCTATTTCAGCCTGCCCAAGGCTGAAGCCAATGGCCTGAAGGGCGTTTCCAAGCTGCCCTATTCCATGAAGGTCCTGCTCGAAAACCTCCTGCGTTTCGAGGACGGCCAGTCCGTTACCAAGGAACACATTCTGGCGGTTTCCGAATGGCTCAACAACAAGGGCCTCACCGAAAACGAAATCGCCTACCGCCCCGCCCGCGTTCTCATGCAGGACTTTACCGGCGTTCCTGCCGTGGTCGATCTTGCTGCGATGCGTGATGGTATCAAAGCGCTGGGTGGCGATCCCGAAAAGATCAATCCGCTGGTTCCTGTCGATCTCGTCATCGACCACTCCGTTATCGTTGACGAATTCGGTACGCCGAACGCTTTTGCCCGCAACGTCGAACTTGAATATGAGCGCAATGGCGAGCGTTACCGCTTCCTCAAGTGGGGCCAGCAGGCATTCAAGAACTTCCGCGTTGTTCCCCCCGGCACGGGCATCTGTCACCAGGTCAACCTGGAATATCTCGGCCAGACCGTCTGGACCAAGGAAGAGGACGGCGAGACCATCGCTTATCCGGATACCTGCGTCGGCACGGATAGCCACACGACCATGATCAACGGCCTCGGCGTTCTCGGCTGGGGCGTCGGCGGTATCGAGGCTGAAGCGGCCATGCTTGGCCAGCCGGTTTCCATGCTTCTGCCTGAGGTCATCGGCTTCAAGCTGACTGGCAAGGTGAAGGAGGGCGTCACCGCGACTGACCTCGTTCTGACCGTCGTGCAGATGCTGCGCAAGAAGGGCGTCGTTTCCAAGTTCGTCGAATTCTTCGGCCCCGGCCTTGATTCAATGTCTTTGGCCGACCGGGCGACCATCGGCAATATGGGCCCGGAATATGGCGCGACCTGCGGCTTCTTCCCGGTTGACAGCGAAACCATCAATTACCTGACGATGTCCGGCCGTGCAAAGGATCGTATTGCCCTCGTGGAAGCCTACTCCAAGGCCCAGGACATGTGGCGCACCGGCGACGGTTCCGATCTTGTCTTTACCGACACGCTGGAACTTGACCTCGGCGACGTCGTACCGTCCATGGCCGGCCCGAAGCGTCCGGAAGGCCGCCTGCCGCTCGAAACAATCGCGCCCAATTTCGCGACGGCTCTCGAAAACGACTACAAGAAGCCCGGCCAGCTTTCGAGCCGCTACGCGGTTGAAGGCGAGGACTTCGATCTTGGTCACGGCGATGTGGCAATTGCCGCCATCACCTCCTGCACCAACACGTCCAACCCCTCCGTCCTCATCGCTGCCGGCCTTCTCGCCCGTAACGCTGTCGCCAAGGGGCTGACCTCCAAGCCATGGGTGAAGACGTCGCTTGCACCTGGATCACAGGTGGTTGCCGAATATCTCGACAAGTCGGGCCTTCAAAAGGATCTCGATGCGATCGGTTTCAACCTCGTTGGCTTCGGCTGCACGACCTGCATCGGCAACTCCGGCCCGCTGCCGGCGCCGATCTCCAAGACGATCAACGACAAGGGCCTGATTGCGGCCGGCGTTCTCTCCGGTAACCGCAACTTCGAAGGCCGTATCTCGCCTGACGTGCAGGCGAACTATCTGGCCTCTCCGCCCCTCGTCGTCGCTTACGCTCTTGCCGGTACGGTCCAGAAGGACCTGACCAAGGAGCCGATCGGCAATGATAAGGACGGCAACCCGGTCTATCTCAAGGATATCTGGCCGACCTCGAAGGAAATTCAGGAGTTCATCCTGAAATACGTTACGCGCGAGCTTTACGAGACGAAGTACGCCGACGTCTTCAAGGGTGATGCCAACTGGCAGGCCGTTCAGGTGCCGCCGGGTCAGACCTATGCCTGGGACGACAACTCGACCTATGTCCAGAACCCACCCTACTTCGTGGGCATGGGCAAGACGGGCTCGGGTCTCAAGAACATCAAGGGCGCGCGCGTTCTCGGTCTCTTCGGCGACAAGATCACCACCGACCATATTTCTCCGGCCGGTTCGATCAAGGCGGCATCGCCTGCCGGTGCTTATCTCACCGATCACGGTGTCGGCGTTGCCGACTTCAACCAGTACGGCACACGTCGTGGCAACCACGAAGTGATGATGCGCGGCACCTTCGCCAACATCCGCATCCGCAACCACATGCTCGGCCCGAACGGCAAGGAAGGTGGCTACACCATTCACTATCCGTCCAAGGAAGAGATGTCGATCTATGACGCGGCAATGAAGTACAAGGCTGAGGGCGTTCCGCTCGTCATCTTTGCAGGTGTCGAATATGGCAACGGCTCATCCCGTGACTGGGCGGCCAAGGGTACCAACCTGCTCGGCGTCAAGGCGGTCATCGCGCAGTCCTTTGAGCGTATTCACCGTTCGAACCTGGTCGGCATGGGCGTCGTCCCCTTCGTCTTTGAAGAGGGAACGTCCTGGGCGAGCCTCGACCTCAAAGGCGATGAAATCGTTGAGATCGACGGTCTCGAAGGCGAGATCAAGCCGCGTGAAAAGAAGATCGCCAAGATCACTTACAGCGACGGCACGGTGAAGGAAGTTCCGCTTCTTTGCCGTATCGATACGCTTGATGAAGTGATCTACATGAACAATGGCGGTATTCTGCAGACCGTTCTGCGCGATCTGGCTGCGTAAAGCTTCGACAATCGAAGGCGCCGGGAGGAATCCCGGCGTCTTTCCGTTTCAAGTCGCTTGTTTTGTGATTGTCGCTCACCCCTTCGTGACTTTCTATTGAAGGGCGTTAGACGTTATTTTCCGGTTTGCATCCCGGCGGGATTGATCGCATCAATTCGTCTGGATCTCTTCCGGACAAAGGTTTTTGTAATGCCGCTGAAATTCCCCCTGTCGATATGTCTTCTCGGCACGTTGCTCGTCACCTCCGCGCAGGCGCAGGAGGCGGTGAAGGGCGTCGTCGAATTGTTCACATCGCAGGGATGTGCATCCTGCCCCCCGGCGGATGAGGCCCTGCGCAAGATGATCCAGAAGGGCGACGTCGTCGGTCTCTCCTATCATGTCGATTATTGGAACTATCTCGGCTGGACGGATTCGCTCGCATCCAAGGAAAATACCGAACGGCAATACGGTTACATGCGTGCACTCGGCCGCAACGGGGTCTACACGCCGCAGGCCATTCTGAACGGCCGTGACCACGTCAAGGGCGCGGATGTGCGCGGGATCTATGACAGGCTCGACTCGTTCAAGCGTGAGGGCAAGGGATTGAACGTGCCCGTCTCGTCAAAATTTGCGGGTGATGAGGTGGAGATCGATATCGGTGCCGGCAGCGGCAAGGCCGATGTCGTCGTCGCATATTTCACCCGGGAGCAGACCGTGGATGTGCAGAAGGGTGAAAACCAGGGAAAAAAAATGTCCTACTGGCACAGCGTTTATGACGTGCAGACGGTCGGCATGTGGGACGGTTCGCCGATGACGGTAAAGCTGCCGGCGAGCGTGGTCGCCAAGGTAAAAAAGGGCGGCTGCGCCGTGCTGTTGCAGACGGCGAATGCAAGCGGTGATCCCGCGGCGATTGTCGGTGCAAGTATTTTATTGGGGAACGAAACGCCATAATCGCCGATCTGGCGATTGAAGATCCGGTCCGGGCACTGGGGGCTGGGGGTAAAGGGTCAATGCACCGGACCGGGTCATCTTGGTGCCTAGGCATCAATTGACAATGCGACTATTCCACCCAATTCAGGCCATGGTTTGACCGAAATACGGCAGGCGCCCGTAAAATGGGTGCCTAAATGGTTACCGTTTTTACCCTGCTCTTGCGCGGGACGGTTTGTCGGTGATGTTGGGGCAGATGCTCGTTGTCGCATTGTTTTTCTGCCTGCAGAGCTTTCGAAGCCGAGAAACCCCATCTGGATCCTGTGAGCGCCGTAAGTCGACAACACTTGCAATTTCGAGCCGCCAAGCTCACATTGATCTGATGATTTGGGTGGAATCGGAGGTACTGGATGACCGATCAACCGGATGTGCAGCAGGCTCAAACCGCTTCACGCGACAGCTCCACCGTTATCGATCTCCGTGAATACAAGAAGAACAAGGATCCATTGCCGGTGACCTTTCACCGCCGCGAGCTGGATGCGATTTTGCGCATTTATGGCCGCATGGTGGGAGAAGGGGAGTGGCGGGATTACGCCATCGATCATCTGAAGGAAAAAGCGGTGTTTTCCGTCTTTAAACGGTCGGGAGAAATGCCGCTCTATAGGATCGAAAAGAACCCCAGGCTGGCGGCGAAGCAGGGAGCCTACAGCGTCGTGAATGTGGATGGCCGCATTCTGAAGCGCGGCCACGAGCTGCCGCAAGTCCTCAAGGTTTTCGACAAGGTTTTGAAACTTATCGAATGAGCTCCAATAACGTCAGTCTCCTGCCTTAACGGACGATCAGGCGCATTGAGCGAAATGAGGTAATAAAAAAGGCGACCCTGAGGTCGCCTTTCTTTTTCCGTAGGACCCAATCCCTTAGTCGTCGCGGTTCCCGAGGAACTGAAGGAGGAAGGTGAAGAGGTTGATGAAGTCGAGATAGAGCGTCAGCGCACCCATGATGGCCTTGCGGCCAGCGACGGCAACATCGTCGGCATCGAAATACATTTCCTTGATCTTCTGGGTGTCGTAGGCGGTCAGGCCTGCGAAGATCAGCACGCCAATCGCGGAAATCGCGAACTGCAGCGCGGAGGATGCAAGGAAGATGTTGACGATCGAAGCGATGATCAGACCGAACAGGCCCATGATCAAGAACGAACCCATGCCAGACAGGTCTTTCTTGGTCGTGTAACCGTAAAGCGAGAGCGCACCGAACGAAGCCGCGGTCACGAAGAAGGTCTGCACGATGCTCTGGCCGGTATAGACCAGGAAGATCGAGGAGAGCGAAACACCCATCAGCGCGGCGTAAACCCAGAAGGTCGTCTGCGCAGCGGAAACGCTCATGTTCTGGATGCGGAAGCTAAGGAAGAAGACCAGTGCCAGCGGAGCGAGCATCACGACCCAACGAAGCGGCGACGCGAAAAGCAGCTGCTGGACAGCCGGATTGGAAGCGGCGAGCGTATAAGTGCCGAACGCGGCAACGCCGGTGATGACCAGAGCCAGCGCCATAAGGTTGTAAACCTTGAGCATATAGGCGCGAAGACCTTCGTCGATCAGCGCACCAGACTGTGCACGCGTCTGCGCCATGCGGTTCTGGTAGTTATTAAAGTCAGCCATTGTTTCCTCTTTTGAGCTCCGTAATTGCTACGGTGTCGGGATACCTCCCGGGCGCCGCTGCGGAGCTTCAGCAAGCCTGCTCAAGAATATGATGGCAGAACGTGTTCGATACAAGGCCTTTTCCCGCCGAAAAGACACCGTATGCGCGAAAAGCGCTCACGTTTTGGCGATCATTACAAAGAATTAATCGTTAAAGTTAAGCGGCGCACAACCGATGATCATTCACCGGCCTGTCTGAGAACAGGCGCTGCCTTCTGCCCGAGAATCCGCCAGGTGCCGATGAGGCCGATGCCCACAGTCATCACAAGGGCGACGACAAGGGTTCCGATTGCCACATCCGGCAGGAAGCTGGAGGGTAGCTTCATGATGCGGGCGATCACGAACCATGCCGAGACACCGCCGGCGAAAAGCGCGAAGACGGCGGTGGCGAGACCGAGGATCATGTATTCATAGGAGAAGGCGCGTATGAGCAGGCTTCGCGTGCCGCCCAGCGTTTTCAGGATGACGGCGTCATGCGTACGGGCGCGATTGCCGGCCGCAAGCGCGCCGGCGAGAACCAGGACGGACGCAATGAGCGCAACGGCTGCGGCGGCGCGGATCGCGGTCGCGAGCTGTCCGACAAGCCGGTTGACGACGTCGAGCGCATCCTTCACGCGGACGCTGGTGATCGTGGGATAAGTATTGGTGACGGCGCGCAATATGCGGCCTTCGTCGGCCGCAGTTGCGGAAGGATCGGCAAGTGTTGCCAGCCAGGCATGGGGCGCGCCGCGGAAAGTATTGGGCGAAAACACCATGACGAAGTTGATCGACAGGGATTCCCATTCGACATTGCGCAGATTGGCGATCTTCGCCGTAATGCTGCGGCCAAGCACGTTGACGGTAACGCTGTCGCCAATCTTCAGGCCCAGATCACCCGCCTCTTTCGCTGCGAAGGAGACCAGTGGTTCGCCGCTATAATCCGGTGCCCACCAGGCGCCTTCCGTCAGCTTGGCATTTTCAGGAATGTTTTCGGAATAGGTGATGCCGCGGTCACCACGCAGCACCCATCGCCCGGACGAGGGTACGTCCATTTTCGTCACGTCTTCTCCGTTGAGAGCGAGGATGCGGCCGCGCAGCATCGGCACTTCCGTCAGGGTGCCATGCGGCGCTTCCTGTTTGAGAAGATCGCGGAAGCCTTGCACTTCGCTGCCCTGAATATCGACGAAGAAGAAATTCGGCGCCTTCTCCGGCAGGCTGTCCGTTAGTTCGCGGCGCAGGTTGCCGTCGATCAGCGTCAGCGTCACGAGGAGGGTCAGGCCGAGGCCGAGAGAAAGAACCACCGAGGGGGTGAGTGCGCCCGGTCGGTAAATATTGCCGATCGCCAGTCTCAGCGCAGCCGAATGAACGCGCGGACTGCGCTTGGCTATGGCCTTTACGCCGGAGGCAACCAGCCGCAGCACTACGAAGGCAAAGGCAATGGCCGCGAGGAAGACCGAGGCTATGAAACGGTCTTCCGCCGACAAGACAGCAAGGGCCGCAAGCGCCGCCAGAAGCACACCGGTCGCGGTCAGATAAGGCCAGGATGGCCAGCTTCCCTCCTCGAAACCCTGTTCGCGGAAGAGCGCCGTAGCCGGCACCTCGCGTGCCTGACCGAGTGGTACGATGGCGAAGGCGAGTGTCGTCAGGAGGCCGAACAGGGCGGCGAGACCGAGCGCGCCGGGATAGAAGGCAAGTTCTTCCGGCACTGGCAGCACGCCCTCCAGAAACCGCATGGCGATGAGTGGCGCAACGGCACCGACCATAAGCCCGATGACAATGCCGACGGCCGCAATGAAGGCGATCTGGAAGAGATAGGTCATGGTGACCACGGAGGCTGGCGCACCCAGGCATTTCAGCGAGGCGATGGTGGTGCGCTTGGAATCCAGAAATGCGCGAACGGCATTGGCGACGCCGACACCGCCGACGATCAGGGCAGTGAGGCCAACCAGCGTCAGAAACTGCGAGAACCTGTTGACGTTTTCGGTGAGCGACGGGGCAGCCCGGTCGCTGGTGCGGATCGACCAGCCGGCATCGGGAAACGCCTTGTTGGCTGCATCGGTCATTGCCGCCCGTGCTGCAGGGTCGTTCAGCTTGATCTTGTAGGCGTGTTCGACGAGACTGCCCGTCTGGACGAGACCAGAGGCGAAAAGGGCGTCGCGGCTGACCATCAGTCGAGGAGCAAAACCGAAACCATCAGATAGGGCATCCGGCTCATCGATCACGGTGCCGTTCAGTTTCAACGTCACATTACCAAGCAGAATCTCATCGCCGACCTTGATTCCGAGCCGCTCCAGCAGAAGCGGCGCGGCAATCGCGCCATAGGTGTCGCCATTTCCGGCCAGAAGCTCGCTCAGCGGCCGGTTCGGCTCGGCCACGAACGTTCCATAGAGCGGGTAGGAGCCGTCAATGGCCTTTACTTCCGTCAGGGTCTGTTCTGAGCCATTGGCGAGGCGCGCCATGGAGCGTAGACCGGTGGAAACCGCGACGGTGCCGAGACTATCGAGGTAAGCGCGCTCTTCTGTCGTCACTTCCCTGTTGCGCAGCTCAAAACGCACATCGCCTGCCAGTATGGACTGCCCCTCCGTGGCGATGGCGCTGGTGACCGCGCGCGAGACGGAATTGACGGCGGCGATGGCGCCGGTTCCAAGCGCGATGCAGGCGAGGAAGATGTAAAAGCCCCGCAGGCCGCCGCGAATTTCGCGCCGCGCGAGCCTTGCTGCGTTTCTGACATTTGCAAAAGACGGAAGAAAGATTCCGGTCATGCGGATACCGCCCGAGCCATCTGTGAGCGGGCGCTGTCGCCCTCGATTTCGCCGGAGCGAACCTTGATCTGCCGTGAGCATCGGGCCGCCAGCGAGGGATCATGGGTAACGAGGATCATCGTCATGCCGCGCTCGGCCTGTTTGGCAAACAGAAGATCGGCGATCTGTTTGCCCGTGTCGGTATCGAGGTTGCCGGTCGGTTCATCGGCTATCAATACGGCTGGCGACGGGGCGAGTGCGCGGGCGATGGCCACACGCTGCTGCTCGCCGCCGGAGAGCTGGCCGGGATAATGATTGAGGCGCTCGCCGAGACCGACAGCGACCAGTTCACGCTCGGCGATTTCGAACGGGTTCGGAACGTTTGCCAATTCCAGCGGCACTGCGACATTTTCCAGTGCGGTCATGTTGGCGATGAGGTGGAAGGACTGAAAAACGATGCCAATGTTGCGGCCGCGGAAATCCGCGAGCGCGTCCTCACCGAGCTCGTGCAGCGGCGTATCCGCAATGATGATTTCGCCGCTGTCGAGCCTCTCGAGCCCGGCAAGCACCATCAGAAGTGTCGACTTTCCCGATCCGGAGGGGCCGACGATGCCAACCGCCTCGCTCTCTCTGATTGAGAGATCGATGTTCTTGAGAACGTGGACGGAGGCGGCGGCACTGCCGAGCGTGAGGTCGGCTTTCTTCAGCTCTATGATGCTTTTCGTCACAATTCTCGTTCCTATATAGGGTGATGAAAACGGTCTGGCGGTCGATGCGGTCGGTTATTTCAGGCAATGGGAACCAAGTTAGGAAAGCCGTGATGAGATTTAAAGCTGCCCTGTTTCACTTCATCGTCATTTTCGCCACCGCCCTTTCCGCCACTGCTGGCTTCGCCCAGGAGCGGACATTGCAGCTGGTTGGCCTCGGCGACAGCCTGATGGCGGGTTATCAGCTTCCCCCGACTGACAGCTATACCGCACAGCTTGAAGCTGCATTAAAGGCCAGGGGGATCAATGTCGCCATCGCCAACGCAGGTGTGTCCGGTGACACTTCCTCAGGCGGTCTGGCGCGGGCGGAATGGTCTGTTCCCGATGGCACTGACGGCGTCATTCTGGAACTGGGCGCCAACGACGCTCTGCGTGGAATTCCGCCGGAACAGACCGAAAAGAACCTCGACACCATCATTTCCGGTTTTCAGAAGCGCAACATAGCCGTGCTGCTGGTCGGTATTATGGCGCCGCCAAACATGGGGGATGATTATGCAAAGCGCTTCAATCCGATATTCCCGAAGCTTGCGGAAAAATACAACCTGCCGCTTTATCCCTTCTTTCTGGATGGCGTGGTGACGGATGATGCGCTGAAGCTGGACGACAAGATGCACCCCAATACCAAGGGGGTGGCAGTGATGGTCGAAAAATCTTTGCCGGCTGTTGAAAGCTTCATCAAGACAATCGGTGCGCAAAAAAAATAAGCACTTGCGCCCGTCTGCATTGCGTGATTCGCTATGCTTGTTCTGCCAAGAGATTCGGGGAGCTCGCCATGCCGAGACTGTTTACCGCCCTCGAAATTCCGCGCAATGCGGCGATGAGCCTCTCATTGTTGCGCGGTGGTCTGCCGGGAGCCCGGTGGATCGATGTGGAGAATTATCACATAACCCTGCGTTTTATCGGTGACATCGACGGTCGTACCGCCGATGAGGTCGTCGACAGGCTGGACCGGATAGACCGGCCGGAATTCCAGCTCAACCTCACCGGAATGGGCTCCTTCGGCTCCAAGAAGCCGCATTCCATCTGGGCTGGCGTTTCTCCCTCGCCCGAAATGCATGCGCTGCAGGCGGAAATCGAGAGAATCTGCCAAAGGATCGGTCTCCCGCCCGATCCGCGCAAGTTCATGCCCCACGTCACGCTGGCGCGGTTGCGCTCCTCCCGCGTGGACGATGTGGTGCAGTATCTTTCCGGACGCGGCAACTTCCGCACCTCACCCTTTACGGTCGGGCGCTTTGTGCTGATGTCGTCGAAGGAATCGGTGGGTGGCGGGCCCTATATCGTCGAAGAGGTGTTTCCGCTTCACGAGGCGCGGTCCAGCTCGATCTTTTCGAGCAGCGATCTGCATCCCGCCAAAAGCATGTTGTAAACTGTGAGGAATCCGTCCTCGGCCCCGTAGTAGGGATCGGGGACGTTCTCGCGATGCCCGGCGGCATATTCCATGAAAAGATGGATTTTGTGGCGGTGCCTTTCGGAGCTCAATCGCAGCAGGTTCGCCAGATTGTTTTCGTCCATGGCGAATACCAGATCGAAGGTCTCGAAATCCGCCGCAGTGACCTGTCTCGCCCGTTGAAGTGAAATATCGATACCGTGCCGGCGCGCCATGGCGATGGATCGCGGATCGGGCGCGTCACCCCTGTGCCATCCGCCGGTGCCGGCGGAATCGACGGTAAGCTGATGAAGCGCTGCGCTGTCGGCAAGGTTCCTCAAAATCCCTTCGGCCTACGGTGAGCGGCAGATATTGCCCATGCAGACGAAGAGAATAGCTGTATGTTTCATGGAATATGCGTCGATCCGGTCGTTAAAGAGTTAATGGGTTTTAAAGCGGAGGCAAATTCATGAAATATCCCAGACTCGAGCCCGATGCCATCCGGCAGGCCCTGCAGAAACTGGAGGGTTGGTCCCTGCGCGAAGACGGGGCGGCGATCGTCCGTTCCTTCAAGTTTTCCAGCTTTGCGGAAGCCTTCGGTTTCATGGCTGAATCCGCACTCGTCGCAGAGCGGCTCAACCATCATCCCGAATGGTCCAACGTCTATTCGCGGGTCAAGGTATGCCTCACGACCCATGATTCACAGGGTGTGACGGAGCGCGATTTTCTTCTGGCCGAGGCCATGCAGAAGGCCGCTGCCGGCCGAGGCAATTGAACGCTCCACCTTAAATCCCATATAATAGCCGTGACCGGAGGACCGTCGATCATGGATGATGTGAAAATCGGTGAAATTCTTCTGCCGGGTGAAACCGATAGGCAGCGTGAGCGCGAAGAGGTTGTTCGGACCAGGTTCTGGCCGAAGCTGAAACGTGTCATGTCGAAAGTGCCGTTTGCCCGCGATGCGGCCGCGGCCTATTACTGCGCGATCGATCGCGACACGCCGCTGCGCGCCAAGGGTATCATCCTCGCTGCGCTGGCTTATTTCATCATGCCTTTTGATGCCGTGCCGGACATGCTGGCCGTCGTCGGTTTTACTGATGACATAGCCGTGATTACCGCAGCGCTCGCGATGATCCGCGCCAATATCAAGATGGAACATTACGACGCGGCGGACGCCATGTTGAAGCGGCAGCAGGAAGCCGGGTAACGCCTCTGTGATCTGCCCGTTCGGGCGCGCCCGACGGGCGACAAATTCTTGCCTGAATTTATGTGTCATACACACGGAGGAAGGGTGTTGCATGCCCTTCTCTTCAGGGCGTCGGGAGTCGCCAATCTGTAACACTGCAAGACGTTTCCGGCATTTTATGCATGTTGTTGACGGTTTGGTAACCGCTTCCCGACCACAATGAGAAAAGACGATCCGCACCTGAACGTGGCCGATCCAGACTCTGGGCTCGCCGATGCTTCGGGCCAATGGAAGACAATAACCCGGCAGGAAATTCTATGTTTGTAAGAAGTGTAGCAACCGCAGCGGCCATTTTGCTGACCAGCGTCGGCGTAGCATCTGCACAGTCGCCCACGCGCATCCAGCAGTTCAATGCTTGGGGTGCCTATTCGTACAAATCGGGCAACAGCACCGTCTGCTACGTTCTTTCCATTCCCACCGCCAAGGAACCGGCGAGCGTCGACCACGGCGATATATTCTTCATCGTCTCCCAGCGCCCGGGCCAGAACATCTCCTACGAGCCGCAGGCCATGGTAGGTTATCCGCTGAAGCAGGGTTCGAAGGTCAATGTGACGATCGACAACAAGAATTTCGTCATGTTCACCAAGGACAAGGCCGCCTGGGTTGAAAACGCTGCGGAAGAACCGGCTCTCGTGGCTGCCATGAAGGGCGGCAAGTCCATGACCGTCAAGGCAGTTTCCGGCCGTGGCACCGCGACCTCCTATTCCTATTCGCTGTCGGGTATTTCGGCTGCTCTCAAGCAGATCGAGAGCTGCAAGTAACGCTGACCCTTCATCGCGTTTGGCAATGGCCGGTCCTCGACCGGCCATTTGCGTTTTTGCCAGTTTGATGCTAAAGGCGCGGCAATATTGACAGGCGGATGCGCGAAAAGTGCTCCGCCTTTGATTTTCTCGACATGCAGACGATTTTCCGCCTTCCCGACAGGCCGGTCGTGCGACGCATGGAACGATGGGATAACGTGATGTCCGTAATGCAAGCTCCTGCCGGTCTGGCAGTCAAAACCCCGCTGATCGCCAATAGCGATCTCATGTCCGGCAAGCCGTCGCTGATCGGCATGACCCGTGAGGAGATGGGTGAGGCGCTCGCGGAAATCGGTGTGCCGCAAAAGCAGGTGAAGATGCGCGTCAGCCAGTTGTGGAACTGGCTTTATGTGCGCGGCGTCTCCGATTTCGACAATATGACCAATGTCGCCAAGGAGCTTCGCGAGAAGCTGAAGGCGGCCTTCACCATCGCTCGACCTGAAATCGTCGAGGAGCAGATCTCCAATGACGGCACCCGCAAATGGCTGATGCGTTTTCCGCCGCGGGGCGCTGGTCGTCCCGTCGAGATCGAAACGGTTTATATTCCGGAAGAAGGGCGCGGCACGCTGTGCATTTCGAGCCAGGTGGGCTGTTCGCTGACCTGTTCTTTCTGTCACACCGGCACGCAGCGTCTGGTGCGCAACCTGACGGCCGAGGAAATCCTCTCGCAGCTGTTGCTGGCGCGTGATCGGCTCGGTGATTTCCCCGATGGTTCGACGCCGGTTGGCGCTTATGTGCCGAGCGAAGGCCGCAAGGTCTCCAACATCGTGATGATGGGCATGGGCGAGCCGCTCTACAATTTCGAGCATGTTAAGACCGCGCTTCTGATCGCCACCGATGGCGATGGCCTGTCGCTTTCCAAGCGCCGCGTTACACTCTCCACCTCGGGTGTGGTGCCGGAAATCTTCCGCACCGGCGATGAGATCGGCGTCATGCTGGCGATTTCGCTGCATGCGGTGCGTGATGAGTTGCGCGACATGCTGGTGCCCATCAACAAGAAATATCCGCTGAAGGAACTGATCGAAGCCTGCCGCAGATATCCGGGCCTCTCCAACGCCCGGCGCATCACCTTCGAATATGTGATGCTCAAGGACGTCAATGACAGCCTGGAAGACGCCAAGATGCTGGTGCAGCTTCTGAAGGGGGTTCCAGCCAAGATCAACCTCATTCCGTTCAACCCGTGGCCGGGCACGAATTACCAGTGCTCGGACTGGGCGCAGATCGAGAAGTTCGCCGATTTCATCAATCAGGCAGGTTATGCCTCGCCGATCCGCACGCCGCGCGGCCGCGATATCCTAGCGGCCTGTGGCCAGCTGAAGTCGGAATCCGAGCGCATGCGCAAGACCGAAAGGCTGGCTTTCGAGGCGATGATGATCGCCAACCACGGCGCAGACGACTGAATAAGCCGGTTTTGCCTCATAAAGCTGGTTTTCCGGCGGTTCTCCGATTGATTTCGGCCTGTCTTGTTCCTAAGAAGACGAAAACAGGGAACCAACAGGAGGATATCCATGCGCGCATTCATTCTGGCTCTCGCCGCTGCGAGCGCCATCGTTCTGCCGGCGAAGGCTGAAACCGTCACCGTTGCCGTGACCGCCATCGTCGAACATCCGGCACTCGATGCCGCCCGCGATGGCGTGAAGGCTGCCCTTGCCGAAGCGGGCTACAAGGAAGGTGAGAACCTCAAGTTCCTTTACGAATCCGCGCAGGGCAATCCCGGCACCGCAGCACAGATCGCGCGCCAGTTCGTTGGCGAGGCACCTGCTGTCATCGTGCCGATTTCCACGCCGTCTGCCCAGGCCGTCGTTGCCGCCACGCGCGACATTCCGGTCGTTTTCACGGCGGTTTCCGATCCGGTCGGCGCGCAGCTCGTCAAGGATATGCAGAAGCCGGGCCGTAACGTCACCGGCCTTTCCGACATGTTGCCGGTCGGCGAACATCTGGCGCTCATCAAGGAAATCTCGCCGAACGCCAAGTCCATCGGCTTCATCTACAATTCGGCCGAGGCAAACTCCGTTTCGACACTCGCTCTCTTGAAGACCGAGGCCGAGAAGGCGGGTCTCAAGGTCGTTGAATCTGTCGCCACCAAGTCGGCTGAGGTGCAGGGTGCGACCCGTGCGCTGGTCGGCAAGGCCGACGTGATCTACGTTCCGACTGACAACACCATCGTTTCGGCTTTCGAGGCTGCTGCCGGTGTTGCGTCTGAAGCCAAGATCCCGCTTTATGCCGCCGATACGGATTCCGTTGCTCGCGGTGCGGTTGCTGCCCTCGGCTTCAACTATTTCGACGTTGGCAAGCAGACCGGTGCCGTCGTTGTCCGCATCCTCAAGGGTGAAAAGCCGGGCGATATTCCGGCAACCGTTGCTGTTGGCACCGATCTCGTGATCAACAAGAAGGCCGCTGAAAAAGCAGGCGTCACCTTCCCCGAAAGCGTTACGAAGCGCGCCACCAAGGTCATCGACTGAACCGAAACCTGACTGAATAACGGGCGGCGGCAAACTCGCCGCCCGTTTTACGTGGCACGAGACGGTGCCCGTATCCGCCCGATGGCGGCAATAACAAGGACATTACCGTGAGCCAAATCGCCTTCTGGGGTGCCGTGGAGCTGGGACTGGTCTTCGCTTTCGTGGCGATCGGCGTTTACCTCGCTTTCCGGGTGCTTGATTTTCCTGACCTGACCGTGGACGGTTCGTTTCCGCTTGGGGCTGCCGTGGCAGCCGTGCTGATCATCGCCGGTCTGAATGCCTGGGTCGCGACGGCGATTGCGATGGTGGCCGGTGCGGCTGCCGGCATCGTGACCGCCACACTCAATGTGCGTTTCAAGATTCTGAACCTGCTTGCCTCGATCCTGACGATGATCGCACTGTTTTCGGTCAACCTGCGCGTGATGGGAAAGCCGAATGTCGCGCTGCTCAATCAGGACACGATGATATCGCCGTTTTACGGCCTCGGCCTTTCTGAATATCTGGTGCGGCCGCTCTTCGTCGGCGCTTTGGTGCTGATTGCTGTCATTCTCGTCTGGCGTTTCCTTGAAAGCGATGCGGGTCTTGCCATGCGCGCGACGGGTGCCAATGCCCGGATGGCGCGGGCGCAGGGCGTGAAGACCGGTAGCCAGATCTATCTTGGCATGGCGCTTTCAAATGCGCTTGTGGCTCTTGGTGGTGCGCTGTTTGCCCAGACCAATGGTTTTGCGGATGTGACTTCCGGTGTCGGCACCATTGTTGTCGGGCTTGCGGCCGTCATCATCGGTGAAACCCTGTTTGGCGCGCGCGGCATCCTGATCGCGCTGATCGGCTGTGTCTTCGGCTCCATCGCCTATCGTCTCGCCATCCAGCTTGCTCTGTCGAGTGATGTGTTGGGTCTCAAGGCGTCCGATCTCAATTTTGTAACGGCGGTACTGGTGGCCATCGCATTGATCCTGCCCCGACTGCGCCGTGGGGGAGCAACATCGTGATTTCGCTTTCCGACATCCAGGTCGTCTTCGGGCGCGGCACGCCACTGCAGAAGCAGGCGCTGTCCAAGATAGACCTCACCATTGAGGATGGTTCGTTCGTTACGGTCATCGGTTCCAATGGTGCGGGCAAATCGACACTTCTCGGTGTTCTGGCCGGCGATGTGCTGCCTACGGCAGGCAGGGTGATGATCGGTGGCGCCGATGTTACCCGCAAGCCGACCGCCAGCCGGGCGGGGCGGGTGGCACGCGTGTTTCAGGACCCGCTGGCGGGCAGTTGCGGCGCGCTTACCATCGAGGAAAACCTCGCGCTGGCGACATCACGTGGTGAACGTCGCGGTCTTTTGCCTGCGCTCGGACGTGGCCGGCGGGATTTTTTCAAGGAGCGTATCGCTTCGCTCAATCTCGGTCTGGAAAATCGTCTGAAGGACCGCATGGACCTTCTGTCGGGTGGCCAGAGGCAGGCGGTCTCTCTCGTCATGGCGACACTGTCAGGCTCGGACGTGCTTCTATTGGACGAACATACGGCAGCGCTCGATCCCGGCATGGCGGAATTCGTGATGGAATTGACCCGCAAGGTGGTATCGGAGCGCAAGCTGACGACGCTGATGGTCACCCATTCCATGCGTCAGGCGCTGGACTATGGCACGCGCACGATCATGCTGCATGCCGGTGAGATCGTGCTCGACGTTTCCGGTGACAGCCGCAAGGATCTTGAGGTGGAGGATCTGATCGACATGTTCCGCAAGATACGCGGCCAGAAGCTCGATGACGATGAGTTGCTGATTGGTTGATTCTAAAAAAGGCGCCGTAAGGCGCCTTTTGTTTGCCGTCAGCGGGCCTGCGTGAAGAAAATCTTCACGGCGAAAAGCGAAAAGACGCCGGCGATCGTATAATCCAGTCCGCGCAGAATTTTCCGGTTGCTTTGCAGCCAGGCGGAGAGAACATCTGCGGCGATCACGATGCCGATGCCGATCGGCAGTGCGACGATGATTGACCAGATGCCGAGGAAAATCAGCTTGCCGGTCACATGCGGATCAGATGCGCTGACGAATTGCGGCAGGAAGGTCATGAAGAAGATGATGATCTTCGGGTTCAGCAGGTTGACCCAGATGCCGTTCAGCAGGGCGGATTTGAGGGAGGCCTGCGCTTTTTCGCCGGTGCCTTTGACCATCACGAAATCCGAGCCCTTGCGGATCGCCTGAATGGCGAGCCAGACAAGATAAGCGGCTCCGCCGGTCTTCAGGATCATGAAAGCCGTCGGCGAGGCGACGATGAGGGCGGCGACACCGAAGGCGACCAGCATCGTGTGCACGGTGATGCCGATATTGGTTCCTACCAGGGTCATGAAGCCCGCCGCCCGGCCTTCGCGCAGGGAGCGGCTGATCCAGAGCGTCATGTCCGGACCCGGCGTTACCGCCAGGAGAAGGATGGCGATGGTGAAGGCGATCAGTGTTGGCAGGCTTGGAACGAAATCCATCGCGGCACCCGTAAAGCTGGAGAGGGCCGTTGTTTAACGTGATTGCGGATTTCTGCCAATGTTTTTGAGTGGCGGCCCTAGCGCAGTGGTGGATTAAGCAGGGCGGGGCACCGCAATTTTCAGATCGCGGCGGCCCCTTGGCGTCAGTTCTTGAGAAAGCTGGTGAAGGCGGCGGAATATTCCGTGTGCCAGCGCGAGAGCGGCGGGCGGTTCTGGACGATATCATAGGCCGCCCAGAGAATGCGTTTCTCGTCCGTCGGGCGGTCAACCTCGCCATCCGGGCAGAGAATGTAGAAATCGCCCCGGCCAATGCTTTCGAGCATGAACTCGATGGTCTGTTCGCCGGTCCAGGCGCCTTCCGGTTTTTCCGTTCTGCCGTGGGCTGTAAGGCCTGTGAAGACGAAGCCGGGGATGAGGAGATGGGCGGAAACTCTACCATTTGGAACATTGCGCAACTCGTGCTGAAGCGCTTCCGTGAAGGTTTTGACGCCCGATTTCGAGACATTGTAGGCGGGATCGCCGGGAGGCGTGGTGATGCCCTGTTTCGAGCCGGTGTTGATGATGAGTGCCGGCTCACCATGGGCGATCATGCCCTGACCGAAGACACGGCTGCCATTCACAACGCCCATCAGATTGACGCTGATAATCTTTTCCCAGTTGGCCTGGGGACCGAAAATGGCGCTGCCAGGCTGGATGCCGGCATTGTTCATGAGGACGTGAACGCGCCCGAAACGCTGAATTACGGCGCGTTCCAGCGCCTCCAGCTCATCGAGTTTCGAGACGTCGGTTGGGATCGCAACGATTTGCGCCTCGCCGTCCCGGGCAAGTGCCAGAACGTCCGCATGCGCGGCGGCGAGTTTCTCGCCATCGAGATCGACGAGCACGACACTCATGCCGAAACCGGCGAATTTGCGGGCGGCGGCGAGTCCGATGCCAGAGGCCGCACCTGTTATGACGGCGACATTATCTTCCTTGAATGCGGGGTGGATGGTCGTCATAGGTTTCTCCTTCGCGTCGTTTCTGCTGTTTCCAGCGGTTTGCAACGTTGCCTGAACCTGAGTGGCTTCATTCACGGTTTTCAAGTCGATCGCGCCGCTTCATCATAAAGCGCGAATTTTCTAAATGCATGTGACACCGGCTTCGTTCCCCTCGGTGTAGCTGTCGTCACGTGCGTCACGCGTGTCCATCAATTGTTTTGTCGCTTATCTCACGGAAAAGCGCTTCACACATTTCGGGTTGCACTGTAAAAGTGCCGAAATCCCAAGGAAATGGCGGTGTCCCGATGCCGTCATCATGCAGATGGACATCACTATGGCACTCCCGAAAGACGTTAAGAAAGTCGTTCTCGCCTATTCCGGCGGCCTCGACACCTCGATCATTCTGAAATGGCTTCAGACGGAACTCGGCGCTGAGGTCGTTACCTTCACCGCCGATCTCGGCCAGGGCGAAGAGCTTGAGCCGGCACGCAAGAAGGCCGAGATGCTGGGCATCAAGGAAATTTTCATCGAGGACGTCCGTGAAGAGTTCGTGCGCGATTTCGTGTTTCCGATGTTCCGCGCCAACGCCGTCTACGAAGGCGTCTATCTGCTCGGCACCTCCATTGCCCGGCCGCTGATTTCCAAGCACCTGATCGAAATCGCCAGGAAGACCGGCGCCGACGCCATCGCCCATGGTGCGACCGGCAAAGGCAACGACCAGGTCCGTTTCGAGCTTTCGGCCTATGCACTGAACCCTGACATCAAGATCATCGCCCCGTGGCGCGACTGGACGTTCAAGAGCCGTACCGACCTCCTGAACTTTGCCGAACAGCACCAGATTCCGGTTGCCAAGGACAAGAAGGGCGAAGCGCCATTCTCCGTGGACGCCAACCTGCTGCACTCCTCTTCCGAGGGCAAGGTTCTGGAAGACCCGGCGGTGGAAGCTCCTGAATATGTGCATATGCGCACGATCTCCCCGGAAGCCGCTCCCGACAAGGCAACCGTCATCAAGGTTGGTTTCCGAAAGGGTGATGCCTGCTCGATCAATGGTGTCGAGATGTCGCCTGCGACGCTTCTTGCCACGCTCAACAATTATGGCCGCGAAAACGGCATCGGACGTCTCGATCTGGTCGAGAATCGCTTCGTCGGCATGAAGTCGCGCGGCGTTTACGAAACGCCCGGCGGTACCATCCTTCTTGCCGCGCATCGCGCCATCGAGTCCATCACGCTCGACCGGGGTGCTGCGCATCTGAAGGACGAGCTGATGCCGCGCTACGCCGAGTTGATCTATTACGGCTTCTGGTTCTCGCCGGAGCGCGAAATGCTGCAGGCCCTGATCGACAAGAGCCAGGAGCATGTGGAAGGCGAAGTGACGCTGAAGCTCTATAAGGGCAACGTCATGGTAACCGGCCGCGAGAGTGCCAAGTCGCTCTACTCCGACGCGCTGGTGACCTTTGAGGACGACCACGGCGCTTATGACCAGAAGGATGCGGCAGGCTTCATCAAGCTCAATGCGCTGCGTCTTCGCACGTTGGCAAAGCGCAATCTCAGCAAGTAATTCTGTTCTTGAAAAAATAACGAAACCCGCTGGTGGTGACACCGGCGGGTTTTTTCATGTCGCTCTTCTGGAGACGATGCGGAAGCCGATGTAGCTGGCAACGGCTGTGAATTCCATCATGGGAATGATGACGCCGAAGCCGGTCAAAGGTGAACCGATGAGGGAGGCTGCAGCACCGCCGGCGAAGCCCGATCCCATCTGGATAAATCCCATCATGGCCGATGCCGAACCGGCGATATGCGGGAAGGGAGCAAGCGCTGCTGTCACCATCGAAGGGGTCAGCAGGGCGATGCCGACAGTCGCGACTGCAACGGGCCCCATGATCGAAAGGAACGATGGCGGCATCAGGAAAACTGACAATAAAATAAGGAGGCCGCCGGTTCCGGAAAAACAGAGGCCGATCACGACCGAGCGCCGGTCTCCCAGTCGGGGGGCGATGTAACGCAGGGCAATCGAGCCGAAGAAGTAGGCGCCTGTCTGCATCAGCATGCCGATGCCGAAGGCGGTGGGTGTCATGCCGACCTCGTTGATAAGGATGAAAGTCAGCATTGTGGCCTGCGCATAAAGCGCGCCGATGGAACCACCAAGCACCAATGCAGCCAGAAGGAAACGTGGCGCGCTGAGCAGCGTGCCATAGGCCGACAGGAGCCGCCTGGGCCGGATCAGACTCCTGTCCGGAACCGTTGTTTCCCGCAAAAAAATCACGACGGATAAAATGGCGATGGCTCCGAGGCCGACCATCAGAAAAAACACGGATTTCCAGCCGAAAGCCGCGAGTGAAAGTCCACCGATCGTCGGTCCGAGGGCAGGACCGACCGCCAGCATGATACCAATGAGATTCATGATGCTGGAGGCTTCGGCGCCGGTAAACTGGTCGCGCACCACGGCACGCGCCACCGTCATACCGACCGAAGCACCGATGCCCTGAACCAGCCGGGCGAAAAGCAGCACTTCGATCGTCGGCGCGGAAATGGCCACCAGGCCGCCGCCCAGAAAGATCAGGAGGAAGACGATGCTTGCCTTTCGCCGACCGAAGGCATCCGATGCCGGCCCGGCGAGCAGTTGCGCCAGCGCGAACCCGGCAAAATAGAGGGACAGGCTGAGCTTGACGGCGGACTGGTCAGTGGCAAAAACCCGCGTCAGTTCCGGCATGGCGGGTGTGTAAATCGCCATGGATATGGGCGCAAGCGCCGTCAAAAACGCACCAAGCATCGCCGTGCGTTTCGTGGACATGATCGGTTTTGGCGACATGGTGATCAGCCGTTCTGCCCCGGTTGTTCCGGCTGCAGATTGTCACGAAGGGTTTGCAGAAAGTGGCGGAACAGCGCCACCTCCTCGTCATTCAGGCCCTGGGTGGCGTGGCGGACGAGTTCATCTATTTCCTGCCGCACGGCTTCCAGCATGTCGGCTGAGGATTTGGTCAGCACAATACGCTTGGAGCGTCTGTCCTGCGGGTCCTGCTGCCGCTCGATGAGATCGAGGGACTGCAACTTATCAAGATAGGCGCAGATCGTCATGGGTTCTATTCCGAGGCGAGCGGCGATGTCCGACTGTTTGCTGCCGTCAACGACAGCGACCGTCAGCAGCGCGCGCGCCTCGCCGGGGGTCAGGCCCAGTCCGGCCTCGGATATACGGCGCTCAAAAGCACTGTTCAGCAGGCGTGCACCGCTGTTCAGCAAAAATGCCAATGAATCTTTTTCGCGTTTCGTGCCCATGCTTCGCCTTTTCGTAAGTCAGCCTTACTAAAATCCAGGCGATAATCAATGGTACACAAATCATATTACCGAAAATCGAGTAAACTATATGTCACTTCGATCGCAAGGTATCCCGCAACCCGGTCTAGGACCGTCACGCCAAAGCAAAAAAAGACAGAACGTCCTGCATTTTTTCAACCTCGTCTGCGGTGCCGATGGAACGGGCAATTTCAGCTCGGTCGGAAAAATAGGTCAGGAAGTCGAATTCCGTGTCCTCGGTCACATCAGCTATGTCGATGACCTCACCGCTGGCACTAAGGGTTTGTGCCGGAAGTTCGGACGAAAGTTCAAAAAGGGTGTCCTGGCTGATTTTTCCCGCATGGTAATAATCTCGGGCGATTTCGCGCAGGTCGCGCGGGCTGATGCGGGTAAAATCTATCCCTCTTACCGTCTCTTCAAAGCCTGAGGCTGCATCGGATTTTCCGGCCTTGCCGAAATCGGCAATGCCCACGGATCTTGCATTTCTGGAATTGTCCCTGAAAAGGAAATTATTAGAGGCCCTTAAAGAATAAATCTCCATAATACATATCTCCGTCATGGGATATTATTTAAAGAAGCAGACCATGATGTCGTCATATCGGTCAATACTTGGAAATGAAGGCGAGTGCGTATTCCACACCAAATTCCGATATTGAATTGGCGGCGGCGGCGTGCCCATATGGCTAAACCGGAATTGTACGAGGAACATGAAATGCCATCTGAGACCGCGCTTTATCCCGCACTCGTTCACTGGAACGGTCACAATGGTCTGCCAAAATTCGATTCAGTCAGGGATGAGGATTTCGCTCCGGCCTTTGACGCCGCACTTGGTTCCCATGAGCAGGAGATCGATGCGATCGCAGTCAATGTCGAGGCGCCGACATTTGTAAACACTGTAACTTGGCTTGAGGTCGCGGGTGACGATCTTTCACGCATTTCGGCGCTGTTCTGGAACAGGGCAGGAGCGAACACCAATGGCGTGATCCAGGCGCTGGAGCGGGAGATTGCTCCGAAAATGTCGCGGCACTACTCTAAGATCGGCATGAACGCGGCTCTGTTCAAGCGCATCGATACCTTGTGGGAAAAACGCGAGACACTTGGGCTGACGGGTGAGGAAAACCGTGTTCTCGAACGGCACTGGAAGGGTTTCGTGCGCTCCGGCGCGAAATTGCCGAAAGACCGGCAGGAGCGGCTGGCGGTGATCAATGAGGAGCTGGCCGGTCTCGGTGCAAAGTTCGGGCAGAATGTACTGGCGGATGAAAAGAACTGGAAGCTCTTGCTTTCCACGGAAGAGGAACTTGCCGGCATTCCCGGTTTTCTGCGCGACGCAATGGCGGGTGCGGCCCGTGAGCATGGCGAGGATGGCATGTTCGCCGTCACCCTTTCCCGTTCCATCATCGAGCCCTTCCTGACATTTTCCGAACGTCGAGACCTGCGTGAACAGGCCTTCAGGGCATGGGTGGCGCGCGGTGAAAACGGCGGCGAGACCGACAATCGAGAGATCGTCCGCCGCACGCTTGAACTGCGAGAGGAGAAGGCGAAGCTTCTCGGTTATGCGAATTTCGCCGCCTATAAGCTTGACGACACGATGGCAAAGACGCCCGATGCCGTGAACGGCCTTCTGGGGCAGGTCTGGGAAAAGGCCGTTCGCCGCGCGGGTGAGGAGGAGGCTGAGCTTGCCGCCATCATCGCCGCGGAGGGCAAAAACCACGACGTTCTGCCATGGGACTGGCGACATTACGCCGAAAAGCTCCGCGCTCAGAAATTCAATTTCTCCGAGGCGGAACTGAAACCTTATCTGCAGCTGGAAAAGATCATTGAAGCCTGCTTCGATGTGGCCGGGCGGCTGTTTGGAATTCGTGCCGTCGAGGTCAAGGGTGTCGCCGCCTATCACCCGGACGTCCGGGTTTTCGAGATCCGCGACGACCAGGGCGATCTGAAGGCCATGTTCCTCGGCGATTATTTCGCGCGGCCCTCAAAGCGATCAGGCGCATGGATGAGTTCGTTCCAATCGCAGCACAAGTTGCCGCTGAAAAATGGTACGGTTGGAGAAATCCCGATTATTTATAATGTCTGCAACTTCGCCAAACCGGCCGAAGGTAAGCCCGCGCTTCTTTCGCTTGACGATGCGCGTACACTCTTCCACGAATTCGGCCACGCGTTGCATGGCATGTTGTCCGATGTCACCTACCCCTCGGTGTCGGGAACGGGCGTATCGCGCGATTTCGTCGAATTGCCCTCGCAGCTTTACGAACACTGGCTGACTGTGCCGGAAATCCTGGAAAAATATGCCCTGCATTACGAAACCGGTGCCGCAATGCCGAAGGCGCTGCTGGACAAGGTTCTGGCTGCACAGACCTTCAATGCCGGCTTCAGCACGGTGGAGTTTACCTCTTCGGCGATTGTCGACATGGCGTTCCATACGCGCGACAGCGTCGACGACCCGATGGCCGTGCAGGGTGAGGTTCTTTCAACGCTCGACATGCCTGAATCCATCGTCATGCGCCATGCGACACCGCATTTTCAGCACGTTTTCTCCGGCGACGGTTATTCCGCTGGATATTATTCTTACATGTGGTCGGAAGTGCTGGATGCCGATGCCTTTTCCGCCTTCGAGGAAACCGGCAATGCCTTCGATAGCGATATGGCGCGGCGGCTGAAGGACAACATCTACTCCGTCGGTGGTTCCGTGGATCCCGAGGAAGCCTATCTCGCCTTCCGCGGCAAGATGCCGAGCCCGGACGCGATGCTTTCGAAGCGCGGTCTCCTATAAGAGACTGTCATATTTCTGAGCTAGAAGCTGAGCGCAGGGGGCTTATGACATGAGCCCCCCTTTCGCATTTGCAAAAAAAAGGTTATGAGCGCGCCAAACTAAATTGGCGTTTCTCATCAATATAGCGCCCAACCTCAGAGATTTTGAACAATGGCACTTCGCAACATCGCGATCATCGCGCACGTTGACCATGGAAAAACGACGCTTGTTGACGAGCTTCTGAAGCAATCCGGTTCGTTCCGTGAAAACCAGCGCGTGATGGAACGCGTGATGGATTCCAACGACATCGAAAAAGAGCGCGGCATCACCATTCTCGCCAAGGCCACCTCGATCGAGTGGAAAGATACCCGCATCAACATCGTCGACACCCCCGGCCACGCCGACTTCGGCGGTGAAGTCGAGCGTATCCTGTCGATGGTGGACGGCGCCATCGTTCTCGTTGACGCTGCCGAAGGCCCTATGCCGCAGACGAAGTTCGTGGTTGGCAAGGCGCTGAAGGTCGGCCTTCGCCCGATCGTCGCCATCAACAAGATCGACCGTCCGGATGCCCGCCATGAGGAAGTCGTAAACGAAGTCTTCGACCTTTTCGCGGCTCTGGATGCAACCGACGAGCAGCTCGACTTCCCGATCCTCTACGGCTCGGGCCGTTCCGGCTGGATGAACGTCAATCCGGAAGGCCCGACTGATGAAGGTCTTGCGCCGCTCCTCGATCTCGTCGTCAAGCACGTGCCGGAGCCCAAGGTTGAAGAAGGTCCGTTCCGCATGATCGGCACGATCCTCGAAGCCAACAACTTCCTCGGCCGCATCATCACCGGCCGTATCGCTTCCGGTTCGATCAAGCCGAACCAGGCGGTCAAGGTTCTCGGCCAGGATGGCAAGCTGATTGAAAATGGCCGCATCTCCAAGATTCTTGCTTTCCGTGGCATCGAGCGCACCTCGATCGAAGAAGCCCATGCAGGCGACATCGTCGCCATCGCAGGTCTCTCCAAGGGCACCGTCGCCGACACGTTCTGTGACCCGGCCGTCATGGAGCCGATGCAGGCGCAGCCGATCGATCCGCCAACCGTTACCATGTCCTTCATCGTCAACGATTCGCCGCTCGCCGGCACCGAAGGCGACAAGGTGACGAGCCGCGTCATCCGCGACCGTCTGTTCAAGGAGGCCGAAGGTAACGTTGCGCTGAAGATCGAAGAATCCGCCGACAAGGATTCCTTCTTCGTATCTGGCCGTGGCGAATTGCAGCTGGCGGTTCTGATCGAAAACATGCGCCGCGAAGGTTTTGAGCTTGCCGTTTCGCGTCCGCGCGTCGTCATGCACAAGGATGAGAACGGCCAGCTGATGGAGCCGGTCGAAGAAGTTGTCATCGACGTGGATGAGGAGCATTCCGGCGTCGTCGTGCAGAAGATGTCCGAGCGCAAGGCCGAAATGGTCGAGCTTCGCCCCTCGGGCGGCAACCGCGTCCGTCTGGTGTTCTTCGCGCCGACCCGTGGTCTGATCGGTTACCAGTCGGAACTTCTGACCGACACGCGCGGTACGGCCGTCATGAACCGCCTGTTCCACGACTACCAGCCTTACAAGGGCGAGATCGGCGGTCGCGTCAACGGCGTTCTGCTGTCGAACGAGTCGGGCGAAGCTGTTGCCTATGCTCTGTTCAACCTCGAAGATCGCGGCCCGATGATCATCGATGCCGGTGAGAAGGTTTATGCGGGCATGATCATCGGCATTCACAGCCGTGACAACGACCTCGACGTGAACGTGCTGAAGGGCAAGAAGCTCACCAACATCCGCGCCGCCGGCAAGGATGAAGCCGTGAAGCTCACCCCCCCGATCAAGTTCACGCTGGAGCGCGCGCTTTCCTGGATTCAGGATGACGAACTCGTTGAAGTCACGCCGAAGTCTATCCGTCTTCGCAAGCTCTATCTCGATCCGAATGACCGCAAGCGATTCGAAAAGGCAAAGCTTGCTGCCAGCTGATCGGTTCGATCCCTGTTTCGAAAACCCGGCCTTGCGCCGGGTTTTTTTATGCATTCTTTTTTATGTGTGCATGAGTCGAAAGGCGCTTTGCCAAAGGTTAAGGATGCGTTAATTTTTTCTGGTCGTCCACATGAATAGGCTGTGGGTAAGCTTGCCGGCGTTAACCTTTATGACTGGTAAGTTTCCGTGGCCGGGGCCAGAATCGCGTTATGAAAACGTTATCCATCGATGTTCGCCGTGCTGAACCGCATGATGCGCGCGCCATATCCGAGGCGCACCGTCTGTCGTGGCAACAGGCCTATGCCGGGCTTATCCCGCATCGGCCGTTGACGCAGATGCTCGAGCGCCGTGGCGAAATCTGGTGGAAAAAGGCAACCAAGGGTTCAGCAACCATGCTGGTGGTTGAAGTGGCGGGCGTTGTTGCCGGCTACGCGACGCTGGGCCTCAGCCGGGCGCGCGGACTGCCGCATGACGGCGAAATTTACGAACTCTATCTCCGTCCGGAATATCAGGGCATCGGCCTCGGATCACTGCTTTTCACGGAAGCGCGCCGGTTGCTGACCTCGCTTGGCTGCAACGGTATTGTCGTCTGGTGCCTTGAGGACAGCGATGTAGCCAATCGCTTTTTCCGCTCGCATGGCGGGCGCGACATTGCCGAAGGCATGGAAGATTTCGGTGGCAAATCACTTCGCAAGGTCGGTTTCGTCTGGAACTGACGGCGCAAATTCCGGGATTGTCGTTTCGCGTCCGGTCGTGACCGCATCGCTGGCACCCAATTTATCCATTATGCCTTATATGCCCACAGCCGTGTTGCAATGCGCAGACTTTCCCAGTATCGAAAACCAAATCCAACCCGCGAATGAGGGAAGCGAATGCGTATCGATGCAATTTCCGTAGGCAAAAATCCGCCGGAAGACGTTAATGTTATCGTTGAAGTGCCGGTCGGTGGACACCCGATCAAGTACGAGATGGACAAGGATGCCGGTGCGCTGATCGTTGATCGCTTCCTCTACACGCCGATGACCTATCCGGGTAACTATGGTTTCGTACCTCACACCCTGTCCGACGATGGCGATCCGATCGACGTTCTCATCTGCAACACCCGCCCGCTGGTACCGGGCTGCGTCATCAATGTTCGTCCCATCGGCGTGATGATCATGGAAGATGATGGCGGCAAGGACGAGAAGATTCTGGCGGTTCCGGTTCCGAAACTGACCCGTCGTTACGACAAGGTCAATAATTACACCGATCTTCCGGAAATCACGCTGAAGCAGATCGAGCACTTCTTCGAGCACTACAAGGATCTGGAGCCCGGCAAGTGGGTGAAGATGGGCGGTTGGCAGGATGTTGACGTTGCCAAGAAGCTGATCGTCGAAGCCATCGAGCGCTACAAGGCGCAGGGCTGATCTGGTCTAAAGCTTTTTCAATCGGTCTTCAAAATCCTCCGGGTCGGTGTCGATCCGGAGGATTTTTTTGCGCGCTGTTTCGCCCGAAACGAAGCTGATGGCGGTTTTGGGTACGCCAAGTTTCTTTGCCAGCAAAACAGTCAGGGCCTTGTTCGCCTTACCGCCTTCCGGCACGGCGCTGACCCGGGCCTTTAGCTGCGCGTTTCCGTCCGCATCGAGCTCGACTCCATCAATCGCGTCCCGCCCGCCATTCGGCGTGAGGCGAACGGAGAGCCGGATATGATCACCGTGTTTTTGCCAGCAGCCGTTCACGCGAACATCGGGTACAGCGTGTTCCACATGAAGGATCGGATGAAGAAGATGATCAGGAGCACGATGATCGGCGAAATGTCGATGCCACCGAGATTGGGCAGAACGCGACGGATGGGGCGCAGAACCGGTTCCGTGACATTGAACAGAAAGCTGCCGATGGCGTTCACGAACTGGTTGCGGGAATTGATGACGTTGAAGGCGTAAAGCCATGAAAAAATGGCGCTGCCAATCAGCACCCAGGTATAGAGGTTCAAGGCCAGATCGATGGTCTGAAACAGGGCAAGCATCAATATCTCCGTATCTTGGTTGCAAGACATTTAGACATTCGTCGCTGAACCGGCAAGTGTTGCGCCGAATCGTAATCATCACCGGTTAGATTCACCTGCCGTGATCGTGGTCTAACTCATAACCCGGCGGCAAGATTTCACGCAAAAAACGCTCACACTTTGCGCGATCGCGATGGTGAGGGCTGGCGATTCCTGTCATATCGCTTTATTGCCATCACACATTTTCTTCGCGAGCACCCAGCCGATGTCTCTTCCTTCTGCCGAAAACCGTTTCGGTGCATTCCGGCATTCATCCTATCGACGTTTCTTCGGCGCCCGGTTTTTTTCGGCCTTTGCCATACAGATCGTCAGTGTTTCGGTTGGGTGGCAAATGTATGAAGTGACCGGCAATGCCTTTTATCTCGGCCTGATCGGTCTTTTCCAGTTTCTGCCGTCCCTTCTTTTGATCCTTGTTACGGGAACGGTTGCCGACCGGCACAATCGCCGGCGTATTATGGCCATATGCCTAATGGTTGCGGCGCTCTGTGCCGTCGCTCTTATGGCGCTGACACTCACGCACAGCTTTTCCCCTTGGCCGGTTTTTGCCATTCTTGTCGTCTTCGGCATAGAGCGCGCTTTCATGGGACCGGCGGTCCAGTCGCTGGCGCCCAATCTCGTGCCGGTAGAGGATTTGCCGAACGCCATCGCCTGGAATTCTTCCTCCTGGCAGATGGCCTCTATTCTCGGTCCCGTTGCCGGCGGCCTGCTTTATGGTCTCGGCGCCTCCGTTGCCTACAGTGTGGCGCTCGTGCTTTTTATCGTCTCCGCAGGACTTGCGGTGGCTATCCGCAAGCCGGAACAACGCGGCCCGGCAAAGGCGATCAGCCTCGAAACCATGCTCGCCGGGTTTAAATTCATCTCGCAGGAGAAGATCGTCCTCGGTGCAATATCGCTCGATCTCTTCGCGGTGTTGCTGGGCGGCGCGGTTGCATTGATGCCGATCTTTGCCAAGGAAGTGCTGACGCTCGGCCCGTGGGGCCTCGGGCTTCTGCGCGCGGCGCCCGGTATCGGCGCCATCACCGTCGCCGTCATTCTGGCATTCAAGCCCATTCGTCACCATGCCGGCCTGCTGATGTTCGCTGGCGTTGGCCTTTTCGGCGTTTCAACCGTGGTCTTCGGACTTTCGCAAACCGCGTGGCTGTCCATCGCCGCGTTGGTAGTCATGGGCGCATCGGACATGGTATCGGTTTATGTGCGAGAAACTTTGATCGCGCTTTGGACACCGGATGAGGTACGCGGGCGTGTGAACGCGGTGAACATGGTCTTCGTCGGCGCATCGAACGAACTGGGTGAGTTTCGTGCCGGCACCATGGCTCATGTTGTGGGTGCCGTTCCAGCCGTTGTCATCGGCGGGGCTGGCACGCTCGCCGTGGCGGTCATCTGGGCGCTCGGCTTTTCCAAGCTGCGCAAGATCGACAATCTCGACGCGCCGCACTGACAGCCATTGGTCTCAGATCGTCTTGGCTTTTCTTCGAAGCGCAAAAACGATCCAACTTTTTGTTTTCACGGATTATCCGGACGTAAAGCCGCAGCGCATCTTTACCGGAAATGCTCTAGCGCTGCGCCTTGCCCTCAAAAACCAGATCGAGAAAATTGCTGAGCCATGCCCTGAGCGGGGTATCGAACAGCATGCGGCCTTCCAGATGCTGGCTGCCCACCTGGGCATTGGGCATGCCGAAACGCTGCGCGCCGCGCACCACCCAGCTATGCATCATGGCACGGGTCAGTTCGGCGTGAAACTGCAGGCCCCAGGCATTTTTTCCATATCGATAGGCCTGGTTGGGGTAGGTCTCGCCCGATGCCAGAAGTTCGGCTCCACGCGGCAGCTCAAAGCCTTCGCGATGGAAGTGATAGACCATCTTCGGCCAGTGCGGCATCAGAAGCCGCCCATGTTCGGTGGCATGGAGCGGATACCAGCCAATCTCCACCTTGCCGTCCCTGTCGGCTTCCACCCTGCCGCCCAAATGTTTGGACAACATCTGCGCACCGAGACAGATGCCGAGAAAAGGCTTGTTTTCCTTCAGCGGCACTTTCAGCCAGTCGATTTCGGCTTTGACATAATCATGCGGATCATTGGCGCTCATCGGGCCGCCGAAAATGATGGCTCCGGCGTGTTTTTCCAGCGTCTGTGGCAGGTCATCGCCGAGCGCGGGGCGCCTTATATCCAGACGATACCCTTTTTCCACCAGCATCTGGCCGACGCGACCGGGCGTGGAGCGTTCCTGATGCAGGACGATGAGCAGTGAAGGTTGTTGTTTCTGTTGCCTGGAGGGGTCAAACAGCATCGTCTTCGTTTTCGCTTTCTTCAGCGGGTCCGGACCTCGTGGCGGCCTGCTGACGTTGCAGGACCCTGTCGCGCACGGAAACACCCAGCAGATCCGCGACACGCCAGATCACATGGTCTTCCATCTCGCTTCGTTCGCCGTCAGCGTAAACAATATCCCATAATATGCCAATAAGCTCCACGCGCTGATCTTCATCCAAGTGGCGACGGATATCGGTGGTAAAGCGGTAATAATCGACGGCTTCCTTGCCGGCCTCCTGGCCGGCGGCGAGCAGGGCATCAAGCTTGCCGCCGTCGAGATGGTAATATTCATGCAGAATTTCGCGAAGACGATCACGCTCGCTTTTCGAGATGGTGCCATCGGCTTCCATGACCTGAAAACAGAGGGCGGCTACCGCCACCCTCAGATCATCGGGACTGAAATCACCTGCCTGCGGGCCGACGAGGTTCTGAATAAACGACTGTATTTGCTGGAACATCGATAGCCTGCTCGTCAGAAGAGTTTGAGCCGTGTCTTGGGTTCGGCTTCCGCGCCGGGTTTCTTCACACCCGGATCATCTGGCGCACCGCCGAAAAAGGGCACTGCTTCGGCCTTTTCATTCGCCGCTTCGGTTTCCACCGGCGCTTCGATCGTGACGGGCTTTTTCTCCGTCGGAGCCGAAACACTCGGTTTTACCTCTATGGGCTCAGCCGAAGCCCGCTTTGGCTCCGCACGGGTCTCGGGCGCGGTTTCCACGACGACCGTCTTTACCGTCGGTTCGGTCCTTGCGGGTGCTGCGGCAATCGCGTTTTCGATTGTCAGATCTTCAACAGGGCCTTCCAGCTGCCCGAAAGGCGCTTTCCATTCGAAGGCATCGAGACGACCCGTGACAGGCGAGACCGGCAGCCATTTTTCAGAGACGATACCGTCGGCGACCCATGCCGGATCACGCGGCGCGCGCAGTGCCTGCGCCATCCAGTAGCGCACACGGCCCTGATCCCCGGTTTCGGCCTCCTCGATATCGGCCATCAAGAGGAAGATGCTTTCACGCGGCTCGATCCGGGCGGCGGCCTCGGCCTTCGCCCGGGCCTTGGCGAATTCCTTGGCGTCGAGCGCCGCCTGCGCCACTGCAAACAGGGATTCGATGTTGTTGGGCTTCAGACTTTCAAGCCGCTCTGCCCGCTTCAGCCGGTCGATGGCAGTATCGCCGCTGCGCGCACGTATGTAAAGTTCGGCGATCTGAGGATGCGGATCGTTTTTCCAGACGGGTTCAAGAATCGCGGCGGCCTTGCGCAGATTGTCTTCGCGCAGGTAGGACTTTGCCGCGATAAGCGCTGCCGGGACGAGGCCTTTTGCAAGCTTGAGAGCGTGCTTCGCGTCCTCGCGCGCACCTACCGGGTCGCTTTCCAGTTTCTCGCCGGCCTTGGCAGTGAGAAGCACGGCTTTCAGCCGCTCCGCCTCGCCGCGTTCGATGACGCTGGCCGCCTTCTGCTGATCAAGCAGACGGATGGCATCGTCCCACTGCCCATTGCGGCATCGGTTTTCCAGCGTCGCCTGTGCCGCCCATGGCAGATAGGGTGCTTTTTCCGCGGCGTCCTCGGCATATTGCTGGGCGGCTTCGTAAGCGCCCTGACGACGTGCCTCGATATAGAGGCCGCGAAGGCCGAGTTCGCGCGTTTCGGGATCACGCGCCATGGCCTCGAACTTACGGCGCGCCTCATCATATTTGCCTTCGATGAGATCGGCCTGTGCATCGAGCAGGTGAATTAGCGGCTCCTGATCAGCACTCAGTAGTCCCTGCGTGCGGGCCGTCATCTTCCGTGCAAGAATGGCATTGCCAGCGCCAGCGGCGATGAGGCCAGTGGAGAGCGCCTGATAACCGCGGTCGCGCTTGCGCGCGCGGAAATAACGACGGGCGGCATTAGGCGAAGTCCATACGGCGTTGACGATCCACCAGAGCAGCATGGCAGCAGCGATGAGCGCCGCGATGATGGAGGCTGCGACCATCAGGCTCATTTCGATCAGCTGACCTTGCCAGACGATGGAAAGGACGCCCGGCCTGTCAGCCAGCCATGAGAAACCGAAACCGAGAGCCAGAACGATAACGGCGAAAGTCAGAATTCTGGTCATGCCCTTACCCCTGCCTGCCGGTGCTGGTGATGGCGCGGTTCAACGTGCTGCCCACCAGATTTTCGACCTCGACGCGCGCATCCAGAGATTTCTTGTAATCAGCGGATGCCGTCTTGGCGGCATCCGGAAGACCGTTCCACTCAAGTGCCGCGCCCTGAAGATCGCCATTGCGCAGCTTGTTTTCCATGCGTGCGATCCTGGCTTCGGGGGTTTCGCCTTCGATGTTTCCGACGGGTCGCACCTTCACCAGCGAAAAGGCGCTTTCGGTCAGGCGTTCCATGATGCCCTGATTGGGGTCAGGCTGGTTTATGGCTGAGAGCATCGCATTGGCGACATCGGGGAACTTCTGCATCAGCTCCGAGCGTGATGGTACGCCCGTTGCGGCGAAGGATTGCAGCGATGCGATGGCCGGATCGTCGGGCGTTACCTTGGACAGGGTATCAAGTTCCGTCAGGAACGGTCCACCGCGATCGATCGCGGCCTTCAGCGAGGCCGATGCTATGGCGCGGGCGACTTCGATATCGTCGCGCGGCTCGTTGATCTTGGCTTCAGCATCAGCGAGACGGCGTGTCAGTTCCGCTGTCGCCGAAGTCTGCGCAGACCGTTCCGACTGGAGAGCCGCTTCGAGGGCGGTGATTTTCTCTGACAGCCCATCGACCTGCGAGGCCTCCCCCTTCACGCCTTCAAGGGTTGCGATGCGCTGTTCCAGCGCCGAGGTGTCGGAGGCTGGCGCATTGGCAAGCTGCTGGCGCAAGCTGTCCAGATCGGTTTTAAGGGCAGCGATTTCCTCGCTTTCCGCCTTGCCTGCATTAAAGGAGGGCAGGATGCCTGCATATTGCATGCTGCCGGCGGCGGCGAGCGCCACAAGGCCGCCGACGATACCTGCCGCGATCAGGCCCGAGGTCGCCGCCTGTTTGCTTTCGACCCGCTGTGGTATGGAGGGCTTTGCCGGTCCTGAGGACGAGGTCGCGGTCGAAGGCTTTGCCGTGGTGGCGCCGCCGGATGCGCTGGTGGAGGCTGTGGATCCGGAGGCAGGCTTTGCTGTTGCAGCCGCGGCAGCGGTCGTCTGGGCGGTGCCTGTCGAAGATTTAGTATCGGCTTGAGGCGGAGCGGAGGAGGGCGAGACAGGCGCTTTCTGTCCGTTATCCAGGTTCTCCGCCTTCGGTGTCGCCGCCACGGCGTCCGCTTTCCCGACATTGGGCTCGAGAGGGGGTCTCTTTGGCTGATCCCATATCGGTGCGGCATTGCCTGTTGCGGTTGCTTCCGATCTGATATCCGAAACTGCGGAATCCGCTGCGGTCTCCGGGGTTTTGTCACCGGGCTTTTTGTCGGTCTCGGCGGCATCCACGTCGGCGGAAACTGCTTTCACGTCTTTGGCGTCCAGGTCGATCGTGACCGGTTCGGCTTTGGACTTGGAGTGGCGTGGCGGCTTTCCCGATACCATGACAACCTCATTTCTGCCTGCAGTACTCTAAACCTAGTCAGTGACGGCGGCAAAGGAAAGAGGCGAGCTCGAATTAGGTTCCAGAGTTGCGGTGCAGAAGTTCAAACATTGCAGCCTCGCTCGGCTCTTTGGCAGCAACCGCGTTTACGCGGAAGATTTCCGGAACGAGAGAAAACACGTTGCGGCTGATGCAGATGAATTGTGTTCTCGCCAAAGCCTTTTCGTATTTTTCCGTCGATACATGACGGAAAAATGCCCGCGCCGCTTCCGATGAATAAAGCAGGACCACATCCGCCGCGTTTTTCACCAGGGCCGTTTCGAGCACAGTTTCAGGAACGTTGCAGGGCAGCATCTCGTAACAGTCGACCGTTTTGAAGGCAATGCCGGCGGCGGCAAGGCCTTCCTCGAAGACGGCGCCACGGGGTCGGCCGGCGAGATAAAGCAGGGGTTCTTTCTCGGAAAACAGGGCCGCGCGTTCAGTCACCAGCGCGTTCAGACTTACGGCGTCGCCGGAAGCGGTGAGAATGTGTTTGAAACCGATTTTTTCCGCCGCTTCAGCCGTTGCCCTTCCGACGGCGAACAGCGGTTTTGACAGATTGGGAACCAGCCGGTCTCGTGATGTCTCCAGTGCCCGCAAAGCCTCTGCGCTGGTCACGGCGATGGCCGTCATTGGGTGCGACAGCGCCGAGATGGCGCGCTCGTGATGATGGACGGGATAGAACAGCGGCAGTAGCACCGGCCTGTGGCCGAGCGCTTCGAGTTTTGCGGCCGTCCTTTCGCCCGAACGCTGCGGCCGGGTGACGACGATCCGCATTGGCTCAGCCCCAGCCTTCGAAGAAACTGCTGCCTGCCTTGGCGCGTACCTCTTCGCCGGCCTGTTGGCCCAGTCTCGCCGCATCCCTGCGGTTGCCGGAGATTTCGATGCCATGGCTCGTCTGGCCATCGGGGGTGAGGATGAGGCCGTAAAAATGCAGTTCCTCGCCGTCACAGGTGGCATAACCGGCAATCGGCGTGCGACAGGAGCCGTCAAGCGCCGCCAGAAAGGCGCGCTCACAGCTCACTGAATCATGAGTGGGCCTGTCGTTTATGGGCGCGAGCAGTTCGTCCATGCGCGTATCGCCGATGCGGCTTTCCACGCCGATTGCGCCTTGGGCTGGAGCAGGAGGGAACTCCTTCGGGTCAAGAATTTCCGTCGGAACATTGTCCTTTCCGAGCCGATTCAGGCCGGCAAGGGCAAGAAGTGTCGCATCCGCCTGGCCTTCCTCCAGCTTACGCAGCCTTGTATCGACCTGACCGCGAAAAATGATCACGCTCAGATCCGGCCGCAGGCGACGGATCAGCGCCTGGCGACGCAGGGATGCGGAGCCGACCACGGCGCCATGCGGCAGTTCGAGCAGCTTCGGCGCGGTGCGGCCGATGAAGGCGTCGCGTATGTCTTCACGCGGCAGGAAGGCGGACAGATAAAGGCCTTGCGGCAAAACGGTCGGCATGTCCTTTGAGGAATGCACGGCCATATCGAGTTCGCCTGACAGGAGCTGGCTTTCAAGCTCTTCGGTAAACAGGCCCTTGCCGCCGATTTCGGACAAGGCGCGATCGGTTATCCGGTCGCCCTTGGTGGATAGCACGACAATTTCGAACATGTCTTCCGGCAGACCATGCGCCGCCATCAGCCGGTTGCGCGTCTCATAAGCCTGTGCGAGCGCCAGCGGGCTGCCGCGCGTGCCGATTCGGAAAGGTTTTGTTTGCATCCGCGTCTATCCATTGTTACCGGAGTTGTCTTAGACCAACTCCGCGCATGATCGCAATGAACGAACAGATGTGATGACCCCCTTTCTTCGTATCCTCGGCATAGAGACAAGCTGTGACGAAACCGCTGCATCCATTGTGGTTCGGCATGCGGATGGGCGCGGCGAGATCGTCTCCGACGTCGTTTTGTCGCAGCTCGAGGAACACAGCGCCTATGGCGGTGTGGTGCCGGAAATTGCCGCACGGGCCCATGTCGAGGCGCTGGATACGCTCGTGGAAGAAGCGCTGGAGCAGGCGGGCGTGACCCTTGCCGACGTCGATGCCGTTGCTGCTACCTCCGGCCCCGGGCTGATCGGCGGCCTGCTGGTGGGCTTGATGACGGGCAAGGCCATCGCAAAAGCAGCAGGCAAGCCGCTTTATGCGATCAACCATCTGGAAGGACATGCACTGACGGCGCGCCTCACCGATGGTCTATCTTTTCCCTATCTGATGCTGCTCGTGTCCGGTGGCCATACTCAGCTGGTGCTGGTGCGTGGCGTTGGCGATTATGAGCGCTGGGGCACCACCATCGATGATGCGCTCGGCGAGGCCTTCGACAAGACCGCGAAACTTCTCGGCCTGCCCTATCCCGGGGGCCCTGCGGTTGAGAAGGCGGCGGCAAAAGGCGATCCCGACCGCTTTCCGCTTCCTCGTCCGATGGTCGGCGAGACCAGGCTCGATTTTTCCTTTTCCGGCCTGAAAACGGCGGTACGGCAGGCGGCGACCGCGATCGCGCCGCTGTCCGAGCAGGACATTGCCGATATCTGCGCATCGTTCCAGAAAGCGGTCTCACGCACACTCAAGGACCGGATTGGCCGTGGTCTTGCCCGTTTCAAGCAGGAGTTTCCGCATATGGAAACCCAGCCTGCCCTGGTCGTCGCAGGCGGCGTTGCGGCCAATCAGCAAATCCGCCAGACGCTGCAGTCGCTTTGCGATACCCATGGCTTTCGTTTCGTTGCGCCGCCGCACCGGCTCTGCACCGATAATGCGGCCATGATCGCATGGGCCGGGCTGGAGCGAATGGCCGACGGCCGAGAAGCCGATCCGCTGGAAATCCCGCCGCGCTCGCGCTGGCCGCTCGACGGCAGTGCGGAGACATTGATCGGTTTCGGTAAAAGGGGAGCCAAGGCCTGATGCAGCGGGAGAAAATCGTCGTCATCGGCGCCGGCGCCTTCGGAACTGCGCTTGCCGTCGTCATCGCGCTGGAAAACCGGCACGACGTGATCCTGCTCGGCCGCGATCCATCCCTGATGGCCGACCTCAGGAGCGACCGCGTACATGAGGCGGCGCTGCCTGGCGTCGAACTGCCGGATGTGCTTGAATTTTCCGCCGAGCCGGATGTTCTGACCAGTGCCGGCATCGTCCTCTTTGCGATGCCTTCGCAGGCTCATGCCGATGCGGCTCGTCATTATCGTCCTTATCTGGCTAATGACTCGATCGTCGTTACCTGCGCGAAGGGTATCGACCGGAGTTCCGGTCGGCTGCTCACGGAACTTCTGGAAGCGGAATTGCCCCGTCATCCGATCGCGGTTCTCTCCGGTCCGGGCTTCGCGGCCGATATTGCGCGAGGTCTACCGACAGCCATGGCGATTGCGGCGGAAGATGCAACAATAGCCGAGCGGCTTGCGACCACGATTTCCGGCAAGACCTTCCGGCTTTATGCCTCGACAGACCGCATCGGCGTGCAGCTTGGTGGCGCACTCAAAAATATCCTCGCCATTGCCGCCGGCATCGTTGAAGGCGCGGGCCTTGGTGATTCCGCCCGGGCGGCGCTGATATCGCGCGGGCTTGCCGAAATGTCGCGTCTCATCGTTGCCATGGGCGGCAAGGCCGATACGGTACGCGGCCTCTCCGGTCTTGGCGATCTGGTGCTGACCGCCACCAGCCACCAGTCGCGCAACCTGCGTTTCGGCATCGCGCTTGGCCGCGGTAACGGCAAGGACATGTCCGGCGGGCTGGTAGAGGGTGCCTTTGCGGCTGCCGTCGCCGCCCGGCTGGGAGAAAGTCACACCGTGGACATGCCGGTTACCGAAGCGGTGGCCGCTATCATCGACGGAAATCTGGATGTGGCGAGCGCCATGCAACAATTGATGACACGGCCCATCACAACCGAATAAGGCATAAGGAGACGAAAATGCTGTTCGCTTTTATCTGCAAGGACAAGCCCGGCCACCTGAACGTGCGCATGGAAACGCGCCCGGCGCATCTGGAGCATCTGAACAGGCTCAATTCCGAGGGCACGCTGAAGATCGCCGGGCCTTTTCTCGACTCTGAAGGCAAGCCGAATGGCAGCCTCGTCATCGTGGAAGCCGCCGATATCGATGCGGCCAAGGCTCTTGCCGAAGCCGATCCCTATGCAAAGGCTGGCCTGTTCGAAAGCGTGGACGTGAAGCCCTATAACTGGGTCTTCAACAATCCGGGAGCTTGAGCGGGCATGGCGAATTATTGGCTTTACAAGTCCGAGCCGTTCAAATGGTCGTGGGAGATGCAGAAGGCCAAGGGCGAGGCTGGCGAAGAGTGGACCGGCGTGCGCAATTATCAGGCGCGCAACAACATGCGCGCCATGAAGATTGGCGACAAGGGCTTCTTTTACCACTCCAATGAGGGACTGGATGTTGTCGGCATCGTCGAAGTCTGTGCGTTGTCGCATCCGGACTCGACCGCCGAAGGTGATCTGAAGTGGGATTGTGTCGACATCCGCGCCGTCTGCGATATGCCGCAGCCGGTTTCGCTAAAGGATGTTAAGGCCAATCCGAAGCTCGCGAATATGTCGCTTGTCACCTCCATGCGGCTTTCCGTGCAGCCGGTGACGGAAGAGGAGTATCTTGAAGTCTGCCGCATGGGCGGGCTCGCAAATCCTCCGAAATCCCCGGATTGAAGCGTCGGTGAGGACCGATCCCGAACGCTTCATCCTCGAAAATACCGGCATCATGCATCCGCCTCATGTGCCGGAACTCTCCCTTCATCTCGCGACCGAAGCGCATGAGCTCTGGCTGAAGACGGAAGAGGAACTGGAGCAGATTGGCTTGCCGCCGCCTTTCTGGGCTTTTGCCTGGGCCGGCGGGCAGGGTCTTGCCCGTTATGTGCTCGATCACACGGAAAGCGTAAGCGGCAAGCGTGTGGTGGATTTTGCCAGCGGCTCCGGGTTGGTTGCCATAGCTGCTGCAAAGGCCGGCGCTGCGACCGTGCTTGCCGCCGATATAGATCCGTGGACGGAAACGGCTGTTCGTATGAATGCAGGCCTGAATGGGGTTGATATCGGCTTTACCCACGCCGATCTGATCGGCCGGGCCATTGAGGCTGATGTCCTGCTGGCAGGAGATGTCTTTTACGACCGGGCCTTTGCGGATCTCCTCGTGCCATGGTTTATAAACCTGACTGACCGGGGCGTCAGCGTTCTCGTTGGAGATCCAGGCAGGGCCTACCTGCCGAAACAGCGTCTTGAGGCCCTCGCGACCTATCATGTTACCGTCAGCCGTGCACTGGAAGACAGCGAAGTGAAGAAGACCACCGTCTGGCGCTTCCTCTGATCAGGGGCGAATAATGCAGACACCGTGCTGGTAAACGCAGGCATCATCCGCATTATCGGTATTCACGGTAATGATTTTTGCTCTGGGCGCCGGCAATAAACGGGGTCCGGTCGTGGCAATCTGCGGCGATATTCCGCTGCCAGTCGCGAAATAATTGCCGTTCCCTCGAACTCTTAGCGCGGAAATGCTTCCGACATAGGTGCCCCCAGGCAGCGTGGACGGCAGGCCGTCAGTTGAAAAGCTGACTTGCGATTGACTGTGACGATAGGAATTCTGACTATGAAAATCGCCCGCCAAAGAGGGCAGCGCGTAAGTTGAAATCCCGCCTGAAACGATCATGACCAAGGCAACGATTCGGTGCTGTAACATGAGCTTCATGCTCCGGTTTTTTGAGTTAACCAATCGTAAATTACACCTTTTCGGAATTACGTAAAGGTAAATATTTTGAGGGCGTAAATCTTGGAAACGCTCGATTTTTTATTTTTATGCAAAAAAATTCCAAAAAAAATTCGCGAACCAATCGATTAAATTGGAATCCGCCATGAAATGTGCTTGTGGTGATGCGCCCATGTGATTAAACGTCGCGGTTGGTGCAATGCACATTCTTTCGTCATGTGCTGTTGCTTGGGGGCGTCCTGTCTTGTGGACGCACGGGAAAACGCCGCGAGGTTCTGATGGCGAATGTGACAAATAACCGGCCTCTGTCGCCGCATCTTCAAATTTACAAGCCGATTCCGACGATGGTGGCCTCCATCATCCACCGCGTGACCGGTGGCGCGCTCTATTTCGGTACGCTCCTGGTCGCCTGGTGGCTTATCGCGCTGGCATCCGGTCCAGCTTATTATGACTGGGTCAGCTGGGCGATGGGCACCATCATCGGCAAGATCGTTCTCGTCGGCTACACCTGGGCGCTGGTTCACCACATGATCGGCGGCCTGCGCCACCTGATGTGGGACCTCGGGCACGGCTTCGAGAAGCACTTCACCACCAAGCTGGCAAAGGCCTCCTTCGTGGCGTCTATCTGTCTGACCGCGCTGATCTGGGTCATCGTCCTGATCGTGCGCTGAGGAGATACTTACATGGATATGCGTACACCTCTCGGGAAGGTTCGCGGTCTCGGCTCCGCCAAGGAAGGCACCGACCATTTCTGGCGCCAGCGCCTGACGGCCGTTTCGAACATTCCGTTGCTGACCTTTTTCGTTGTCTTCCTGATCAAATATGCCGGCGCGCCCTATCCGGAAGTCGTCGCTGCGCTTTCCAACCCGCTTGTCGCTGTCATCATGGCTCTGGTGCTGGTCTCCGGTCTCATCCACATGAAGCTCGGCATGCAGGTCATCATCGAAGACTACATTCACGCCGAAGTTTCGAAACTCGTTCTTCTGATGCTGAACACATTTTTCGCGATCCTCATCGGTGGCCTGTCTGTCTTCGCCATCCTGAAAATCGCATTCGTAGGATAAGTTCGCCATGGCTTCGATCAGTTCACCTTCCCAGAATGGCAAGGCCTACACCTATGTCGATCACTCCTATGACGTGATCGTGGTGGGCGCCGGCGGCGCCGGTCTGCGCGCTACACTCGGCATGGCCGAACAGGGTTTCAAGACCGCCTGCATCACCAAGGTTTTCCCGACGCGTTCCCACACGGTGGCAGCGCAGGGCGGTATCGCCGCATCGCTCACCAACATGACGCCCGACTGTTGGCAGTGGCACCTTTACGACACCGTAAAGGGCTCCGACTGGCTGGGCGACGTCGATGCGATGCAATATCTCGCCATGGAAGCGCCGAAGGCGGTCTATGAGTTGGAGCATTACGGCGTGCCTTTCTCGCGTAACGAAGAAGGCAAGATCTACCAGCGCCCCTTCGGCGGCCACATGCAGAATTACGGTGAAGGCCCGCCGGTGCAGCGCACCTGCGCCGCCGCCGACCGTACCGGCCACGCCATTCTGCACACGCTTTATGGCCAGTCGTTGCGCAACAATGCGGAATTCTTCATCGAATATTTCGCGCTCGACCTCATTATGGCGCCGGATGGCCGCTGCACCGGCGTCGTGGCGTGGAACCTCGATGACGGCACGATCCATCGCTTCTCCGCCAAGATGGTGGTTCTGGCGACCGGCGGTTACGGCCGTGCCTATTTCTCGGCGACCTCGGCTCATACCTGCACCGGTGACGGCGGCGGCATGATCGCCCGTGCCGGGCTGCCGCTCCAGGACATGGAATTCGTGCAGTTCCATCCGACCGGCATTTATGGCGCGGGCTGCCTCATCACTGAGGGCGCGCGCGGCGAAGGCGGTTATCTCGTCAACTCCGAAGGCGAGCGCTTCATGGAGCGTTACGCACCTTCGGCGAAGGACCTTGCCTCGCGCGACGTTGTCTCGCGCTGCATGACGATGGAAATCCGTGAAGGCCGCGGCGTCGGCAAGAACAAGGATCACATCTTCCTGCATCTCGATCATCTCGATCCGGCGATCCTGCATGAGCGTCTTCCGGGCATCTCCGAAAGCGCGAAGATCTTTGCAGGCGTTGACGTGACGCGCGAGCCGATCCCGGTCCTGCCGACCGTTCACTACAATATGGGCGGCATTCCGACCAACTATTGGGGTGAAGTGCTGAACGCCGATGCCAACAACCCGGAACGCATTGCGCCAGGCCTGATGGCTGTGGGTGAAGCCGGTTGCGCCTCGGTTCATGGCGCCAACCGTCTTGGTTCGAACTCGCTGATCGACCTCGTGGTCTTCGGCCGTGCCGCCGCCATCCGCGCTGCCCAGGTCATTGACCGCGATGCACCGGTTCCCGCGCTGGACGTTGCGGCCTGCGACAAGATCATGGAACGTTTCGACAGCCTGCGTTACGCCAACGGCTCGACGCCGACGGCGGTGCTGCGCGACAAGATGCAGCGCGCCATGCAGGACGATGCGGCCGTGTTCCGCACGCAGGAATCGCTCGAAAGCGGCTGCCGCCGTCTCTCGGCGATCTGGAAGGAACTGCCCGACGTCAAGGTCACCGACCGTTCGATGGTCTGGAATTCCGATCTGGTCGAAACGCTCGAGTTGCATAACCTCATGGCCAATGCCATCACCACGGTCTACGGCGCGGAAGCGCGCAAGGAAAGCCGCGGTTCGCATGCCCGCGAGGATTTCGTCGACGGTCCGTTCGGTGGTCGCGACGACGTGAACTGGCGCAAGCATACGCTTGCCTGGGTCAGCCCCGAAGGCGACGTGAAGCTCGACTATCGCCCGGTTCACACCGACCTGATCGCCGACGGCATCGATCCGAAAAAGATCGAGCCGAAGGCGCGTGTCTACTGATTTGAGGAACTGGATATGGTTGAACTTGCTCTCCCCAAGAATTCCCAGATCAACGAAGGCAAAGTCTGGCCGAAGCCGGATGGTGCCAAGAATGTGCGCGAATACCGCGTCTATCGCTGGAACCCGGATGACGGCCAGAACCCGCGCATCGACACTTTCTATATTGATGTCGATGATTGCGGACCGATGGTTCTCGATGCGCTTCTTTACATCAAGAACAACATCGACCCGACGCTGACGCTACGCCGCTCCTGCCGCGAAGGCATCTGCGGTTCCTGCGCGATGAACATCGACGGCACCAATACGCTCGCCTGCACCAAGGGCATGGACGAGATCAACGGCACGGTGAAGGTTTATCCGCTGCCGCATATGCCTGTCGTGAAGGACCTTGTTCCTGACCTGTCGAACTTCTACGCCCAGCACCGCTCGATCGAGCCCTGGCTGAAGACGGTTTCGCCCACACCCGCCAAGGAATGGAAGCAGAGCCATGAGGATCGCCTGAAGCTGGACGGTCTTTATGAGTGCATTCTCTGCGCCTGCTGCTCCACGTCCTGTCCCAGCTACTGGTGGAATGGCGACCGTTATCTGGGTCCGGCCGTTCTGTTGCAGGCCTATCGCTGGCTGATCGACAGCCGCGATGAGGCGACCGGCGAGCGTCTCGACAATCTCGAGGACCCGTTCCGTCTCTATCGCTGCCATACGATCATGAACTGCGCGCAGGCTTGCCCGAAGGGCTTGAACCCGGCCAAGGCGATTGCGGAAATCAAGAAGATGATGGTTGAGCGCCGCGTCTGAGGACGAATCGCCGACCACAGAGATTTATCGGGCCGCGGTCTCGACCGTGGCCCTTTTTTCAACCCGGCGTGGGAAAATTCGGTAAAAATTGACCGAAATGGTAATTATCCCGGCCATCGCTTGCGCAAGATAAGGCTTTGGTAATAATTCAGCCTTCTTGTTTGATCATCGTCTTTCCGGAAGCGAGAGAATCGGGAGCTTGATATGCAATTCAGATATGTGGTGACGGGCCTTGCGGTTGTGATGAGCCTTGCCGGTTGCCAACGTACCTCCTACGATTACAACAACAACGCCAGCAACAATCCCGGTTATACGCCGCCCCTGCAGGCGCAGCCGGTGCCCTCCGTTCAGTCTGGCGCCCTGCCGCCGCCCGGTGGTGCCAATGGCAGCCAGTTCCCGTCGGCGCCTGCTTCGGCGACACCCGGCGGCACCAATGTTGCATCCGCTGCTCCACCGGCAACAGCTCTCGACGTGACCAAGGAATCCATGGTCGGCAACTGGCGCGTTTCTAATGGCGGGGCCAATTGCGATATGTTCCTGACGCTCACCAACCTGGGCAGCGGATCGCGTGGCGGCACGCGTGGTTGCTCCGGCGAGCTGACGGCGATGGGGTCCTGGGAAGTATCCGGCAAGATGGTCGTCTTCAAGAATCGCTCGGGTGACACTATCGGCCGCGTCTACAAGAGCGCAGACGCACGCTTCGACGGCACGACCAATAGCGGGCAGCCGCTCAGCCTCAGCCGATGAGTCGTTCCGGTGCAGCCGGAACGTTCATTCTGCTCTAAGCCATTCCATTCGTCGCGGGTTCCGTGCTGCATCCGCGACCGGGGCGTCTTTTCATGAAGCCATTGCCTGATTACAATCATAGTGTCGTTGAACAGCTCAACGCATTGACGGCAGCTGGCACCTTGCAGGCCGATGCCGCCCAGCTTGGTGTGGCGGCCCATCTCGACAGAATTCTCGCCGATCTGAAGGCCCGCAAGCCTGCCAAGAAGAAGAGCGCGCTCGGCTGGATGTTCGCACGCAAGGCCGGTCCAGCAACGACGGTGAAAGGGCTTTATGTCTATGGCAGTGTCGGCCGCGGCAAGACGATGCTGATGGACATGTTTTACGAAATGGCGCCCGTTTCTTCCAAGCGGCGTTGCCATTTTCATGAATTCATGGCGGATGTGCATAATCGTGTGCATGCGCACCGGCAGAAGCTGAAGAATGGCGAGACCAAACAGGCCGATCCGATTCCGCCTGTCGCCGCCCAGCTTCTGGCGGAGGCCGAACTCCTGTGTTTCGATGAATTTACCGTGACGGATATTGCTGATGCGATGATCCTCGCGCGGCTATTCAGCGAGCTCTTCGCCAATGGCTGCACATTGGTGACGACCTCCAATGTCGTTCCGGACAATCTCTACAAGGATGGTCTCAATCGCGGCCTGTTCCTGCCCTTTGTCGAGCTGCTGAAGAAGCATGTGGAGGTGGTGACGCTGGACAGTCCCACCGATTATCGGATGGAGAAGCTGGAAAGCCTGCCGGTCTATGTGACGCCGCTTGATGGCGCGGCCGATCAGGCGATGGATATGGCGTGGCGGCACATGACCGGCGGGCACCTTGTTGCACCAACCGAGATACCCATGAAGGGTCGTTCCATCCTGGTGCCGCGCGCCAGCGGCCGTGTGGCGCGTTTTTCCTTTTCCGACCTTTGCGAGAAGCCGCTCGGGGCTTCCGACTTCCTTGCCATCGCCAATCGTTTCGACACGGTCTTCATCGACCACATTCCATTTTTGAACGCGGACAAACGGAACGAAACCAAGCGTTTCATCATCCTCATCGACGCGCTTTATGATCACAGCGTCAGGCTGTTCGCATCGGCGGCAGCGATGCCGGAAGATCTGCTCGGCAAACGCAAGGGAACGGAAGGTTTCGAGTTCGATCGCACCGCCTCGCGTCTGTTTGAAATGCGTAGCGCCGATTATCTGGCGCTTCATCAAGAAAAACGGCAGAAAGTTTGACACTTTCGTGACGCATTTTCTTACGTTTACGTAAGAAAATATTGATCTAAACGATTGAAAATACTCAGCAGAAAAGAATCTGTTGCCTATTTTGGCCAATGGGTCTAATCGGAGTGCGACAATTTGGCTGCCGGTTTGGCGCGGTGAAATTGAATTGAAGCTCAAGAGGAAGCATTCGATGGCTCGCAAAAAGATTGCACTTATTGGTTCTGGCATGATCGGCGGCACGCTGGCGCATCTGGCCAGCCTGAAGGAACTGGGCGATATCGTCCTCTTCGATATTGCTGACGGCATCCCGCAGGGCAAGGGCCTGGATATTGCCCAGTCCGGCCCGGTTGAAGGCTTCAATGCAAAGCTCACCGGCGCATCCGATTACGCTGCCATCGAAGGCGCAGACGTCTGCATCGTCACCGCTGGTGTTGCCCGCAAGCCCGGCATGAGCCGCGACGATCTTCTCGGCATCAACCTCAAGGTCATGGAACAGGTCGGCGCCGGCATCAAAAAATACGCGCCGAACGCTTTCGTCATCTGCATCACCAATCCGCTCGACGCCATGGTCTGGGCGCTGCAGAAGTTCTCCGGCCTGCCGAAGAACAAGGTCGTCGGCATGGCCGGCGTTCTCGACAGCGCGCGTTTCCGCCTCTTCCTCGCCGAAGAGTTCAACGTTTCGGTTGAAGACGTCACCGCCTTCGTTCTCGGCGGCCACGGCGACACCATGGTGCCGCTCGCCCGTTACTCCACCGTTGCCGGCGTTCCGCTGACCGATCTCGTAAAGATGGGTTGGCTGACCGCCGAGCGTCTCGAAGAGATCATCCAGCGCACCCGTGACGGCGGCGCCGAAATCGTTGGTCTCTTGAAGACCGGCTCGGCCTATTACGCCCCGGCTGCCTCGGCAATCGAGATGGCTGAATCCTACCTCAAGGACAAGAAGCGCGTTCTGCCCGCCGCTGCCCACCTTTCGGGCCAGTATGGCGTAGACGACATGTATGTCGGCGTTCCCACCATCATCGGTGCAGGCGGCATCGAGCGCATCATCGAGATCGAACTCAACAAGGAAGAAGAGGCTGCCTTCCAGAAGTCCGTCGGCGCTGTCGCTGGTCTCTGCGAAGCCTGCATCAACATCGCTCCGTCGCTGAAGTAACAACTTCAAGCGGTTCCAAACAGGGATTATTCCATGAATATTCACGAATATCAGGCCAAGGCTCTTCTGAAGGGCTACGGCGCGCCGGTTGCTGAAGGCGTTGCCATTCTCAAGGTCGAAGAAGCTGAAGCTGCCGCAAAGCAGCTTCCGGGCCCGCTCTATGTCGTCAAGAGCCAGATCCATGCTGGCGGCCGCGGCAAGGGCAAGTTTAAGGAACTCGGCCCGGACGCCAAGGGCGGCGTTCGTCTGGCCAAGTCCATTGAAGAAGTCGTTTCCCACGCCAAGGACATGCTCGGCAACACGCTGGTAACGGCGCAGACGGGCGATGCCGGCAAGCAGGTCAACCGTCTCTATATCGAAGACGGCGCTGATATCGCTCGCGAACTCTATTGCTCGCTGTTGGTAGACCGTTCGGTCGGCCAGGTTGCCTTCGTGGTTTCCACTGAAGGCGGCATGGACATCGAAGCCGTCGCCCACGACACGCCTGAAAAGATCCACACCATCGCCATCAACCCTGAAAAGGGCGTTTCCGATGCCGACGTTGCTGCGATCTCCAAGGCGCTTGAGCTTGACGGCGTTGCAGCCGAAGATGCCAAGTCGCTCTTCCCGATCCTTTACAAGGCCTTCAGCGAGAAGGACATGGCTCTCCTCGAGATCAACCCGCTGATCGTCATGGAAAATGGCCATCTGCGCGTTCTCGACGCCAAAGTTTCCTTCGACGGCAACGCCATGTTCCGCCATGACGACGTCAAGGCGCTGCGCGACGAGACCGAAGAAGACGCCAAGGAAATCGAAGCCTCCAAGTGGGACCTCGCTTACGTCGCCCTCGACGGCAACATCGGCTGCATGGTCAACGGCGCAGGTCTTGCGATGGCCACCATGGACATCATCAAGCTTTACGGCAAGGAGCCGGCAAACTTCTGCGACGTCGGCGGCGGCGCCGGCAAGGAGAAGGTTGCGGCAGCTTTCAAGATCATCACTGCCGACCCGAAGGTCGAGGGCATCCTCGTCAACATCTTCGGTGGCATCATGAAGTGCGACGTTATCGCCGAGGGTGTTATCGCCGCGGTGAAGGAAGTCGGTCTGCAGGTTCCGCTCGTTGTTCGCCTTGAAGGCACCAATGTCGAACTTGGCAAGAAGCTTCTGAACGAATCGGGCCTTGCGATTACGGCTGCTGACGATCTGGACGACGCAGCCAAGAAGATCGTCGCGGCGATCAACGGCTAATTGAGGGACCGGAAATAATGTCTATTCTCGTTAATAAAGACACCAAGATCCTCGTTCAGGGTCTGACCGGCAAGACCGGTACCTTCCACACCGAACAGGCGCTTGCCTATTACGGCACGGAGATGGTCGGCGGTATTCATCCGAAGAAGGGTGGCGAAACCTGGACCGGTTCCAAGGGCGAAACCCTGCCGATCTTCGCAACGGTTGCCGAAGCCAAGGAAAAGACCGGTGCAGATGCATCCGTGATCTATGTTCCGCCGGCAGGTGCAGCAGACGCGATCATCGAAGCCATCGATGCGGAAATTCCGTTCATCACCTGCATCACCGAAGGCATCCCGGTCATGGACATGGTCCGCGTCAAGGCTCGCCTCGACCGTTCGAAGTCCCGCCTGCTCGGCCCGAACTGCCCCGGCATCCTGACGCCGGAAGAATGCAAGATCGGCATCATGCCGGGCTCTATCTTCCGCAAGGGTTCGGTCGGTATCGTTTCGCGCTCCGGCACGCTGACCTATGAAGCCGTGTTCCAGACGTCCAACGAAGGCCTCGGCCAGACGACGGCTGTCGGCATCGGCGGCGACCCGGTCAAGGGCACCGAGTTCATCGACGTCTTGGAAATGTTCCTCGCTGACGACGCCACGCAGTCGATCATCATGATCGGCGAAATTGGCGGTTCGGCTGAAGAAGATGCGGCGCAGTTCCTGATCGACGAAGCCAAGAAGGGCCGCAAGAAGCCGATGGCCGGCTTCATCGCGGGTCGTACGGCTCCGAAGGGCCGCACCATGGGCCACGCCGGTGCTGTCGTTTCCGGCGGCAAGGGCGATGCGGAATCCAAGATCGCTGCCATGGAAGCAGCGGGCATCAAGGTTTCGCCTTCCCCGGCGCGCCTCGGCAAGACGCTGGTTGAAGTCCTCAAGGGCTGAGACCACATGAAACCGGTAACGGGCGGCGCGGCTTCAAGCTCGCGCTGCCCGATGCCGCAAGAAGACAAACAGACGGCATACCGCCCCGGCGGCAGACAGCAATAATCAAAGCGGCAGGCCGGTCGAACGGCCCTAACGGCATCGAGGAGGCGGACGGACAAGTCCGCAAGAACACAATGGCAAGGCAAGAAGCGAACGAGCAGTTTCAGATCACGTCGTTTCTGGACGGCGCGAATGCAGCCTATATCGAGCAGCTCTATGCCCGGTACGAAGAGGACCCCTCTTCCGTGTCGCCGGAGTGGCAGAGCTTCTTCAAGGCACTGTCCGATAATCCGGAAGATGTGAAGAAGGCGGCCAAGGGCGCCTCCTGGAAGCGTGCCAACTGGCCGATCCCGGCAAATGGCGACTTGGTTTCCGCACTTGATGGCAACTGGGCCACGGTCGAAAAGGCCATCGAAAAGAAGGTTCAGGCAAAGGCTGAGGCCAAGAGCGCCGATACCGGCAAGCCGGTCAGCGAAGCCGAAGTGCTGCAGGCGACCCGTGACAGCGTTCGCGCCATCATGATGATCCGCGCCTACCGCATGCGCGGCCACCTGCATGCCAAGCTCGATCCGCTCGGTATTGCCGTTGCCGTCGAGGACTATAACGAGCTTTCGCCGAAGTCCTACGGCTTTGAAGAAAGCGATTACGACCGCAAGATTTTCATCGATAACGTGCTCGGCCTCGAATATGCGACCGTGCGCGAGATGATCGATATTCTGGAGCGCACCTATTGCTCCACTATCGGCGTCGAATTCATGCACATGTCCAGCCCGGAAGAGAAGGCCTGGATTCAGGAGCGCATCGAAGGTCCGGACAAGGGCGTTGCCTTCACGGCCGAAGGCAAGAAGGCCATTCTGTCAAAGCTGGTCGAAGCCGAAGGTTATGAGCAGTTCCTCGACGTGCGTTTCAAGGGCACCAAGCGTTTCGGCCTCGATGGCGGTGAATCGCTGATCCCGGCGCTCGAGCAGATCATCAAGCGCGGCGGCCAGGAAGGGCTCGAAGAAGTCGTTCTCGGCATGGCTCACCGCGGCCGCCTGAACGTTCTGACCAACGTCATGGGCAAGCCGCACCGCGCCGTATTCCACGAGTTCAAGGGTGGTTCGTTCAAGCCAGACGACGTCGAAGGTTCGGGTGACGTGAAGTATCACCTCGGTGCCTCCTCGGACCGCGAGTTCGACGGCAACAAGGTTCACCTGTCGCTGACGGCCAACCCGTCGCATCTTGAAATCGTCAACCCTGTCGTCATGGGCAAGGCCCGTGCCAAGCAGGACCAGCTGGCCAAGGTGTGGGAAGGCGATGTCATTCCGCTTTCCGAGCGCGCCAAGGTTCTGCCGCTGCTTCTGCACGGCGATGCCGCTTTTGCGGGTCAGGGCGTGGTTGCTGAAATTCTCGGCCTCTCCGGCCTGCGCGGTCACCGCGTTGCCGGTACCATGCACTTCATCATCAACAACCAGATCGGCTTTACGACGAACCCGGCCTTCTCCCGTTCGTCGCCCTATCCGTCCGACGTCGCCAAGATGATCGAAGCGCCGATCTTCCACGTCAACGGTGACGATCCGGAAGCTGTGACCTATGCGGCCAAGGTTGCCACCGAATACCGCATGAAGTTCCACAAGCCCGTCGTCGTGGACATGTTCTGCTACCGCCGCTTCGGCCACAACGAAGGCGATGAGCCGGCGTTCACGCAGCCGAAGATGTACAAGGTCATCCGCGGCCACAAGACCGTCGCGCGCATCTATGCCGACCGTCTGATCGCCGAAGGCCTGCTCAGCGAAGGCGAATTCGAAAAGATGAAGGCCGACTGGCGCGCCCATCTCGAGCAGGAATTCGAGGCGGGGCAGTCCTACAAGCCGAACAAGGCCGACTGGCTGGACGGTCAGTGGTCCGGCCTGCGTGCCGCCGACAATGCGGATGAGCAGCGTCGCGGCAAGACCGGCGTGCCGATGAAGCAGCTGAAGGAAATCGGCAAGAAACTGTCGACCATTCCCGAGGGTTTCAACGCCCACCGCACGATCCAGCGTTTCATGGAAAACCGCTCGCAGATGGTCGAGACCGGCGAAGGCATCGATTGGGCGATGGCGGAAGCGCTTGCTTTCGGTTCGCTCGCCGTCGAAGGCCACAAGATCCGCCTCTCCGGTCAGGATTGCGAACGCGGCACCTTCTCGCAGCGCCATTCGGTTCTCTACGATCAGGAAACTGAAGAGCGTTACATCCCGCTCGCGAACCTCGCGCCGACGCAGGCCCGTTACGAAGTCATCAACTCGATGCTTTCGGAAGAAGCCGTCCTTGGTTTCGAATATGGTTACTCGCTCGCCCGTCCGAATGCGCTGACGCTCTGGGAAGCCCAGTTTGGCGACTTCGCCAACGGAGCACAGGTGGTGTTCGACCAGTTCATCTCGTCGGGTGAACGCAAGTGGCTGCGCATGTCCGGTCTGGTCTGCCTGCTGCCGCATGGTTACGAAGGCCAGGGTCCGGAACATTCGTCCGCCCGTCTGGAGCGCTGGCTGCAGATGTGCGCGGAAGACAACATGCAGGTCGCCAACTGCACGACGCCGGCAAACTACTTCCACATCCTGCGCCGCCAGGTGAAGCGCGACTTCCGCAAGCCGCTGATCTTGATGACGCCGAAGTCGCTGCTGCGTCACAAGCGCGCCACCTCTTCGCTGGCCGAGCTTGCAGGCGAGTCCTCCTTCCACCGTCTGCTGTGGGACGATGCTGAAGTCATCAAGGACGGCCCGATCAAGCTGCAGAAGGATTCGAAAATCCGCCGTGTCGTCATGTGCACGGGCAAGGTCTATTATGATCTGCTGGAAGAACGTGAGAAGCGCGGCATCGACGATATCTATCTGCTGCGTATCGAACAGCTCTATCCGTTCCCGGCCAAGGCGCTCATCAACGAACTGTCGCGTTTCCGCAATGCGGAGATGGTCTGGTGCCAGGAAGAGCCGAAGAACATGGGTGCGTGGTCGTTTATCGACCCTTACCTGGAATGGGTCCTGGCGCATATCGACGCCAAGTACCAGAAGGTCCGTTACACGGGCCGTCCGGCTGCCGCCTCTCCGGCGACCGGCCTGATGTCCAAGCATCTGGCGCAGCTTGCTGCGTTCCTGGAAGACGCGCTGGGAGAGTGAGAACTCTCCCGCATCGCCCCGCAAAAAAGACACCTGAATAACGGAACTAGATCATGGCCACTGAAATCCGCGTACCAACCCTCGGCGAATCCGTCAGCGAAGCGACCGTCGGCACCTGGTTCAAGAAGGTCGGCGACACCGTCAAGGCCGACGAACCTCTCGTTGAACTGGAAACCGACAAGGTTACCGTCGAAGTCCCGGCGCCTGCCTCTGGCGTTCTGACTGAAATCGTTGCGCAGAACGGCGAGACCGTTGGGCTCGACGCGCTTCTCGGCCAGATCGCCGAAGGTGCTGCCGGCGCTGCGACCTCCGCACCGGCTGCCGAACCGGCAAAGCCTGCTGCTGCCGCGGCCGCCGCTCCGGCTCCCGCTGCTTCTGCCGCCAGCGCCATGCCGCCGGCACCTGCCGCTGGCAAGCTGCTTGCTGAAAACAACTTGTCTGCCGATCAGGTCGACGGTTCCGGCAAGCGTGGCCAGGTGCTCAAGGGTGATGTGCTCGCTGCTGTCGCCAAGGGCGTTTCGGCTCCGGCCGCTCCGGCTCCTGCTGCTGCACCGCGTCCGGTTTCCGCCGAACAGGATCAGGTTCGCGAAGAGCGTGTGAAGATGACGCGCCTGCGTCAGACCATCGCCAAGCGCCTCAAGGACGCGCAGAACACCGCCGCCATGCTCACCACTTACAACGAAGTGGACATGAGCGCGGTTATGGACCTGCGTAACCGTTACAAGGACGTGTTCGAGAAAAAGCATGGCGTCAAGCTCGGCTTCATGGGCTTCTTCACCAAGGCCGTGACCCACGCGCTGAAGGAACTGCCTGCCGTCAACGCCGAAATCGACGGCACGGACATCATCTACAAGAACTATTGTCACGTCGGCATGGCTGTCGGCACGGACAAGGGTCTTGTCGTTCCGGTCATCCGCGATGCCGACCAGCTTTCCATCGCCGGCGTCGAAAAGGAACTCGGCCGTCTTGCGAAGGCGGCGCGCGATGGTTCGCTCGGCATGGCCGACATGCAGGGCGGCACCTTCACCATCACCAATGGTGGCGTTTACGGCTCGCTGATGTCTTCGCCGATCCTCAACGCACCGCAGTCGGGTATTCTCGGCATGCACAAGATCCAGGAGCGTCCGGTCGCCATCGGCGGGCAGGTCGTCATTCGCCCGATGATGTATCTGGCGCTCTCCTACGATCACCGTATCGTTGACGGCAAGGAAGCCGTGACCTTCCTCGTTCGCGTCAAGGAAAGCCTCGAGGATCCGGAACGTCTGGTTCTTGATCTCTAATCGCTCTTGCTTTTCGTTTCAGCGGGGCTTCAAGTGAAGCCCCGCTGAAAGACTAACAGGGAGAGCAGACGTGCAGCCGACATTTCTAGCCGCTTCGCCTTTTTTGCCGCTTGTCGGTCTGAGCGTTCTTCTCCTCGTCGTGCACGTCATGTTGCAGGGGATGACGGCGACCACGGAATTCGGGCTTGAATGGAATGCCGGCCCGAGGGATGGCAGCCGAGAGCCGAAGGGCAGGCTTTCCGGTCGTGCCTCACGCGCGTCTGCGAATTTCCGGGAAACATACCCGGCTTTTCTGGCGCTCGCTTTCGGGGTCATCATGGCGGGTGATCCTGCCGGTCTGGCGCTCACTGGCGCCTGGATCTGGCTGATCTGCCGGGTGATCTACATTCCGCTCTATCTGGCGGGCGTCCCCTATATACGGTCTTTCGTCTGGCTGGGGTCGATGCTCGGCCTGGCACTCATGTTTTTCGTGCTGATGTTCTGAAGGCTGCTTTACGATGCATCAATATCTCATCGAACTTGCATCCCTGATGGCGATTTTCTCCTTCGCGATCGTGTCGCCTGGCGCCGATCTTGCCATGGTCATGCGTCAGGCGATGGTGCATGGGCGCAAGCAGGCCATCATCACCAGCTTCGGCGTCGGGACATCGCTTATGTTCCATGTCACCTATACGATCCTCGGCCTTGGCCTGATCATTTCCCAGTCGATCTATCTCTTCAACATCGTCAAATGGCTGGGTGTCGCCTATCTGATCTATATCGGCATCAAGGCGCTGCGCGCTGGCAAGACCGAATTGCCCGCTGCCGAAGGTGAAGACGTTCAGGCGAAAAGCAGTCAGACGGCGCTGAAGGCGTTTACGCTCGGTTTTGCGGCCAACGCGCTCAACCCCAAGCCGGTGTTTTTCTTTCTGTCGATCTTTTCGACGGTGGTTCACGCCCACACGCCGGTGGCCGTCAAATTCGGATACGGTCTCGTCATGGCAAGCTGCCTCATCCTTTGGTTCGTTGGCGTCAGCCTCTTCATGACGACACCACGGATGCGCGCCGCGTTTCAGCGCGCCAGCCAATGGATCGACCGCACCAGCGGGGTGGTTTTCATCGCCCTCGGTATAAAACTCGCAACGGAAAAAGCGGCCTGAGTTTCAGGTCAAATGGAAGCTGGGCAATGATCCGATATCTTGCCCCTATAAAGCAGGAACCAGAACATGGCATATGATGTAGTTGTAATCGGCACCGGCCCCGGCGGTTATGTTTGCGCGGTCAAGGCGGCGCAGCTGGGCCTCAAGGTCGCTGTCATCGAAAAGCGCGCGACCTATGGCGGCACCTGCCTCAATGTCGGCTGCATTCCCTCCAAGGCGCTGCTGCACGCGTCCGAAACCTTCGCGCATGTTGCACATGGTGTCGACTCGCTCGGCATCGAAGTTGCAGCGCCCAAGCTGAACCTTGAAAAGATGATGGGTCACAAGGACGGCGTGGTGAAGGCCAATGTCGATGGCGTTGCCTTCCTGTTCAAGAAGAACAAGATCGATGCTTTCCAGGGCACCGGCAAGGTTGTGTCGGCCGGCAAGGTTTCCGTCACCAACGACAAGGGCGAGACACAGGAAATCGAAGCAAAGAATATCGTCATTGCCACGGGTTCTGACGTTGCCGGCATTCCGGGTGTTCAGGTTGATATCGATGAAAGCGTCATCGTGTCCTCCACCGGCGCAATCGCTCTCTCCAAGGTTCCGGAAAAGCTGATCGTTGTCGGCGGCGGCGTCATCGGCCTTGAACTCGGTTCGGTCTGGTCGCGTCTCGGCGCCAAGGTTACCGTCGTCGAATATCTCGACAACATTCTCGGCGGCATGGATGCCGAAGTTTCCAAGCAGGCGCAGCGTCTGCTCGCCAAGCAGGGCCTCGATTTCAAGCTCGGCGCAAAGGTAACGGCTGTTGAAAAGGCCGCTGCCGGCGCCAAGGTCGTGTTCGAGCCGGTCAAGGGCGGCGCTGCCGAGACGCTGGAAGCAAACGTCGTGTTGATCTCCACCGGCCGCAAGCCCTACACCGAAGGTCTCGGCCTCGCCGAAGCCGGCGTGGCGCTCGATAGCCGCGGCCGTGTCGAAATCGATGGACACTTCAAGACCAATGTCGATGGCATCTATGCGATTGGCGACGTGGTGAAGGGCCCGATGCTGGCGCACAAGGCGGAAGACGAGGGTGTTGCGCTTGCGGAAATCCTTGCCGGCCAGCGCGGTCACGTGAATTACGACGTCATTCCGGCAGTCGTTTACACGCAGCCGGAAGTGGCTTCCGTCGGCAAGACCGAAGAGGAACTCAAGGCCGCCGGCGTCGCTTACAAGGTTGGCAAGTTCCCCTTCACCGCCAATGGCCGCGCCCGCGCCATGCAGGTGACGGATGGTTTCGTGAAGATCCTTGCCGACAAGGAAACCGACCGGGTTCTCGGCGGTCACATTGTCGGCTTCGGCGCTGGCGAAATGATCCACGAGATCACCGTACTGATGGAATTTGGCGGTTCCTCGGAAGATCTCGGCCGCACCTGCCATGCGCACCCGACCATGTCGGAAGCCGTGAAGGAAGCGGCGCTGGCAACGTTCTTCAAGCCGATCCACATGTGATCGGCGTTTGAGCCCGACGCTCGAATATTAAATTTCCGTCATCTGCTGAACCCCGGCTTGCCATGCAGGCCGGGGTTTCTCATACTCGCGCTAAAGCCTGTCTAACCTTTTGATAAAAGGCAATAAAATGGCGCATTCCACTCAAGTTTCCTTCTCCATTCCGCAGCGTGTCATCCATTGGACAATGGCGCTTCTGATTTTCTTCAACCTCTTGTTTCCGGATGCCATGGCCCATGCCTACCGGCTGATGCGGCGGGGTGAAACAGTGACGCCAGATCAGATTTCTTCTGCCAATATCCATGCCTATGTCGGCTTCGCCGTGCTGTTTCTTGCGGTACTGCGCCTCTGTCTGCGGCTGATCCAGGGCGTTCCGCCACATCCGCCTGAAGAGCCGCGTTTCGCGCAGATTGCCGCCAAGGTGGCGCATTTTACGCTTTACGCGCTGTTCTTCATCCTGCCACTCTCCGGCATCGCCGCCTATTACTTGGGCGTAGGCGCGGCAGGGGAGCTACACTCCGGCCCGTTCAAGGTGCTGATGTGGGTTTTGATCGCGGGCCATGTCGCGGCTGTCCTTGTTCATCAGTTCTATTGGCGCACCAGTCTCCTCCGGCGCATGACACACGGCTGAGCGGCGGTTTGTCACGTTCCCCCTGCCGCGTAAAAACGGCATGTTTCCCTTGCTGCAAAGGAGCGGCTGGGGATCAAAGATGCCAAATATTGAAGATATATTGCCAGGTGCCGATTGGTACGATTGCTTTCAGGGTGAATTGACAACGCCTGTAACGTCCTCGCTCGATGTGAGCAGGCTTTTTCTGGAGCATCCTCCGGCATGGATCAGCGGCCTGATGTCGCTTCGAAACGGTATCGTTTCGATGGTCGGTTTAAAAACGGTCGAGCTGGCGGCGGGCAGTTCTGCGGGCGGGTTCCCGGTCATCACCTCCACGCCAGAGCGAACAGTCCTCGGCTTTGATGACCACCACCTCGATTTTCGCATCGTCATCGATCTCGAAGATGCGGCAGACCGCCAGCTGGCGAGCGTCACCACCATCGTCAGGCGCAAGAACCTGTTCGGTCGGTTTTATCTTCTTCTCGTTGGTCCGTTTCACCGCCGTATCGTGCCTGCGACGATGCGACCGTTCTGCGCCTCTATCCGGCCCGTCGAAACAGGAACTGTTCCGGTCACTCAACCCGCGTCAGCGTGAAGCCTTTCGCGCGCAGCAGTTCCACGAGGCCTCCTTCGCCCGGCAGGTGCAGCGCGCCGACGGCCATGAAGACATTACCCTTGGCAAGCTCATTGGTGGAGCGGTCCGCCATCACATGGTTGCGATCGGTGATGATGCGCTGTTCGAAAGCGGCGTAGCCCTTATCGTTGTCGGCGGCCTTCTTGGGATCCAGACTTTTCAGCATCGGCATGGTCATGCCGATGTCGCCCGCGACGTAAAGATCGGTCATGGTCGTCATCACGTCATCCATGCGGTCGCCAAGCTCAAGCGTTTCGATAAGCGCCTGCAGATGAAATTCCATCGGCAGTTCGGACATGGCGGTCAGTTGTTCGACCATTGTCTCCAGCCCGACGAGGCGCTTTCCGTTCGCAACCGCATCTTCGGCAAGCTTCTTGTCGAGAAAGGAAAGGCCCGTTGCCTTGCGGGCAAACTCGCAGGCGGGAAGGGCAACGAAGCTCGAGAGCATCCAGGGCTTCATGCGCGACACGGCATTGAGTGGAATGCCGCGCTCCTTCAGGCCCTTTTCGAGGCGCGCGACATTGTCGGGCGGCAGGATGTCGGTGATCGATTTTCCGTCCAGAAACATGGTGAGTTCGGGCTTGCCCAGCAGGGATGCCGCTATTTTCTTGTCATCAAGGATCTCGTCCGATTCGACGATGACAGTCGCTGCCTTCTCAAAGGCGGGGCTGGCGGCGGCCGGCATCTCCAGAACGCGCGGATCGGTCACATGCATGGTGCCGAGAAGATAGGATGGGGCCGTATCTGCCTTTTCGATGCGCCAGAAATTGCCCTTGCCGTTCGGGATCGCGGCCGCTTCCTGTTCGATCTCGGCGAAGGCTTGCGGATCGGTTTTGCGCATCTCTACGAGAATATCGCTGCCCGTGCAGGTGATCTTCCGCTCTGTGGCCCCCGCTTCACTGAGTGACAGCAAGGTCATGAGCAGGATGGCAACGGCGGTGACATGCAGGGCGGCCAGCAGCCAGAGCAGCGCGTCGCCGGTCTTGCCCATCAGGGTGGCGGTGAGATTTTGAGGCTTTATCAGGCTGTGCATCGGTCCAATCCGGTTCTTTTTCGCTTATAGAACGGCGGTTTGGACGTCTGGTTAATGCCTATGGTTAACCATTTCCTGCATCATGCGCGTGGGTGAGCGTTGTCGTAGATCTCCAACAGTCTCGCCGTATCGACGCCGGTATAGACCTGTGTGGTGGAGAGGCTGGCATGGCCGAGTAGTTCCTGAATGGTGCGCAGATCCCCACCGCCGGCCAGAAGGTGGGTGGCGAAGGAATGGCGCAACGCATGCGGGGTGGCGTTTTCCGGCAGGCCGAAAGCGCCGCGCAGCTTCTGCATTTCACGCTGGATGATGGCAGGCTGAAGCTTGCCGCCGCGTGCCCCGAGGAACATCGGTTCGTCCGCCGACATGGCATAGGGGCAGAGCTTTTTGTATGTATCGACCGCTTCCGTCACCACTGCGAGCAGCGGCACGATCCGCGTCTTGTTGCCCTTGCCGGTGATGCGCAGGCTGCGCACGCCGGGTGGGAAATCGGCGGGAGTAAGACCCAGTGCCTCGGAAATGCGCAGGCCACAGCCGTAAAGCAGCGACATGACCGCAGCGTTGCGGGCGGCAATCCAGGGTTCTTCGTTCAACTGTGCCTCGGCCGTGGTGATCTTCAGCGCCTGACGGTCGGTCAGCGGCTTCGGCAGCGATTTCGGCTGTTTTGGCGCGCGCATTGCGGTGGCGCCGGCCGCATTGACGAGTCCCTTTTTCTGCAGGTGTTGCAGTAGCGAGCGCAGGCCCGCCAGATGCCGCCCAAGCGACCGCGCGCCGGCGCCCTCCTTGCGTCTATTGGCCAGAAAGGCGCGAAGATCAACGGGGCGCAGATCGGCAATATCGCTTATGGAGGCTGGTTTGCCGATGTAGCCGGTCAGGAACGTCAGGAACTGACGCGTATCGCGCTCATAGGCCTCGACGGTGTTGTCGGAGAGGCGGCGCTCGCCTGCAAGCGCCGTCAGCCAGGCTTGGCGCTCGGCGAGCAGGTCGGGTTCGGCGAATGTCAGGATTTCGGTCACGCGGCGCTCCATTCCACAATTCGAAACTATGCGCTTATGGTCAGCATTTGGTTAAGAGGTGGACTTTGCGTGGTGCGCCCACTACATCCGGGCGGTTTCCTTTTTCCTGTCGCCGGGGCATGGTCGCCACATCATGGCAAAAGATTCGTCCGATCTGTTTGGGGCTCTGTTCGACCCGCCGTCGCCCACGCGCACGGTGCCCGTTCTTGTGCCCATGCCGGCGCCCGGGCCCTATAGCTACGCTGTGCCTGAAGATATGGTGGTGGAAACTGGTTCCGTCGTTCAGGTGCCGCTTGGCCCCCGGCAGGTGTTCGGCGTGGTGTGGGACGAAACCGGAGAGAAAGCTGTCGATCCGAAGAAGTTGCGGCCCATTACCAAGAGTTTCGAGTGCCCGCCCATGAAGACGGAAATGCGCCGCTTCGTGGACTGGGTCGCCGCCTATACGCTTTCTCCGCCCGGCCTCGTGGCACGCATGGCGTTGCGTGCGCCCGCCGCTTTCGATCCCGAACCGATGATCGAGGGGCTGCGGCTGACCGAAGGTAGGCCGGAGCGCCTGACCCCCGCCCGCGAACGGGTGATGGAGCTGGCGGCCGAAGGGCACGGCTGGACGAAGAGCGGGCTTGCCCACGCTGCAGGCGTTTCGACCAGTGTCATCGACGGGCTTGTCAAACAGGGCGTGTTCGAGACGATATTCCTGCCCGCGCCGCCAGTGGTGCCCGAGCCTGACCCCGATTATGTCGAGCCGCGTCTGGAAGGCCCGCAGAGACAGGCGGCATCGGAGATTCTCGAGGATGTGCGCAAGGGCGGTTTTCACGTCTCGCTCATCGATGGCGTGACCGGCTCCGGCAAGACCGAGGTCTATTTCGAGGCCGTGGCCGAGACGCTCAGGCAAGGCAAGCAGGTCCTCATCCTGCTGCCCGAAATCGCGTTGACGGCGGCGTTTCTGGAGCGTTTCCAGGATCGTTTCGGCGCGAAACCGGCCGAATGGCATTCGGACCTGTCGCCGCGGATGCGCGAAAAGGTCTGGCGGCAGGCGGTGACCGGCGAGGTGAAGGTGGTGGCTGGGGCACGTTCGGCGCTTTTCCTGCCGTTCGACAATCTTGGTCTCATCATTGTCGATGAAGAGCACGACCCCGCTTACAAGCAGGAAGATCGTGTCTTCTATAATGCCCGCGACATGGCGGTGGTGAGGGCGCGTATCGCCGAATTCCCCGTCGTGCTGGTTTCGGCCACGCCTTCGGTGGAAAGCCAGGTCAACGGCAGTTCGGGGCGTTACAACACCATTCACCTGCATACGCGTTTCGGCGATGCGGCAATGCCCGATCTGCATCTTGTCGATATGCGCCGCCATCCGCCGGAAAGGGGAGGGTTTCTGTCACCCGTTCTGCTGCGCGGAATCGGCAAGACGATCGAGAAGGGCGAGCAGGCGCTGCTGTTCCTCAATCGACGCGGTTATGCGCCGCTGACGCTGTGCCGCGTCTGCGGCCATCGTTTTCAGTGCCCACAATGTTCCAGCTGGCTGGTGGAGCATCGTTTCCGCAATCAGTTGCAGTGCCATCAGTGCGGCCATAACGAGCCGACGCCCGACCATTGCCCGGAATGCGGCACCTTCGATCATCTCGTGGCCTGCGGGCCGGGGGTTGAGCGCATCGCCGAAGAGGTGGAGAAACATTTCCCCGATGCCCGCACCATCGTGCTCTCTTCCGATCTCATGGGCGTCAAGCGGTTGCGGTTGGAGCTGGAGGCGATCGTCAAAGGCGAGGCGGATATCGTCATCGGCACGCAGCTCGTCGCCAAGGGGCATAACTTCCCGCTGATGACGCTCGTTGGCATCGTCGATGCCGATCTCGGCCTTGCCAATGGCGACCCGCGTGCGGCGGAGCGAACCTTCCAGCTGCTTTCGCAGGTGACGGGTCGCGCCGGACGGACGGGGCGCAAGAGTCATGGCCTGCTCCAGACCTATCAGCCGCAGCATCCGGTTATGCAGGCGATCGTCTCCGGTGACGCCTCGGCCTTTTACGAGAGGGAGATCGTGGAGCGCGAAAAGGCTGTCCTGCCGCCCTTCGGACGGCTTGCCTCGATCATCGTCTCAGCCGATACGCGCGCAGAGGCGGAGACACATGCGCGTGGATTGCGGGCTGCGGCCCCGCAGGTAACCGGCATCATGCTGCTTGGCCCGGCGGAAGCGCCGCTCGCGCTCATCCGCGGCCGCCATCGCTTCCGGTTGCTGGTGCACGGGCGACGCAACTCCGACATGCAATCGTTCCTGCGAACGCTTCTGGCAAATGGCCCTAAAGAGCGCGGCAGCGTGCATGTTCAGCTGGATATCGATCCGCAAAGTTTCCTTTGAACTTTAGCAAAGAAGGGCTTTTTCCTGCTGTCATGACCGTGTCATAACGCCAGCGGGAAACAGAATGATTTGGGGAACGATATGGAGTTTTATTTTCCGACCGAGTTCGGCGAACAATTGGCCTTCGGCGCGGCGGTGGTATCAGCCATCATCGGGCTGTTTTTCATGTTCGCACCCGGCTTGACGCTTCGCGCTTTCGGTTTGCTGCCCGCCGGCGAACGCCGGGATGGCTATGCGCTGGTGCGCTCGTCGCTTGCCGGCTTTTACCTGGGCCTCGGCGCCGCCGCCCTGCTTCTCGCCCAGCCCATGGTCTATCTCGCCTTCGGTGCGGCATTCGGCCTCAGCGTGTTCGGCGGGATACTCTCCATCCTCTCGGATGGTGGCGCAAGCATGCGGAATCTCTTACTTCTGGTTGTGCATTTTCTGCTCGCCGCACTCTCGTTGAGCTACGTGTTCGGGCTGGTGTGAAGCCGGGTTTTTGCCTTTTGTGCCGCACAGGCACCGCATCCTGAGCGAAATCGGAAAATTTAACGCATTCCCCCTTGCCCAAACGGCGCTTTCCGCTATTACGCGTGTTGCGAGTCCCGGCATCCTATGCTAGACGGACCGCGAAATTGGGAAAAGGCAGGGGGGAATTCCGGTCTTTTTCGGGGAAATTGAAACGATTTCAAGAATTTGATGCGGTGGAGCCCCATCGCTGATGGTCTTGGACGATTAGCAGGGAAAAAGTGCCCGTGGCAGAGACCTCCCAGGGAACATCCGGTGTAGCGGAAAGGTATGCGTCGTCGCTTTTCGAGCTTGCTTTGGAAGCGGGTACGGTCGAAGCGGTTCAGGCCGAACTGGACAAGTTTGGCGCACTTCTCGATGAAAGTGACGATTTGAAGCGTCTGGTTGCGAGCCCGGTGTTCTCCGCCGAGGACCAGTTCAAGGCAATCACCGCTATTTGCGAAAAGGCCGGCATCACCGGTCTTGCCCTGAATTTCCTCAAGGTTGTTGCGAATAACCGCCGTCTCTTCGCCGTTCCCGGCATGATCCGCGCCTACCGCACCATTGCTGCCGCCCACCGCGGCGAAATTACCGCCGAGGTCACCTCGGCACATGCGCTCGACGAGGCGCAGGAAACTGAACTGAAGGCGGCGCTGAAGAGCGTTACCGGCAAGGATGTGGCGGTTTCCGTTACCGTCGATCCCTCGATCCTCGGTGGTCTGATCGTCAAGGTCGGCTCCCGCCAGATCGATACGTCTCTTCGCACCAAACTTTCCACCCTTAAGCTTGCACTGAAAGAGGTTGGCTGATGGATATCCGCGCCGCGGAAATTTCCGCAATTCTGAAAGATCAAATCAAAAATTTCGGCAACGAGGCGGAAGTCTCGGAAGTCGGCCAGGTGCTTTCCGTCGGTGACGGTATTGCTCGCGTTTACGGTCTCGACAATGTTCAGGCTGGTGAAATGGTCGAGTTTCCGGGCGGCATCCGCGGTATGGCGCTCAACCTCGAAGCCGACAATGTCGGTGTGGTTATCTTCGGTTCCGACCGTGACATCAAGGAAGGCGACACCGTAAAGCGGACTGGCGCTATCGTTGACGTTCCCGTTGGTCCGGAACTGCTGGGCCGCGTCGTTGACGCGCTCGGTAATCCGATCGACGGCAAGGGCCCGATCAACGCCGCCAAGCGTTCGCGCGTTGACGTCAAGGCTCCCGGCATCATTCCGCGCAAGTCGGTTCACGAGCCGATGTCGACCGGCCTCAAGGCCATCGATGCGCTCATCCCGGTTGGTCGCGGCCAGCGCGAGCTTGTCATCGGCGACCGCCAGACCGGCAAGACCGCAATCATTCTCGACACGATCCTGAACCAGAAGGCCATTCACGACAATGGTCCTGACGGCGACAAGCTCTATTGCGTCTACGTCGCTATCGGTCAGAAGCGTTCGACCGTCGCCCAGTTCGTGAAGGTTCTGGAAGAGCGCGGCGCGCTGCAGTACTCGATCATCGTTGCTGCGACCGCTTCCGATCCGGCTCCGATGCAGTACCTGGCACCGTTTGCCGGTTGCGCCATGGGCGAATACTTCCGCGACAACGGCAAGCACGCCCTCATCGGTTACGACGACCTTTCCAAGCAGGCCGTTGCTTACCGTCAGATGTCGCTTCTGCTGCGCCGTCCTCCGGGCCGCGAAGCTTATCCGGGCGACGTTTTCTACCTCCACTCCCGTCTTCTCGAGCGCGCTGCAAAGCTCTCCGACGAAATGGGCGCCGGCTCGCTGACAGCTCTGCCTGTCATCGAAACCCAGGGTAACGACGTTTCGGCCTTTATTCCGACTAACGTGATCTCGATCACCGACGGCCAGATCTTCCTTGAAACCGACCTGTTCTATCAGGGTATCCGTCCGGCTGTTAACGTCGGTCTGTCGGTTTCGCGCGTTGGCTCTGCCGCCCAGATCAAGGCGATGAAGCAGGTTGCCGGCTCGATCAAGGGTGAACTCGCCCAGTATCGCGAAATGGCCGCCTTCGCCCAGTTCGGTTCGGACCTCGATGCCTCGACGCAGCGCCTGCTGAACCGCGGTGCACGCCTGACCGAACTTCTGAAGCAGCCGCAGTTCTCGCCGCTCAAGACGGAAGAACAGGTTGCGGTGATCTTCGCCGGCGTCAACGGTTACCTCGACAAGGTTCCGGTCGCACAGGTCGGCAAGTTCGAGCAGGGTCTGCTCTCCTACCTCCGGTCGGAAGGCAAGGCGATCCTCGACACCATCCGCACGGAAAAGGCTATCAGCGACGATACCAAGGGCAAGCTCAAGGGCGCTCTTGATAGTTTCGCCAAGTCTTTCTCTTAAATCAGGGCTCTTTTACTCGGACGGATAACGGATGCCTTCACTAAAGGATCTGAAAAACCGCATTGCCTCCGTAAAGGCGACGCAGAAGATTACCAAGGCGATGAAAATGGTCGCCGCGGCGAAGCTTCGGCGCGCCCAGGAAGCTGCGGAGGCCGCCCGGCCTTATTCTCAGCGCATGAGCGCCGTTCTTGCCAACATCGCGAATGCGGTCGAGGCGGACGTTGCTCCGGCGCTGATGACCGGCACCGGCAAGAACGACGTGCATCTGCTCGTCGTCTGCACGGCTGAGCGTGGTCTTTGCGGCGGTTTCAACTCGCAAATCGCCCGTTTTGCCCGCGATCACGCCCGCAAGCTGATTTCGGAAGGCAAGACGGTCAAGATCATCACGGTCGGCAAGAAGGGTTACGACGCCCTGCGTCGCGAATTTGCAGCCAACATCATCGAGCGCATCGAGCTGCGCGACGTGAAGAAGGTTGGTTTCGAAAATGCCGACCAGATCGCCAAGAAGGTGATCTCGCTCTTCAACGCCGGTGAGTTCGATGTCTGCACGCTGATTTATTCGGAATTCAAGTCCGTCATCAGCCAGATCCCGACCGGCCTGCAGCTCATTCCGGCCGCAACGCCCGTTGTGGAAGAGGATGCCGCGACGCAGAGCGCCGTCTATGAATATGAGCCGGATGCGGCTTCTATTCTGGAAGACCTTATTCCGCGCAACATTTCGGTTCAGGTTTTCCGGGCTCTGCTCGAAAACGTTGCCGGTGAAATGGGCGCCAAGATGAGCGCGATGGATAACGCAACGCGCAATGCCGGTGAGATGATCAACAAGCTGACGCTGTCCTACAACCGTCAGCGTCAGGCTCAGATCACCAAGGAACTCATTGAAATCATTTCGGGCGCGGAAGCGCTCTGAGGTAAGGAAAGAGGGTAAGGATAATGGCTAAGGCAGCTACCCCCAAGAAAACCGCAGCGGTGAACGGCGCGGGCAAGGTTACCCAGGTTATCGGCGCTGTTGTCGACGTGGCGTTCGAAGGCGAACTGCCTCCGATCCTGAACGCGCTCGAAACCGAGAACAACGGCAACCGCCTGGTTCTGGAAGTCGCGCAGCACCTCGGTGAAAACGTCGTTCGCACGATCGCCATGGACTCGACCGAAGGTCTCGTTCGCGGTCAGAGCGTTTCGAACACCGGCGCTCCGATCTCCGTTCCGGTTGGTCCGGAAACGCTCGGCCGTATCATGAACGTCATCGGCGAGCCGGTTGACGAAGCTGGTCCGATCGTGACCGCTTCCAAGCGCGCCATCCATCAGGACGCTCCTGCTTACGTCGAACAGTCGACCGAAGCACAGATCCTCGTCACCGGCATCAAGGTCGTCGACCTTCTGGCTCCTTACGCCAAGGGTGGTAAGATCGGCCTGTTCGGCGGCGCCGGCGTTGGCAAGACCGTTCTCATCATGGAACTCATCAACAACGTTGCCAAGGCACACGGCGGTTACTCGGTATTCGCTGGCGTTGGTGAGCGTACCCGTGAAGGTAACGACCTCTACCACGAAATGATCGAATCGAACGTCAACAAGCTCGGTGGTGGCGAAGGCTCCAAGGCTGCGCTGGTTTACGGCCAGATGAACGAACCGCCGGGCGCCCGCGCTCGCGTCGCTCTGACCGGTCTGACGATCGCTGAAAACTTCCGTGACGAAGGCCAGGACGTTCTGTTCTTCGTGGACAACATCTTCCGCTTCACTCAGGCTGGTTCGGAAGTGTCGGCTCTGCTCGGCCGTATTCCTTCGGCCGTGGGTTATCAGCCGACGCTGGCAACCGACATGGGCCAGATGCAGGAACGCATCACCACCACGACCAAGGGTTCGATCACCTCGGTTCAGGCCATTTACGTCCCCGCCGACGACTTGACCGACCCGGCTCCTGCTACCTCGTTCGCCCACCTGGACGCCACGACGGTTCTGTCGCGCTCGATCGCTGAAAAGGGTATCTACCCGGCCGTTGACCCGCTCGACTCCACCTCGCGCATGCTCGACCCGATGATCGTCGGCGAAGAACACTATGAAGTGGCTCGTAAGGTTCAGTCAACCCTGCAGCGCTACAAGGCTCTTCAGGACATCATCGCCATCCTCGGCATGGACGAACTGTCGGAAGAAGACAAGCTGACGGTTGCCCGCGCCCGTAAGATCGAGCGCTTCCTGTCGCAGCCGTTCTTCGTTGCCGAAGTCTTCACCGGTTCGCCGGGCAAGCTCGTTGCGCTCGAAGACACGATCAAGGGCTTCAAGGGCCTGGTCAACGGTGAATATGACAGCCTGCCGGAAGCTGCCTTCTACATGGTCGGTTCGATGGAAGAAGCCATTGAAAAGGCCAAGAAGCTGGCTGCCGAAGCTGCCTGATCATGAATTGGCGGGCGCGTGGTTCAGCCGCGCGCCTTGCCGACAATGGTGGCGAAACCGATAAGGCTTTGTCAGCGTTGTAACAGACAAGTCCGTGACGCCCGCGTAATTGAAAAGAAGTGAATAGCCATGGCTGACAGTTTCAAATTCGATCTCGTTTCCCCGGAGCGTCTGCTCGTTTCCGAAACGGTTACGGAAGTCGTCATCCCGGCCACGCTGGGTGAAATGACCGTTCTGGCCAACCATGCGCCGACGATGACCACGATCAAGCCGGGTTTGGTAACGGTGAAGTTCGCTTCTGGTGAAACGCATAAATATGTTGTCTTCGGTGGCTTCGCCGATATTCTCCCGACGGGCTGCACGCTTCTTGCCGAATCCGCGGTTTCGGCCGATGACATGTCTCCCGACACGTTGCAGCGTCGCATCGATGCGGCCAAGGCCGAAATCGAAGAAGGCAATCATCACCACGAGCATCTGACGAAGCTTGAAAAGCACCTTTACGAACTGACGAACCTGCATGAGGTTCTCGTCGCTGCTTGAAAGCACCGGGCGGGTTCGAAAGAATGACTGCCCACAAAAAATCCGATCCAGAAAGCGGCCGTCTCGGTCGCTTTTTTTGTTTTGACCTGCTGCTTAACGGGTCAGCGGGTACGATTGCCTTCGTCGTCCTCAGCCTGCCCACATAAGCTTCAAAATCACGTTGACCGGGTTGCATCAATTATCGCCTACGGAACATGAGTCTAGCAAAGGTGCGCTTCAACGATTGCGTTTCAACCGGGCAGCCTCGGAAACCGATTCCGATTTTCAGAGCTTTCGGTTAGATGTGATATCCCGAAGAAATGCTGCTCGGGTGCGCAACACGAAGCAGATTTGGTGATGGAGGAGTGATCGGCGTGTCGGCAAAAGCGAGCTACAGAGGGGTCGCGAGAACCGCGTTGCGGTCAGGGACCCTGATCGAGGGCGATAGAGCGGTGCCCGAGGAAGTGCCGGTTGCTTTTTCCTATGGTGGCAGCACCCATGCCGTGATGATGGCCAGCCCCGCAGATCTTGTCGATTTTGCAGTCGGATTTAGTCTGACGGAAGGCATCATATCCACAGGGGCGGAAATCCGGTCAATCGAGGTGATCGAGGCGGGGCAGGGCTTCGACGTTCAGGTGGATTTGCAGGATGCCAATGCGGATGCGCTCAGGGCGAGACGGCGGCATATGGCAGGCCCTGTCGGCTGCGGTCTTTGTGGCATCGAGTCGATAGAGCAGGCGGTCCGAGTGGTCCCGGTCCTGAGCGGCTCTGAACTCTCCGTCTACGGGGATGATATTGTTGCTGCGATGAAAGCACTGAATGAAGCGCAAAGCCTTAATCGCCAAACGAGAGCGGTTCACGGCGCGGGTTTCTACAATCCTCAAAAGGGGCTGCTTGCTGTTCGTGAAGACGTCGGTCGCCATAATGCGCTCGACAAGCTTGCAGGTGCAGTTGTCAATGCAGGCCTGCCGCCGAATGCCGGCATTGTGGTTGTGACCAGCCGCCTGTCGGTAGAAATGGTCCAAAAGACCGCCATCCTTGGCAGTCCCATTCTGGCGGCGATTTCCGCACCCACCGCGCTCGCCATCGAAACCGCTGAAAGCTCGGGTATCACCCTTGTCGCACTCGTGCGGGGTGAAGATTTTGAGATCTTCACCAGGGCGGATCGTATCATTTTATGACGTAGAGGCCGCCGTTCCCGACGGCCTTCAGACTTCAAAGAGACCCTTAGAACTCCGCCCATTCGGCTGCTGCGTTTCCATGAGACCTTGGTAAAGCAGCATATCGCGGTTGCGGCACCGGCAGCCTGGTGAGGACGGCTGGTTTCTTGTCGACGGGGCGTGCGGGTGACGTGTCGTGCGCGATTCTGAACTGCCGCAGCAATTCATGCAGATTTTCCGCTTCTGTAGCGAGCCCGTGGCTGGCGGCGGTGGTTTCTTCTACCATCGCGGCGTTTTTCTGGGTGGCCTGATCCATAACGTTGACGGCCTGATTGATCTCCCTGAGACCGTTCGCCTGTTCGCGGGATGCTTCAACGATGGCCGAGACATTAGTGTCGATCTCGCCCATCTGCGACTGGATGTCCCGCAGGGCGTCGCCGGTTCTGCCCACCAGATCCACGCCGTTGGAGACCTGCTCGCGAGAGGTGTTGATGAGGGATTTGATCTCCTTGGCGGCAACGGCGGATCGCTGTGCGAGCTCCCGGACCTCCTGTGCGACGACGGCGAACCCCTTGCCCGCTTCCCCGGCGCGCGCTGCTTCGACGCCCGCATTGAGGGCCAAGAGATTGGTCTGGAAAGCGATGTCGTCTATAACGCCAATGATATTGGTGATCTCGCCTGAGGACCTCGAAATCGCATCCATGGCGGAAATTGCCTGCTGAACGATGTCGCCGGAATGCTCGGCATGTTCTCTTGTCCGCAGCACCAGTTTACCGGCCTCACCTGCGCGGTGGCTTGCATCGGTTACGGTGGTGGTGATCTCCTCCAGCGCCGCAGCGGTCTCCTCCAGTGAGGCGGCTTGCTGTTCGGTGCGTTGCGAGAGCTGATCGGCGGCGATGCGGATTTCGCCGGATCCGGATGCGATTGTCGAGGCATTGTGCGCGATTGTCTGCATCGTGGCCTGCAGCTTGGCGACGACCTCGTTGAAATCTGCCCGCAGTTTTTCCATGCTGGGCACGAAGCTGTTGTCGAGGCGTTGTACAAGGTCGCCTTCGGCCAGCGCCCGCAGGGCATCTGCAAGCATGCGAATGGCGCTCATGCGCGGTGTGACGTCGGTGGCAAATTTCACCACCTTCACCACTTTACCGGTTTCATCGACAACCGGATTATAGGCGGCCTGGATCCATATTTCCTTGCCGTTCTTCCCGTAGCGGACAAACTCGTCCGAGATGAATTCGCCTGATGCCAGTCGTTGCCAGAAATTTGCATAGGCGGGCGAGGCGGCATAGGCAGGATCACAGAACATGCGGTGGTGCCTGCCCTCGATTTCCTTGAGGTCATAGTTCACCGCAGCGCAGAAGTTTGGATTGGCGGTGATGATCGTACCGTCAGGAAAGAACTCAATGGTGGCTTGCGAGCGGGAGAGCGCCTCCAGTTTGCCCGCATCTTCCGCGGCCGTGATCTTTTTTGCGGTGATATCTGTTGCGATCTTGACCACTTTATAGGGCTTGCCCGAACGGAAAACCGGGTTGTAGGATGCCTCGATCCAGATCACCGAGCCGTCCTTGCGGATACGGCGAAATTCCCTGGCCTGAAACTCGCCCCGGGCGAGAGAGTCCCAGAATTCCTGATAGGCGCGAGACGCGGCAAGCTCGCTGTCGCAGAATATGCGGTGGTGCTTACCGACGATCTCGGTGAGGTCATAACCCAGTGCCGCGCAGAAATTCTTATTTGCGGTGAGGATATTACCTTTGAGATCGAATTCGATGACCGCCTGCGATCTTGATATCGCATCGAGCATATTTCTACTGTCTACGCTTTTTCCTAACCCCAGCATTACAAGTCCCCCAAAGTCAGCCCACGGCGCGGCAAGCCGCAAAGAAGATGCGGTCCACGCCATATCACGTTGAACACCGAACAGGTTTTGCCGCCGAAGGCAGCAATGCAGGCACTTCTCTATGTTGGCCCTGGGTCAGGTATCGGCCCGCGTATAGGCTTGCCGGCGCGGTACTGATCTATGGCGTTAATATTAGATATCTATAATATTAAAATGTTCTTATTTAATAAAATGCGTGAAAGAAAAAACAAAACCGCCGGCAGGTGCTCCGGCGGTATGGATTGTTCCTTATCATTCTTCAGCGAGGCCTGCGCAGACCTTGTCAGGCCGCGAGATCTTCCGCTTCAGTGCCCTTGAACATTTTCGCAAGGTTCAGGAAGCAGATCATGCCATGTTCGTTGGCGATGATCCCTTCGGAATAGGACTTGTCGAAGGAGGCTGAAATTTCGGGAACCGGCTGGACCTGGTTTGCCGGGATCGTCAGAATGTCTGAAACGCGATCCACCAGCATGCCGATGACCATGTTATGCACTTCGGCCACTACGATTGCGCTGCGCTCATTGGCAACGGTGCTTTTCATGCCGAGTTTGTGAGCCAGATCTATGATCGGGATAACAGAGCCGCGCAGGTTCATGACGCCGATGACGTCTTTCGGTGCGTGGGGAATGGGCGTCGAAGGCGCCCAGCCGCGGATTTCGCGAATGGTCGTCGTCTTCACGCAGAATTCCTGATCATGCAGGCGGAATGCGATGATTTCGAGCGTCTCACCGCCAAAATTGGTAGAGTTAATCATTGCCATCAGAATTCTTCCCAATGCTCGCTGTGGAGGCCGGCGCAAGTGCACCGACACTTGCAATGCGAATTTGGCGTTCTGCCTGGTGCCTGAACAGCCGGAAACAATATTTCCGTCTTCAATGGAAGATTCCTAGCACGAGATGGTTTCGCAAACCTAAATGCGAACCATCTCAATACTCTTTCTCGTAAAATATGCCTGCTGCGCCTTCGCCATCGCCGCCCGCTTCCCCGCGCAGCTTCACACCGCGTCCTACGTCGAGATTGATGATGGCTTTTGCGCCGGATTCGCCGCTTTGCTGCAGCTCCAGATAGGTTCTTTCGTTCAGGTATTTACCGGCGGAAACACGGGCCTGTCCTTCGGAGTCGGTCGAAATATCAAGATCATCGACGCCGAGATTGCTTCTGAGCTTGTCGAACAGCGATGTGGAACGCCCGCCGGCCAGTTGAGCGGCGGCATCCGCCAACCGCGCGATCTGCAGCGCGGATAGTTTTGACATGGACTGGCCGAAGATCAGCTGTGCCATCACCTCATCCTGTGGCAGGGCGGGAGCCGAGGAGAACGCAAAGGTCGGATCGTTGGCAGTACCGGAAACAGATACGGTGATGGTCGTTGAACCAACCGTTGAGTCCGCCTTCATGTCGAGGACCGGAACGAGGCCGCCACCGAAACTGATATTTCCTGTCGTGAAATCAAGGCGGCGAGTGAGGATTTCAAGCCTGCCCCGACGCATTTCGAAGCCGCCTGAAATGACCGGAACCGCTGCGGTGCCACGGATCGTCAGATTGCCGGTCAGTTCTGCATCGATACCCCGACCGCGCACGAATATACCGCTCGGTGCATTGACCTGCAGATCGAGATTGATGGTGGACGAGCTGCCGCTTCCGCCCTGATCGGCTCCAAGCGCCTTGGCCTGCGCGCGTACCTTGGGTGGTGCGTTCTTGTGCTTGACGTCGATCTCCGTCAGTGAAGCCGGCAGCTTCTCCGGAATGGTGATGGCGCTTCTGTCCAGCGTCAGGTTGCCGCCCAGCACGGGGGAATTCAGCAACGCGCCTTTCAGCGTCAGCGTGCCGCTCACCACTGTCGTTACCAGCGTGCCGTCGTTGTAACCGGCGCGATTAAGCGTAATCGATATATCGGCAGGAAAACCCGAACCACCGGTTATGCCGACGCTGCCGGTTCCCGAGATCGTTCCACCGCCTGCCAGCCTGCCGGTCAATCGGGAGATGACGGCACGATCACGGTCGAAGGTGATGGTGGCGCCCAGATCGTTAATGGTGAGGTTTCGGCGCACGTCGGTCAGGCGCGTGCCATCAGTGGTGATGCTGCCGCTAATGACAGGTGCGGAAGCGCTGCCGGAAATCTTCACGTCGATGGCGGCGGTGCCATTCACATCGAGGCCCTGCGCTGCTGTTTGTGCGGCGACGGCTGAGAAAGGCAGTCTGCCGGAAAACGCCATCAAAAGCGGACGATTGCCGGCGATACCGAGCGAGCCGCCGCCTGAAAGCGCCATGCCGCCCTGACCGGAGACATTCGTGTCGATCTGAAGGGTACCACCGGAAAATTGACCGTTCGCCTTGATGCCGAGGGCGGCGAGACCCGCCGCGCGCGTCTGCGCGACCTCGGCATTTACCCAGTTGAGATTATAGTCGACCGCAGGGTTCGATGCCGCACCCTTGGCCTTCACCGTGCCGGAGATGCTGCCCGCCGCATCCAGTCCGGTGGCAAAGGCATTTGCGAGACTTGCGGGCAGCGAACGGATATCGGCATTGATATCAAGCGTCGACCCGGCGGTGCCGTTGACCTCGACACGTCCTTCGCCCGTGATGATGGTCAAATCGGAGATCCGGGCCGTACCGTTCTGGATGGCAATGGTGGCGGGCTTTTCAAGGCGCACGGCAATGCCCTTGGGCGCGGCGGAAAAGGCGTCGAGTCTTACCGTCATGGGCGATCCGCCCGTCTCGGCGCTGCCATTCACCACCAGCGGTGCGTTGTCGTAACGCGCGTTGACGTCGAACTGCGTCGTTGTGCCGGAATGACCGATTGTGGCTTTCAGGTCAGATATCGCAGCCGCGCCGGCATTGACGGTATCGGCGTTGACCTTGCCGTTGATGGCGATTGCCTGAAGGTCGTCTATTGAAATATCGGCCGCCAACCCGGAGATCGTTGTCGTGCCCTGACGGATGCTGCTGCCATTGGCTTTGATCGTCGCGGCGATCCGGCCATTGGCGTTGCTAAGGGCGATGTCGCCGGCAATATCGCCATCCGCCTGCTGCGCAGCGAGAGCGGCGAGTAGCGCAAGGTCGGGAAAGTTGAAGGAAAGATTGCCGGATGGCAGAAACTGCTGCGAGAATTGCAGTTGCCCGTTCAAGATATTCCGGCCTACCGCCACGCGCAGCTCGGGAATCGCAGTGCCGTTTTCGGTTTGCACCAATTCGGCATTGGCATCGATCTTCTGTCGGTCAAGGCTGCCGCTGGCCGTAAGTTTCGCCTGAGGAGCGGCGGGATCGGCCTTGCCTGTCGCATTGACTTGCAACGATTCAAGCGTACGTCCGGCAAGGATTGCGCTCTCGGAAGTCAGGGTCACGTTGAAATCCGGCGCTGCCAGCGCGCCGGTGGCCTCGATCGCAAAATCGGCGACGCCCTTTGCCTGTGGCGTCAACTTTTCAAGAGCGAGAAATTTACCCGTCAGGCTGGCGCTCAATGCATCGTTTTCGAGACCGGCATTGCCTGTCGCCTCGATCGTTCCCGACTTGACGACGAGGTTTTCAACGCTGGTGCGTCCACCGATGGTCACGTCGACATCACCCTGGAGGGCGATGGTGGTGTCGAACTTTTCCGCGAGAGCCGGTGGAAGGGTGGCGGGCAGCGCGAAGAGCTGCACGCTGGAGGTGAGGCGGTTGCCGGTAAGGTCAAAACTGCCGTTCAGTGTTCCGCCAACGCTGGCGCTTTCAAGCGTCGCGCTGTCAAAGCCGATGGCGGATGGGCTCAGGCGGAGCGGTGCATTGATGGTGAGCGGCGCACGCACCAGCCGATCAATATCGGGGCTGACAAAGGACGATTGCGCCACGGAGAGAGCGGTGGCGATTGTGCCGCTCCGGTCAGCGATATTGAGATCAGCGCTTTGCGCCGTCAGTTTGACGTCGTCCAGCCTGCCTTGCGGCAAAGAGAGGCTGCGCAGGGAAACGGTTGTGTCAAGATGTGCGGCGTCTGCCCCACCCTTTAACGAAAGATCGAGGCCGTTGATGAGGGCCTGCACCTCCCCATCGCTCAGCGGCCAGCGAAAATCGACGGGCCCGGCTGTACCGATGAGGTTGGCGGCAAGGTCGTTCTGGCCGTTCGGATCAATGGTGCCGGAGGCCGTCAGCAGCAGGGTGCCGGTTTCCAGTGTACTGCTGCCGATTTCGATGCGCCCCTGTGGGGAAAGGGTGGCGTTTGCGTCGAGCTTCGTCTCACCGGCAAAAAGCTGCCGGAAGGCGGGCGGCAGAAGCAGATCGGGCTGGCCGCCACCCGCAACTTCGATGCGGCGGGTGCCATCCTCCGCGAGGAGGTGCCGGCCGGTGACGTTGACAACAGGGTTACCAGCGACGTTGCCGCGCATGCTGCCGGTCCAGTTTGAAAGCGGTCCTTCGCCGTTAAGGTCGATGGCGACCGCAGGTGTGCCGGGCAGAGACAGCAGCGTGGCAAGAAGTCCGCCCTCAGGCTCCCGCATCTCCGCCTTCAGCTTCAGGACATTTTCGTTGGGAAGAAATGCGATGTCGGCGTTAACGGCCGCATCCGGGGCATTCAGCCGGTGGGCCGTGAGCGACAGTCTGATATCGTCGCTGGCGGCCTTGAGGTTGCCTTCGGCCGTCAGTTCAAAGGGGCGGCCGAGAAGGGGCTGGCCGAGACGAATATCGGGAAAGCTGAAATTGTCGATCGCTATTTCAATCGGCAGAGAGGAACTGCCGGAGCTTTTGCTCGTCGTTTCCTCCACCGGAACCGGTTGGCGCTGGACATCGATCGATCCCGCCGATACCCGGTCCGCATGGAAGGTGCCGGCTAGAAGCGAGAAGGGTGACCAGTCGACGGCGATCTGGTTCACGCGGGCATAAGGGCCCTGCCGATCCGAAAGAGTGACGTTGTCGAGCCTCAGATGCCCCGTCAAAAGCCCGCTGGGCGGAGAAATCTCGATTATCTGATCGGGTGTCGATACAAGCGATGAAATCTGCTTTGCGGCTATTCTCGCGCCCATCGGCGTAAAACCGACGAAAAAGGCTGCAAGCAACAGAAGTACCACGCCGCACAAGGCAGCGTAGCCCAGCCATTTCAGCAATCGAATCAACGTTTTCATAAAGGGTAATCTACACTCTGTTGCAAGGGTGTTCGACTGCGGCGTTTAAAAAGACTGACCGATGCCAGCATAAATGCCGAAACTGTTGCCGCCATCGTATTTGTCTAGCGGCGTGGCGACATCCAGACGCAGAGGCCCGAAGGGTGTCGCGTAACGCAGCCCGATACCGGCGCCAGCCCGAATGTCGGAAAAGTCCGGGGTCACGTCTTCCGAGACCACACCCGCATCGATAAAAGGCACTATACCGATCGTGTCGGTGACCTTGATGCGGGCTTCAATGGAGCCAACGACATAGGAGCGACCGCCGGTCGCGTCGCCTGCCGCATTATAAGGCGATATTTCCTGATAGCTATAGCCACGCACGGACCCGCCGCCCCCGGCATAAAAGCGGCGGGTCGTGGGGATGTCCTGCAGGTCGCTTCCGCCGACGAGTACGCCGCCCGACAGTTTTCCGGCCATGATCAGCCTGTCTTCCGCGCCCAGCCCCTTGTACCCGGTAATCGAACCTTCGAAAGAGGAGAAGAAGGTCCCGTTCAGGGCCTCATAGCTGGGCTTGGCGGCCACCGATGCACGAAAGCCTTCGGTCGGGTTGAGCTTGTCGTCGCGGGTATCGCGAACGAATTCCAGCGGAATGGACGTGGTAAGATATTCGTTCTTTCCGAAGGCGTCGTCTGTATCGGCCCACTGCACCTCCAGGCCCGCGGCAGCCGTGTCGGTATCGTTTAGTTCATAACTGAAACCGGCAGTCCCAGTCAGCGTCTTGGCTTCGTAGGTGTCCGGATGCTCGGTCTTGGCAATCAGGCTGGTCTTGAATGTCGTGCGGGGATTGAACATTCCGGGCTTCGTAAAGGTAATGCCCGCCGAATAGTCCATGCCTTCCACGCTCGATGCCTCTGCAATGCGCGAGACCGAGCCCTCGATGCGCAGCGATTCGGCCTGGCCGAACAGGTTTCTGTGGCCCCAGTAGCCCTGAAGACCAATGCCTTCGGTGGTGGAATATTGTGCGCCGACGCCGAAATAGCGGTGCTTGCCTTCGGACACTTCGATGGTCAACGGAATGGTGCCGTCGCGGGCGAGCGTTCCTGCCTCCTTGATCGTCAGGCTGGAAAAAACACCGAGCTGGCGCAGGCGATCGGCGGCCTTGCGCAGTTTTTCCGGCGAATAGGGCTCGCCGCCATTGAGGCGCGAATAGCGGCGGATGAAATCCCCATCGACGGTTTTTTCACCTGTGACGGTGACCGTGCCGAGTGGGGCGACGGGGCCGCCTTCGGCCGCCATGGTGATGTCGACAGTGTTTGTCGCGTGGTTTGCAACGGCCTCGCGTTTCGTCAGCTTGGCAAGCGGGCGGCCTTCGGCCTTCAGATCATCGATCAGCTTGTTGCCGGCGCGGATGATCGCCAGGGAGCCGGCATCGCCGCCCGTCGTCAGGCCGTATTCCTCGAGATTGCGGCCTGTGACGTCGCCTTCGAGACGGATATTGCCGAGTGTGAATTTGGGACCGGGCGTAACGGTTATGACCACGGGAACGGGCGCGCTATGGTCGAAAACCGGGTTGGGCGGCAGGTCGTCGACATTCCTCCCGGCCACGGTGACATTGACAATACCGCCATAGCGGGCGTTTTCATAAAGCGCTGCAATCAGCCTGTCCCTGTCGTCCCTTGCCTTTATCAGGAGTCCGAGATCGCCTGAGGCAGGCTTGTCCTTGTCGGCCAAAAGAAGGGAACTGTTTTCGAGGCTGTCCGTCAGGGATTTGTCGGCGTCGGGAGCGTTGAGCGTGACGGCATATTTGACGGGGTTGATAACCTCGACCTCCGGTTCTTCCGAACCCCACAGGCGCATGCCGAACAGTTTGAAGGCGAAGGCATCACGCGTAAAAGCCGGATACAGGGCGAACGTCACAGCAACCGCAAGCGCGGTGCCAGCTTTCCGATACGCAATACCTGTCTTCGGGTTAGTTCGTGTTCTTCGCATAAGCTGCTTTATGGTTGAGCCTTTATTGTCGCCCTAACCCGTTTCCTCTCCGTTAACATTGCAATTTAATCATAAATAAACGGCTTTGAGGACCCTCGGCATCTGTTTTGCAGCCCATAACGCAAAAAGCCCCGGATGACCGGGGCTTCTGTGCAACGGTATTTCGCGAAGCGATTAGCGGCAACGTGCCGTGTAACGCTGGCCGTACTGGTCGCGGTAATAGCAATAGCCCGGCTCGGAAGCGTTGCCAATCAAAGCACCACCGACGCCACCGATCGCTGCGCCAACAGCTGCGCCACGAACGTTGCCAGTGACCGCGCCACCGATAACGGCGCCGGAAACGGCACCAATCGAAGCACCCTTTTCAGTCTGCGTGCAGCTTGCGAGCGACAGGCCGACCAGCGCAAATATGATTGCCTTTTTCATGAAACTCTCTCCAACGTTACAATGAGCTCTTTGGCTCGGTAGGCGTCCCATATTTATCTGCGGCGACTGCTACCTCCGACCGCCACAGATAACTAACAATTCGATGTCGTTTAGGGAAGCCTCCACTTAAGGCATTCCTCCGAGCGTAAATCGATTGTGCCCCAAACAACGGCGCGGCGCAAAAAAGGTTCCAAAAATCCGCTTTTTTGATGTGAATCAATTTTGCGCTTTTCATGAGCGGCTATAAACGGTTTATTGGAATGGTTCAAAACAACGGCGAATTGACGCAGTGGCGGCTAAAATAGCCCGGAAGGGTTGACGGTCCCGGCAACGAGGCAGAGAACGAGCTGGTCAATTCTGGAGCATGGCATGGACTTCGAGGCATTTTTCACGACGGAACTGCAAAGCCTGCATTCTGAGGGACGCTATCGCGTTTTTGCGGATATCGAACGCCAGCAGGGCAATTTCCCCCGCGCGACCCGGTATAACGCCAATGGTGAACGCAAGGACGTTACTGTCTGGTGTTCCAACGACTATCTCGGCATGGGCCAGAACCCGAAGGTTGTCGAAGCCATGAAAGCCGCCATTGATCACTGTGGCGCGGGTGCGGGAGGCACCCGGAATATTTCTGGCACCAACCACTATCACGTCCTGCTCGAGCGCGAACTTGCTGACCTCCATGGCAAGGAATCGGCGCTGATCTTCACCTCAGGCTATGTGTCCAACTGGGCTACCCTCGGCACGCTCGGCCAGAAGATACCTGGCCTGATCATCTTTTCGGACGCGCTCAACCATGCCTCAATGATCGAGGGCATCCGTTATGGCCGTTGTGAGCGGGTGATCTGGAAGCACAATGATCTCGAGGACCTCGAGGCCAAGCTCCAGGCCGCTGATCCGAACGCGCCGAAGCTCATCGCTTTCGAATCCGTTTATTCCATGGACGGCGATATCGCGCCGATCAGGGAAATCTGCGATCTTGCCGATCGTTATGGCGCCATGACCTATCTCGATGAAGTCCACGCTGTGGGCATGTACGGCCCGCGCGGCGGCGGCATTGCCGAGCGCGAAGGCCTGATGGATCGCCTGACGATCATCGAGGGAACGCTCGGCAAGGCCTTCGGCGTCATGGGCGGTTACATTACCGGCTCCACCGTGGTCTGCGATTTCATCCGCTCCTTCGCTTCCGGTTTCATCTTCACCACGGCATTGCCGCCGTCGCTCGCCGCCGGAGCTATTGCTTCGATCCAGCATCTGAAGGCAAGCCCTTTCGAGCGGGCCCGTCATCAGGACCGCGTGCGGAAGCTGCGTGGACTTCTCGATGCGCGCGGCATTCCGCATATGGACAATCCAAGCCACATCGTGCCGGTGATGGTGGGCGATGCTGCCAAGTGCAAATGGATATCTGATATCCTGCTCGACAGTCACGGCGTCTATGTACAGCCGATCAATTATCCGACGGTGCCGCGTAAGACCGAGCGTCTGCGCATCACCCCGACCCCGCTGCATAGCGACGCGGACATCGAGCATCTGGTCGGCGCGCTGCATCAACTCTGGTCGCATTGTGCGCTGGCGCGTGCGGTGGCGTAAGGAAACTCTTCGGATAGGGAAATCGGGCCGCGTTTACGCGGCCTTTTCTTTGGTGGAGATGAGTTCGCCGGCATGGCGGCGAGCTTCCTCATCTGCCGCGAATACATCTTCGATCGTGCCAGCGCTGCGGCCGTCATCCATCCGGTCCATGACCGTTTCCACGATGTCCGCCATATCGAGGAAACCGATGGCGCCGTCGACGAAGGCGTGAAAGGCGGTCTCATCGGCGGCGTTCAGGGCGGCACCCTGTAAGCCGCCGCGCTCCAGCGCGGTTCGCGCCAGCCGAAGTGCCGGGAACCGTGCTTCATCCGGCGCCTCGAAATCGAGCCTCGCCAGTTTTGCGAAATCCAGCCGTTCGACGTTCAGCTGTCCGCGCTCAGGATAGGTAAGGGCGTAAGAAATGGCGGTGCGCATATCGGGAGATCCGAGCTGCGCGATATAAGAGCCGTCGCTGTAGCCAACCATCGAATGCACGATCGACTGCGGATGGACTATTACCTCAACCTGATCGGGCCTGAGATCGAAGAGATATTTCGCCTCGATCATCTCCAGTCCCTTGTTGAACATGGAGGCGCTGCCGATGGAAACCTTCAACCCCATTGACCAGTTGGGATGGGCGCGGGCGACGTCCGCCGTGACATTGGCCATTTCTTCGCGCGACCATGTGCGGAACGGGCCGCCGGAAGCCGTCAGGATGATGCGTTCCACAGCCTCTCTGTGATCGCCCGTGAGGCACTGGAAGATTGCGCTGTGCTCGCTGTCGACCGGGATCAGCCTGCCGCCACCCTGCTTGACCGTGCGTATAAAAACATCGCCCGCCGAAACGAGGCACTCCTTGTTGGCGAGGGCGATATCTGCGCCACGCCTGGCCGCAGTCACCGTGGGGGCCAGACCGGGGGTTCCGGCAATGGCCGCCATCACCCAGCCGGCATCCATCGAAGCCGCCTCTTCAAGACCGGATTTGCCTGCCGCGGTCTTTATGCCCGTTCCTGCGAGAGCGGACTTGAGGTCTTCGTATTTGTCGTCCTCGGCGGTGACGGCGAGCTCCGCGCCGAATTGTCGCGCCTGCTCCGCCAGAAGAGCGATATTCCCGGCGCCGGTCAAAGCCACGATCTCGAATTGGCCCCTGCCGCCCAGTTGACGGACCACATCCAGCGTATTGGAGCCGATCGAACCCGTCGAACCCAAGATCGTCAGCTTGCGGGGCATTTCACTGGCATTCGTCATTTTCAGTCCGTCGGTCCGTTGCTGGTCGCAATTCTTCGGGCGTGCCGTTCTCCCGAAGGTACTGCACGTTTTCGGGTGATATGCTTTAGCCTCTACCCGCGAAAACAAGCCATAACAAGGACAAAGCCGGCCTATTGTTTTTGCGGATGGCAAAGCCATATGCAAGAAAAACGATGAGAGGATATTGATGCGGCGTTTTCTCGTTTCCAGCGGATGGATTTTTGCGGCGAGCCTTGTGCTGGTTGCGGCCTTTGTCCCTTTTGATCCGCGCCTCTCGGAAAGCGCGCAGGCGTTGCCCGGTGCAGTGGTGTCCTTTAATCGTGCGATTACCGATTTCGGAACTTTCCGCTGGATGCTTTATTCCACCGGCGCGCTGGCCATTCTCGCCTATGTCGCGGCGCGGGTTCTCAGCGCGCAGACCTATCATGGCCGGTTGCGGACAGCGTGGCGGCTTCTCTCCTATTTCTTTCTGACAATCGGGACCGCAAGCATTCTCGTTCATACGCTAAAGTTCCTGATCGGCCGGGCGCGGCCGGAGCTCCTTCTGGAAATGGGGGCGTATAGCCTCACACCCTTCACCGGCAACAATCTTTATGAAAGCTTTCCTTCCGGCCATTCCACGGCTGCCGGAGCGTTTTTCGGTGTCTTTGCCATGCTTATGCCGCGCTTTCGCTGGGCGTTTCTTCTGCTTGCCCTTGTGATCGGCGTCTCACGTGTCATTGTCGGCGCGCATTATCCGAGCGATGTGGCGGCCGGGCTGCTGCTCGGCATGTGGACGGCCATGGCCTTCGCCTTTATCTTCGCCAGGTCCGACATGTTGTTCCGGTTCGACGCACAGGGGTGGCCGCAACCGAAAAACGTGGCCTTACCTGCGCAAAAGACTTGATGGTGGTGGGGGATCGTATGGTTGCCGGGGGCCTTGACGCCGAAATGCCAGAGCGGAAGCGGATCATCACAAGGGTTGCCATTGCCGGAGCTGGCCCTGCCGGGCTCATGCTCGGGCTCCTCCTTGCGAGAGCAGGTATCGATGTCACCATCGTTGAAAAGCATGGCGATTTCCTGCGCGATTTTCGGGGCGATACCATTCATCCTTCCACTCTCGATATTGTCGAGCAGCTAGGCTTCATTCGGGAGTTTCTGGCGCTGCCGCATACGAGAGCGCAGAAACTTCATGCCGAGATTGCGGGTCAGATGGTCACCATCGCCGATTTTTCCCGGCTGCCTGCGAGAAACCGTTTCATCGCCTTCATGCCGCAATGGGATTTCCTAAGCTTTCTTGCCGGCAAGGCAGGGCAATATGAGAATTTCACGCTGCTCATGAATGCAGGTGTCTCCGGTCTGCGCGAGCGCGATGGCGTTGTTGCGGGTCTCGTGGTGGATACGTCCGACGGGCCGCTGGAGATCGATGCCGAGCTCGTGATCGGGGCGGATGGCCGCAATTCAATCGTGCGGGACAAGGCAGGTCTGGTGGTGGAAAGCTTCGGGCAGCCGACGGAGGTTCTCTGGATGAAACTATCCAGGCAGCCGGGCGATCCGGCGGAAACCATGGGGCATGCCGGCCCACAGCAGGGTTTCGTCCTGATAGATCGCGGCGATTATTGGCAGTGCGGTTTTGTGGTCCGCCGCGGAACCTTCGCCGAGATGAAGGTTCAGGGTATCGCAGCGTTCCGCGATGCGGTGGCGAAAGTGTGCCCGCTGCCGCAGGAACGGCTTCTCGAACTTCAGACCTTTGAGGATGTGCATCTGCTGACGGTCAGGATCGACCGGCTGAAGCGGTGGTGGAAGCCTGGCCTCATCTGCATCGGTGACGCGGCTCACGCCATGTCGCCCATTGGCGGCGTCGGTGTCAATCTTGCTATTCAGGATGCCGTTGCCGCCGCAAATATTCTCATTCCCGTTCTTGCGCGGGGCGAAAAGCCAGGCGAGCGGGAATTGATGGCCATCGAAGCGCGGCGCTCATTTCCGACAAAGGCGACACAAAAGCTGCAATTGATGATGCGCAGCAGCCGGAAGAAGGATCAGGGCGATAGCCGCAAGGCGAAAGGGCCCCCCGCTTTTGTGCGCATCATTGCCCGCGTTCCGCTTCTCGCCCATCTCGCCGGCCGTTTGATCGGCCTCGGTTTCCGACGGGAGAAGTTGACCCGTTGATCCTTCGGTGGCGTGTAGGCGTCCGTTCAGGCCTCTTCGATCACCCGTGCATGTTTCAGCCCGAGAACGGCCGAGCCGATCAGTCCCGGTTCAATCCTGCAGATGGCAGGCACGACCAGCGGCCGGGCGAAGCGACGGAGAATTCGGGCTCTGACCGCTTCATCCAGTGTGGCAAGCAGTTCCCTGGAGTTTGACAGGCCGCCGCCGACCGGCACGATGGTTGCGCCGGTGACGTTTATCACCATCGCCAGCGGCGAAGCGAGAATATCGACAAGGATATCGATGGTTCTTGCGGCGTCCGGGTTGCCGCCCAACCAGGCTGCGATGATCTCCTCGCTGGTCATGTCCTGCCGGTGGAGATGCATATGAAGCTTTTCCATGCCGCGGGCGCTGCCAATGGCATCGACACAACCCGTGAGGCCACAGCCGCATTCGAACCGAGGCAACTCGACCGGCGGGTTGCCGGCCCGCGTTGCAGCCACGGGTCCGTGGCCCCATTCGCCGGCGAAGCCACCCTCGCTGTTGATGAGCCGGCCGTCGATCACCAGACCTCCGCCGACACCGGTTCCGAGGATGACGCCAAAAACCACGCGATGGCCCCGCCCGGAACCGATCTCCGATTCGGCCATCACGAAACAGTCGGCGTCGTTGGAGACGATGACAGGAAGGCCCAGCGCCTGTTCCAGTTCGTCCTTCAGCGCGCAGCCATGAATACTTGGAATATTGGCGACAGTGGCCCTGCCGGTGTCGGCATCGATGACGCCGGCAATCGACAGCGACACGCAGGCGGGTGTGCCGCCACTGTTGTCGATGACGGATTTCAGGCCAGCGGCAAAGTCTTCAAAGCTGGTCTTTGGAGTCGGGATGCGCGGCACGGGGCGAATATCGTCAGGAGCGTAAGCAATCGCGCCCTTGATGGTCGTTCCGCCTATATCGAAACAAACGATCATGATTCAGCCTCCGGAGCGTGCGGCATCGTGGATCTTATCTCCGCCGATCCATGTCGAATGCATCTGAAGGTCAGGTGTAAGCATGACAAAATCCGCATCGAAACCAGGCAGAAGTCTGCCTTTGCCAGAAGCGCCGATTGCCTCGGCAGGATAGGCTGAAGCCATTCTCAAGGCCTCTTCCAGCGGCGTGTCCAGCTTTTCGTGCATGAAGCGAATGCAGGAGAGCATATCGATATCCGCCCCCGCCAGCGTACCGTCTTCAAGCGTCAGCCGGCCGCCGTTGCGATAGACACGCCTGCCATTCAGTTCAAAACCATCATCGTCGGTGCCGATAGTCGACATGGCATCCGTGACGAGGAAGATGTGGGCCGGGCCATTCTTTGCGCGCAGCGCAATGCCCATCGCGGCCGGATCGACATGGAAACCGTCGGCGATCAATCCACAATCGAGCTTGCCGTTTGAAAGTGCCGCCCCCACGAGCCCCGGCTCGCGATGACCGAGCGGGCTCATGGCATTGAAAAGATGTGTGACCATCGAAGCACCTGCTTCGGCATAGGCAGTCGCCATGTCGAGTCCTGTGTCCGTGTGGCCGAGACTGACGACGATGCCGGCTTCTGCCAGCGCCTTGACCTGTTCCAAGGTTACATTCTCTGGAGCAACGGTCGTCATCACGAAGGGGAGTTTTGCCTTGCATCCGGTCAGCACCGCCAGATCAGGCGCTTCCATTTTGCGGATCAGTGCCGGATCATGTGTGCCCTTGCGGGCAACCGAAAGATGCGGGCCCTCAAAATGCAGGCCGAGAAAACCGGGCACCCTTTCTCTTTGGGCGTCAATGCCCGCTTCGGCGGCTCGCAATGTGATATCCGGCCGGTCGGTGATGAGCGTGACCATCAGCGCCGTGGTGCCGAATTTCGCATGGGCGGAGCAGATCCGGGCTATTCCTTTCGCATCCGGCTGGTTATTGAACATCACCCCACCGCCGCCGTTGACCTGAAGGTCAATGAAGCCAGGCGTGATCAGCAATCCTGACGCGTCGATGATCTCGGCTTCTGCCGGTGCGGACATGCGGCCACTGATGTCGCCGACACGGCCATCCACGGTCACGAGCACCCTGTCGTCGTGCCATGCGGCGCCATCGAAAATGCGGGCGCCGACAAATGCCTTGATGCCGCTCATTGAGTTTCCGTCACCTTCTTCAACGCCACCGGCGCATCCGGGTTGAAGCCGCGCAGGCGCGACAATTGTTCGATGAAGCCGTAAAACGGCGCGATCAACAACAATGCATCGGTCAGCGGATGGTTTGTTTCCACGAAGGGCAGGGACTTGGCGGGGCTGCCTTTTGAGGATGTAACGAAAACATTGGCGCCCTTGCGGGAGAGATTTGCGGCAATTTCCGTCACGGAGGTCTCGGCGCGGTCACGGGCGGCAAAGGCGATCACCGGAAATCTCGGAGCGACCAGCGAAACCGGGCCATGCATGACTTCCGCCGACGAATAGGCTTCCGCGTGCAGTTCGCAGGTTTCCTTGCATTTCAGCGCGGCTTCCGCGGCGATGGCGAGAGCAGGACCACGGCCAAGCATATAAAGCGATTCCTCACCCTTGACCGCCTCGCCGATGTGGCTCCAGTCAAGGGCGACGGCCCGGGCGAAATTCTGCGGCAGGGCGCTGATCGCCTTGGCAAGCAGGTTGTCTTCCGTCCATTCGGCAAGGATCGCGAGACCGGCAACGATGGAGTTGACGAAGGATTTGGTGGCAGCCACGGCTTTTTCCGGGCCAGCCTGTATATCGATCGCGTGATCGGCGGCATCGCCAAGCGCAGATGGCAGGGTGTTGACGAGCGAGAAAGTGAGCGCGCCGCCATCGCGCGCACTTTGCGCCAAGGCGACGATATCCGGGCTCTTGCCCGATTGCGAAACGGCAATGGCCGCCGCCCGTTCCAGCCGCAGCTTCGTCTGGTAGATCGAGGCGAGCGACGGGCCGAGCGAGGCGACCGGAAGCCCGGTCTGCAGCTCGATGGCATATTTCAGGAAATGGGCGGCGTGATCGGAAGATCCACGGGCGATGGTGACGATAACGGCCGGATCACGGGCCTTCAGCTTGGCGCCGGCTTCCTGGAAGTCCGAATTGGCATTGTCGAGCAGGCGGGCGACTGCATCGGGAATCTCATCGATTTCCTGGCGCATCAGGGTTGTCATTGTTTCTGTCCTTGATCACTGGTGGTCACTCGGGGCCCATCGTCAGTTCGGCGACGAGGTCATAGGCGTCGCTGCGGTACAGCGCACGGGATATTTCCATGAGGCGCCCGCTTTCCAGATAGGCCATTCGCTGAACGGAAAGCGCTGCCGAGCCCGGCGGAACGCCAAGCAGCAGGGTTTCTTCATCGGTAAGGTTACGGGCAGAGATGCGCTGGATGGCGCGCACCGGGCGAATGCCACTTTTCTCAAGCTCAAGATAGAGCGAATTTTCGACCATTTGCGGGTCGGGCAGAATATCGCCTGGCAGGCTCGTGACTTCAAGCGCGATCGGCTGGTCATTGGCAAGGCGCAGACGGGTGAGCCGCGCCACCATGGCCGATTGTGAAAGGCCAAGCGCCATCATTTCGTCGCCGGTGGGGTGAAAGAGGCCTCTGTCCAGCCAGCGGGTGCTCGCCGTCATGCCACGCCGGCGCATGTCCTCCGTAAACGAAGTGAGCTTGGTCAGAGGCTGTTGCATGCGGGTGATCGGCTTGACGACAAAGGTACCGGAACCGTGCCGCCGGACGAGGAGGCCGTCGCGCACGAGGTCATCCACAGCCTTGCGCACCGTGACGCGGCTGACGCAGGCACTTTCCGCAATGTCGCGCTCTGGCGGCAAGGCATCGCCATGTTTCAGGCGGCCACCATTGATGGCGTCTTCAATCGTCTGGCGCAGCTTTAGGTAAAGCGGGCCGCCACCCGATTGCAGATCCTCCAGATTAAGCGCTGCCCCGTTCATCCATAACCTCTGTTACAATCCGATATGGCTGCTTCTGGCTATACCACACAAGTCGCGATCAGCAATACCAAAATAGAACCATTGGCGAACTCGTATTATTAATCGGAGCTTTTTTGTTCTAATGCCTCAATTTAAGGCCTTATGATCGAAATTTCCGCATTAACCAAAAAAATTTTCTGATCATTGTAATTGCTCTAGACGATTGGCATTTTTTTGGTATTGTTTTGGCATCGGTTGTCGGTGAATAGCTGTTGCGCGTCCTGCCGGCCTGGAAGAATCGGTTTCATATCCGCGACTTGCCAGAGTAAATCGAATTTTGCTTGACCGTTTTGAAAACTAATTTCATCATGGTCGGAAATTATCGCAGATAACTGAATAGCCAGCGGAGAATTGGCTGAATCTGCGAAAATTATTTACTAATGAGCAGGGAACAAAGTTCATGAAGGTGGGAATTATCGGACTCGGATTCCGTCTCGGTTATCTGGGCTACGTTTTTCATGAGATCGACAAGGATTTCGAGATCGTCGGTTATGTCGATCCGGCGCCGGCGGGCTTGCCGGGTCTCAAGGAAAAGGGGATCTCGGCCGGCAAGGCTTACGACAGCCCCGAGGCCTTGATCGCCAATGAAAAATTCGATCTCCTGATGATCGGTTCGCCGAACCACATGCATCTCGACCATATCCGCATCGGTCTTGAGGCGGGTTGCACCATCTTCTCCGAAAAGCCGATCGTCGTCAGCATCGAGGAAAGCCTCGAACTTGCCCGGCTCCTCAACAAGCATGGTCACGAGCGGTTGCTGGTGGGACTCGTTCTGCGATATTCGCCGCTTTACCGCGATCTGCGCGCCGCACAGGCTGAAGGTAAGCTTGGCGATGTCGTTTCCATCGAGGCTTCCGAGCATATTCCGCCCTATCACGGCGCATTCTTCATGCGCGACTGGCGGCGTTATGAGCACTATTCCGGCTCCTTCATGCTCGAAAAATGCTGCCACGATCTCGATCTCTACAATGGTGTTGTCGGCGCGCGACCCCGTTTCGTATCGAGCTTTGGCGGGCGCAAAAGCTTCACGCCGGCCAATGCGCCGCAGAATGATGGCATCAACGACATGGAGGTTTACCATCGCAAGCCGAGCGGCTGGATGGGATCCGACAAGGTTTTCGACAGCGACGGCGACATCATCGATTACCAGACGGCGATCGTCGAATATGAAAACGGCGCTTCGCTTGCTTTCCATACCAATCTCAACGTTCCCGATGATTTCCGCCGTTTCTGCGTCATCGGCGCCAAGGGCATGGCGGAGGGCGATTTCGTGCGCGGTTTTCTCAACGTGCATAATGCCCGCACCAATGAAAAGACCCTGGCCAAGACCTATTCGGCGGCAACCACGCTCTCGCAGCATTATGGTGCGGACGAGCAGATGGCGGAGGATGTCATCGCCCATGTCGTCGAGGGCGCGCCGCTTCCGGTTTCCGCGCTCGACGCAATCGAGGCCGGTATTCTGGCGCTTGCGATGGATGAAGCGCGTCATGGCCGCAAGGTGGTCGATCTGAAGCCGGTTTGGGAGGCATACGATCTGGCCCTGCATGGGCAGCCGAAATCCCCCGCCGTGAAAACGGCTTGAGGGGCGGCGCGATGGAAGCGAAACGCAGCGCTGTCGTCTTTGCCTGGCTCCTTCTTCTGCCGGCGCTTTTATACATCACGGTTATCGTTGCTTATCCGCTTGTCGATACCTTCATCCTGTCCTTTACCGATGCGTCGCTCAGAAAAACGACAAATTGGGTCGGCTTCATCAATTACGAGAAGATCTTCAACGCGACTTTTGCCGATGTCATCACGCGGACCTTTATCTGGACGTTCTTTTCCGTCTCGATAAAGATGATCATCGGCACCTTTGGTGCAGTGCTGCTGAACTCCGCCGTTCCCGGCCGGGCGCTGTTTCGCATCCTGACAATGCCGCCGTGGATCGTGCCGATGGCTATCGGCATCTTCATGTGGGGCTGGATGTATAACGGCCAGTTCGGCATGATTTCCGGCGTGCTGCAGAACCTCGGTCTGGTGGATGGTCCGGTCGCATTCCTCGCCTATGGCAGAACGGCATTTTGGGCAACGATCGTCACTGACGTCTGGATCGGCGTGCCGATGGTGACGCTCTATCTGCTGGCGGCTATCCAGGCCATTCCGCAGGATCTCTACGAGGCCGCTTGGACAGACGGGGCAAGCCGCCTCTACCGCTTCCGCCGCATCACGCTGCCGCTGATGCTGCCCGCGATGATTACCATGTCGATGATCTCGCTGATTTCGACCTTTAATTCCTTCGATATCATCTGGATCCTGACGCAGGGCGGACCGACCGGCCAGACCACGACCATGATCATCGACACGTACAAGACGGCGATCGGCTCTTACAAATATGGTGAGGGTGCTGCGCGCGCCGTGCTGATCTGCATCTTCCTGTCGATCTTCACCTATTTCTACTTCCGCATTACCAGCCGCATCTCGCAGGAGGCCAGCCGATGACCGACAAGAATGCGATGATCAACCGCTACAGGTGGTATGAAATTGTCGGGATTTATTGCGGTATCGCCGTGTTCCTGACCTTCGTGCTGGCGCCCTTCGTCGAAGGATTCCTGGTTTCGCTGAAACCGCTCAGCCTGCTGTTTTCCTCGCCTTACAAGTTCTGGCCGACAAACGGTTCCTTCGAGGCCTACCGCACTATGTGGGTCAGCGTTCCGGGCTTTGCCCGCTACGTCTTCAACTCGTTCTTCATTTCGACGATCTCCACGATCATCGTTCTGCTTCTGGTGGTTCCGGCGTCATATGCCTTCGCCCGGTTCCAGTTTCGCGGCCGCGGGCAATTGCTCGGTGCATTTCTGGCGATCAACATGTTCTCCGGCGCCGTGCTCCTGATCCCGCTTTACCGGCTGATGCGCAATATGGGTGTGCTGAACACCTATCTGGCGATGATCATTCCCGGAGCCGCTTTCCTGATCCCGACCGCGATCTGGCTTTTGCGCACCTATATGCTGCGTATCCCGCGGGAACTGGAAGAGGCGGCCTATGTGGATGGCGCAAGCTACTTCTACACCTTCCGTCGGGTGATCCTGCCGCTTGCGATGCCGGGTATCGCCGTGGTCTCCATCACAACCTTCATCGGCGCTTATGCGCAGCAGTTTATCTTCGCGCTCACCTTCAATTCCAAGACCGAATATATGCCGCTGCCCATCGGCCTCTTCGCCTATTTCGGTCGTCAGGAAGTCATCTGGAATGAGTTGATGGCGGCCAGCTTCGTCGGCATTGCGCCGGCCATGGTCGTGATCTTCTTCATGCAACGATATCTCGTCAGCGGGCTGACCGCCGGCGCGGTGAAATAAACAACAACCGGAACGACCACCAAAACGGGAGACTACCTATGGCACTGAAACATTATGGATTGGCGCTCTGCGCTTTCGCATTTGCCGGTTCCACTGCCCTTACCACGGTGACGGCGCACGCGGCCGACAAGGAGATCAGCTGGATCTATTGCGGCGACAAGATGGACCCGATCCACGAAAAATACATCAAGGAATGGGAAGGCAAGAACGAGGGCTGGAAGGTTGTGCCCGAGGTCGTCGGCTGGGCGCAGTGCCAGGACAAGGCGACAACGCTTGCCGCCGCCGGCACGCCCGTCGCCATGGCTTATGTCGGTTCGCGCACGCTGAAGCAGTTCGCGCAGAACGATCTGATCGTTCCGGTGCCGATGACCGAAGACGAAAAGAAGAGCTATTACCCCAACATCGTCGACACGGTGACGTTCGAGGACACGCAGTGGGGCGTTCCCGTCGCATTCTCGACCAAGGCGCTCTACTGGAACAAGGACCTGTTCAAGCAGGCTGGTCTCGATCCCGAAGTGCCGCCGAAGACATGGGCTGAAGAAATAGCCTTCGCCAAGCAGATCAAGGAAAAGACGGGTATTGCCGGTTATGGCCTCCCCGCCAAGACCTTCGACAATACCATGCACCAGTTCATGCATTGGGTTTATACCAACAACGGCAAGGTGATCGACGGCGACAAGGTCACGGTCGACAGCCCGCAGGTTGTCGCGGCGCTGAAGGCCTACAAGGACATCACGCCCTATTCCGTGGAAGGCCCAACGGCCTATGAGCAAAATGAAATCCGCGCCATCTTCCTCGATGGTAAGGTCGGCATGATCCAGGCCGGCTCGGGCGCCGCAACACGCCTGCAGGAAACCAAGATCAACTGGGGTATCGCGACCCTGCCGCTCGGCCCGGAAGCCAAGGGTCCCGGCACGCTGCTCATCACAGACAGCCTGGCGATCTTCAAGGGAACCGGAGTTGAAGAAAAGGCGACCGAATTTGCGAAGTTCATCACGTCGCCCGGCCCCCAGGGCGAATATGAGCTGCAGGGCGGCGCGGGCCTCACCCCGCTGCGTCCGTCTGCCAAGGTAGACGAATTCGTTGCGAAGGATCCCTTCTGGAAGCCGCTGATCGACGGTATCGCCTATGGTGGGCCGGAGCCGCTCTTCACGGACTACAAGGGTTTCCAGGACGTGATGATCGAGATGGTTCAGTCTGTCGTTACCGGCAAGGCAACGCCGGAAGATGCGGCAAAGAAGGCTTCTGGCGCTCTCGAGCAATATAAATAATCCGATTGCGACGGTTGCGGGCGTAATGCCCGCAACCGGTCCGTTTCGCCGTGAGATTGGTCGCCGCCCCCTGTGGCTGCTCTTTCTCGTGTTTTTCAACGGTTCCGGTCTGACGCGGTTTCCGCATCATTGTCCGGAACGTCTCTGAATGCGGCCAGATTTCGGCCGCTGACGGGAGAGGCAAGTCTTGGGTCAGCTTTATCTCAACAACGTCCGCAAGAACTATGGACATTTCGAAGTCATCAAGGGCGTTCAGCTCGACATCAGGGATGGCGAGTTCGTCGTTTTTGTCGGCCCCTCGGGATGCGGCAAATCCACTTTGCTGCGCATGATCGCCGGCCTTGAGGATATTTCCGGCGGCGACGTCGTCATCAACGGCGTGAAGGTCAATGAACTGCCGCCGGTCAAGCGTGGTATCGCCATGGTCTTCCAGTCCTATGCGCTCTATCCGCATATGACTGTTTTCGAAAACATCGCTTTTCCTTTGCGCGTCGAAAAGATGGAAGAGGGCAAGATCAAGGACAAGGTGGAGAGCGTTGCGAAGATTCTTCAGCTCGACCAGCGCCTGCAGCAGCGCCCCGGCATGTTGTCCGGCGGACAGCGCCAGCGCGTTGCCATCGGTCGCGCCATCGTTCGTGAACCGAAGATATTCCTGTTCGACGAACCGCTTTCCAATCTTGATGCCGCCCTTCGCGCCGATATGCGCATCGAGCTCACCAATCTTCACAAGACGCTCAAGGCAACGATGATCTATGTCACACACGATCAGGTGGAGGCCATGACCATGGCGGACCGCATCGTGGTGCTGAATGCCGGCGAAATCGCCCAAGTGGGCGCGCCGCTCGAACTTTATCACAAGCCGGCGAATCTGTTCGTCGCGGGGTTCATCGGTAATCCGAAAATGAACTTCCTGAAGGTCACCTGCAAATCCGTCGGTCCCGAGGGTGTAACGGTGGCTTATGAGGGCCAGACGATCACCGTGCCGGTGGAACCTCGCGCTGCTCTGGAAGGCGCGCAGCTAACGCTTGGCATTCGACCCGAACATACCGGCCTCGAGCCGACGGACCTCAACATCAAGGTGGCTCCCAGTGTCATCGAGCGGCTCGGTGTGAACACGATTGCCTATGGCGTCGCGCCGACAGGTGAAAATTATTGCGCGCTGCTTTCCGGTTCCGCACCCGTGGTTGTGGACGAGCCCATCGTCACCGGCATCAAGGCATCGGATTGTCACCTGTTCGACGAAAGCGGCATTGCTCTCGAGCGGCGCGTCGATCTTTCCGTCCTCAAGCTGATACAATAACGGCTGGGAGTCGGGCCATGCACTCTGTCCTAACGCGCCCGGCTTTTCCTGATGCGATCGGTGTCCGGCGATTTTTGCCCGTCACCGGGCGAAAAAATAACGCCGGGCTTTTAGCCCGGCGTTCACTGAACTCCAGCATCTCCGTTGGATCACGGCATGGGGTTGGGCATGTAGCCGGTAAAGCCGCAGATCTTCCAGCGTCCTTCATGCAGCCGGCAGTAATAAAGCGTCTGCCACTTCATGACGTCGAAACCGCCATCGGCCCTGCGAATTCCGCCGTCGAATTTCTTGCGAACCAGCGCGGTTTCGCCTTCCACTTCGATTTCCTCAAGCGTGGTGGTGGTGAAGATCGCATGGCGTGGGTCTTCAGCAAATTGCTGGGTTTGGAAATCCTTCGCCTGCCGCAGCCATTCGTCGCGATAGGCGGCAAGGGAGGGGAAAGACAGGCGCCAGTTGTCAGGATTTGCATCCCGACTGGCATTGATGCCGAGGAAGCCGTCTTCAACGAAATCATCCGCTACCCTGGACCAGTCGGCTGCAAGGAAAGCGTCAATGTCCCGCGTTACCAGCATCTCCCAGATGGAATGGCGGGCGCTGTCGGTTTCGGCGAAGGGGTTTTGGAAGGGATCGCGCATGATTCTGGTCCGTTGTTGAAATTATTTTCAGGAATTGGAAATTTCTCTGGTGATTATTGTTGGCATATGCTCATCTTCCAATCAACAGAGAAAACTGTTTTCATATTGAGGATGTCAGGCGTGTCTTCGGGAGGACGGAACAACGGCGGCTCCCGGCTTTATTCGGTTGACGGGCGGCCTGGATTAGGGTGCATCGGAAACGGGGCCAAGCCTTAAGTTTTGGCGGAACGGAGACCGGTGAGCATGGATATTTTCGCAAGAATACAGGAAGACAGGGGACAATTCTCGCAATCGGAGCGGCGGATTGCCGATATTCTGGTTTCGGATTTCGAATTCGCCGTCAATGCGTCGATCATTGAACTTGCCGCCCGCGCCGAAGTGTCTCCGCCGACGGTGACGCGGTTCTGCCGCCGGCTGGGCTGCCAGAGCTTTTCGGATTTCAAGGTCAGTCTCGCCAAGACGGCCTATGTCGGTATCCGGTACCTCACCTCCGAACCGTCCAGCACCGGCCCCTCGGACGTCGCGGAAGAGGTGCTTGCCAAGGCTCAGGAAGCACTTTTCCTGTTGCACAGGACGCTCGATCCTGCCCTTGCCGATGAAGCGGCGATCAAGATCGCCAATAGCGGCATGATCTATGCCTTCGGCGCGGGCGGCAATTCCTCAATGATCGCTTCGGAAATCCAGAACCGGCTTTTTCGCCTGGGTTTGCGTGTCTCCACCAGCGCCGATCACAGCATGCAGCTGATGATGACCGCCGCGGCCCGAAAGGAGGACGTGATTATCGGCTCCTCCTTTTCCGGCCGCAACATGGAGCTGGTGAAGTGTTTCAGGCTGGCTCGCGACATGGGGGTTACCACCATCGCGCTTACCCAGAGCGACACGCCGCTTGCCGCGGCCGCGGATATGGTGGTGGGTGTCAACGTGCCCGAGGGAAACAATATCTTCCGCCCGACTTCATCGCGCTACGCCTATCTGGCCGCCGTCGATGTTCTGGCGACGCTTGCTGCTTATCACCATCGGCAAAGATCGATGGTGACGTTGCGTCACATCAAGCAGCAGCTCGTGGAGCATCGCGATTCGGATGACAAGCAATTGCTCGGCGACTGAAGGTGGGATGATGAAAACGTGGGCTGCTCGGCCCGAGACCCCGCAACAGGGGTCGTGAAACTTCAAGGGAGTTGCAGGAGATGAAGGACAGGAAAGACCAGCTCGCCATCGTGACCGGCGCGGCAGGTGATATCGGGCGGGCGATTGCCGCGGCGCTTTCTGAAAGCCATGCGAAGGTGGTGCTGGTTGATATCGATGCTGAAGCCCTTTCCAGTGCGCTTTCTCTGCTTTCCGGATCCGGGTTCGTTGCAAAAACCTGCGATGTCACCGATCCTGCAGATCTTTCGAGGCTGGCGGCTGACGTCGCGGAGCTGGGCGATGTGGCGACACTCGTCAACAATGCCGGTGCCGCGAGGGCTGTCAGTCTGCACGACACGACCGCCGAAATATGGCGGCAGGACAATGCCCTTAATCTCGAAGCACCGTTTCTCTGCTTTCGGGCTTTTGAAGACGCGCTGAAGCGGACACAGGGTTCCGTTGTCAATATTACGTCGGTCAATGGTATGTCAGTTTTTGGCCATCCAGCCTATAGCGCGGCGAAGGCCGGATTGATCCACCTGACGAAACTCATCGCCGTCGAATACGGGAAATTCGGTATCCGTTCCAACGCTGTCGCGCCGGGCACCGTGCGCACCCAGGCGTGGGAGGTGCGGGCCGCTGCCAATCCCCAGGTCTTCGAGGAGGCGAAGCGCTGGTATCCGCTGCAGCGCATCGTGAAACCCGAAGACGTGGCGAACGCGGTCGCCTTTCTGGCGGGACCGCAGGCGGCGGCCATCAGCGGCGTGTGCCTGCCGGTCGATTGCGGTCTCACGGCGGGGCAGGCGCCGCTGGCCCGCACTTTTTCGCAATCCGAACACTACTGACCGAGCCCTCTCATAGGGCCAAATGCGCAATAAAGGGGAGCATCATGGCGCTCGCAAACTATCGTCTCGAAAATTCATGGCATCCACTGGCGGAATCCGCATCCGGAGGCTTCACCTTCACGCTGATCAATCTTTCCCGAGAGCCGCTGAGGGATTTCCGTATCGTTTACACGTCGCTGACGCGGACGGTAGACAAGCCGGTTTGCGGCAATGCGGTTTATCTGCGCCGTAACGCCAATTTCCATGAATTCGCGCCGCCTGCCGGTTTCGTGCTGGAACCCGGCAAATCCTGGCGTTTCACCGTCGATGGGTTGCTGAGGCCCGCCCGGCATCGCACGGATGGTGCAAAATCCGCCTATATCAGCCTTGCCGACGGCACGCATCGCGCCGTTGATGTCGGGGACCTGATGTTGGACGGGCGTCACAGCGAGCCGGCGCCGGTGCTGCTTCCAGAAGGCAAGCTTGTTCTGCCTTTTGCCATCCAGCCCTGGCCCGCCGAAATCGATGCCGAGCCCGGCGACGGCTTTCCCGTCGCGCTCTTCCCGTCGGAAGATGCCAAGGCCGATGAAGTCCTTGCGGTGGAAACCGTGCTTTCGCTGTTCCGCAGGCTATTTGCCGTCGGGCACGTGCCCTTCAGCCTCGCCCCTGTGCATGAGGGAAAGGCCCTGCACTTCAAACAGCATAGCGGACTGGAGGCGGAAGGTTATCGCCTTTCCTTTTCCTCTGACTTTGTTGTCGTGGAATACTCGGCCGCTGCCGGGCTGCAGTATGGCCTGACGGTTCTGGCGCAATTGCTGCATGGCGCGCGTCTCGATCCAAGGTTCCGTTTTCCCGCGTCCGGCACAATCAGCGATGCGCCGCGTTATAGCTGGCGCGGCTGCCACCTGGATGTCTCGCGGCAATTTTATCCGACACAGGATGTCGTGCGGCTCATCGATATTCTTGCATGGCTGCGCATGAACCGCTTCCACTGGCATCTGACGGATGATGAGGCGTGGCGTCTTGAAATCAAGGCTTATCCGTTATTGACCACGGTCGGCGCCACACGCGGCCCGGATGCGCCGCTCCTGCCGCAGCTCGGCAACGGCGCGGAACCGGTCTCCGGTTATTATACCCAGGACGATGTGCGCATGGTCGTTGCCCATGCGGCGGCGCTGAATGTCGAAATCGTGCCGGAAGTCGATATTCCCGGCCATAGTACGGCTGCCCTCGTCGCCTATCCGGAACTGACGGACGGGCAGGAAGCCCCTGACAGCTACCGCTCCGTGCAGGGATATCCTAACAACGCGCTCAATCCCGCCATCGAACTCACTTACGAATTCCTCGGCAAGGTTTTCGACGAGATGGTGGAGCTGTTCCCGTCTCGGCTCATCCACATCGGCGGCGATGAGGTTGCGGACGGATCCTGGCTCGCCTCGCCACTCGCCAAGGCGCTGATGGAAAAGGAGGGACTGGATGGTACTTTCGGTATCCAGTCCCACTTCATGAAACGCATTCAGGCCATGTTGCACGAGCGCGGCCGTCAGCTGGCCGGCTGGGACGAGGTTTCGCACGGCGGCGGCGTCGACCCCGCGGGAACATTGCTGATGGCGTGGCAGAAGCCGGAGGTCGGCCTTGAACTCGCAAGGCAGGGTTACGATGTGGTGATGACCCCGGGGCAGGCCTATTATCTCGACATGGTTCAGGACGAAGCCTGGCAGGAGCCGGGTGCCAGCTGGGCCGGCACCGTTCCGCCTTCCCACACCTACTCTTATGAGGCGATCGGTGATTTTCCAGAGGAGTTGAAGGAGAGGATGAAGGGCGTTCAGGCCTGCATCTGGTCCGAACATTTCCTCAACCGCGCCTATTTCAACCATCTGGTCTTCCCGCGGCTACCGGCCATTGCCGAGGCGGCCTGGACACCGAAGGCGCAGAAGGACTGGTTGCGTTTTGCGGCCATCGTTCCCTTTAGTCCGGTGTATTGAGGGAAGGCGACATGCGTATTGCCGTTGGTGGAATCCATACCGAGTGCAGCACCTACTCGCCGGTGTTGATGGGGCAGGAGGATTTTCGCGTCTTTCGCGGCGCGGAGTTGCTGGAGGCCGAATATTTCAACTTTCTCGGCGAAGGCGGAGCGGAGGTGCTGCCGCTTCTGCACGCCCGGGCGGTGCCCGGCGGTCCGGTGTCGCGCCCGGCCTACGACGCTTTCAAGCGGGAATTCCTCGAGCGTCTGAAAGCCTCATTGCCCTTGGACGGACTTTATCTCGCCATGCATGGCGCGATGAATGTTGAAGGCATGGACGATGCAGAGGGCGACTGGATTTCAAGCGCCCGCACCGTGGTCGGGCCGGATGTCGTCATCTCCGCGAGCTACGACCTGCACGGCAATGTCAGCCAGACGATCATCGATCAACTCGACATATTTGCCGGCTATCGAACTGCGCCGCATATCGATGTGCGGGAGACGATGGTGCGCGCCTGGACGATGTTGATCAGGGCCTTGGAGACAGGGACAAGACCCGGTATCGCCTGGGCGAAAATCCCCGTTCTGCTGCCCGGCGAGAAGACTTCCACGGAAGACGAGCCGGCCAAGAGCCTTTATGCTTTCCTTCCTGATCATGACGCCCGCCCTGGCATCTGGGATGCGAATTTCATGATCGGCTACGTCTGGGCGGATGAACCGAGAGCGACCGCTTGCGCCGTGGTGACGGGAACGGATAAAGCGGCCGCACAGGCAATTGCGGCCGAGATCGCGCAATCCTACTGGGACGCCCGGCAGGATTTTCATTTCGGTCCTGTGACGGAGCCGCTCGCGAAAATTCTGGATATTGCGGAAACGACGACCACCCGGCCGATCATCCTGGCGGACTCGGGCGATAACCCCACTGGCGGCGGGGTGGGCGATCGCGCCGATGTTCTGGCGGCGCTGCTTGCGCGTGACTGGCAGGGGGCATTGCTGGGCGGCATTACCGACAGGCCTGCGGTCGAAGCCTGTTTTGCGGCGGGCGAAGGCGCGATCCTTTCCCTGAAGATCGGCGGAAGTCTTGATCCGAAGAGCCCGTCCGTCACCGTTGAAGCCGAGGTTGTGACACTGGACGATCCCGGTGCGGCGGATCAGCGACAGGCTGTGATCGTCATCGGCGGAATCACGGTCATTCTGGCCGCCCGTCGCCGGCCCTATCACATGATTTCGGATTTTACCCGTCTTGGCTTCGATCCGAAGGACGTGCGGCTTCTGGTCGTGAAATCCGGTTATCTGTCGCCGGAGCTTGCGCCAATCGCCAATCCCAACCTCATGGCGTTGACGGAGGGGGTAATCAATCAGGATATTGAAAATCTTCCCAATCGCCGTCGGGAGGGCGATTTTTATCCCTGGAAGCCGCACTTCGATTATATCCCGAATCCTGCCCTTTCGGTCCGCTGGCGATGACAGCGGTCCGGTAGCTTCAATCCAGCGATCCGGCTTTGCCGGATCATCTCAGGCGAACATCCATGCCGTCGGCTCTTTCCATCGTCATCAACAATCCGTCGATCCGCATCGGGGCGCTCGCCATCCTGTTCTTCGGATTTTCGAATGCGGCGACCGCGCCCTATCAGGCGGTGATCGGCATTCGCGAAATCGGGCTCAGCAACACCGTCTATTCGCTGCTGATGCTGTTTGCCGCCGTCATCAATGTCAGCGCCAGCGTGCTGATGGGCATCGTCGCGGACAGGCTGGGTGAATATCGCAAGCCAATGCTCTACATCGCGCTGTTCGGTGTCAGCGGCTACCTGCTGGTGTATCTCGCCGGTAATGCCACTGCCTTTGTGGCATCCAAACTCGTGCTTTTGCCAATTTTCGGCGCTATGAATTCGCTGATCTTTGCGCATGTGCGCGCCGACGCCCGCAATCTTTCGACGGGCGAGATGATCGCGGTGAATTCCATCATGCGGGCGACGATCTCGCTTTCCTGGGTGCTGGTGCCGGGGCTTGTGGGGGTATTTCTGGTGAATTCCGGAAACATGCTGACCGCGTTTTTGTTCTCGGGCGTCTGCGCGCTCGTCTGTTTTCTGCTGGTAGCCTTCTGCCTGCCGCGCGCCGCCACGCCCGCCTCGGCCAGTACCGAAGCGCGTTTTGGCCTGCGCGCCTCGCTTGGTGAAATCGGATCGCGTCGGGTGCTGCTTCGGATCGTCGCCATCGCATTGATCTGCTCGATGCTGCATTTGAACGATTCCGTGCGTTCCCTCATCATTACCGGCCAAGCCAAGGGTACGGTGGCCGATATCGGCATCGTCGCCGGTATCGTCGCCGCGCTGGAAATCGTTTTCATCTTGCTGTGGGGCTGGATAGAAAAGAAGGTGCCCCAGACCCTGACGCTTGCCGCGGGCGCACTGCTTTACGCTGTTTACCTGATCCTGCAGGGGCTCGCATCGGCGCCGTGGCATATCTATGCCCAGACCGTCATCAGCGCACTGGGGGCGGCCGCGATCATCAGCATACCCATCACCTACCTGCAGGAACTGATCGCGGACCGGCCGGGCCTCGGCAGTTCGCTGATCGCCGTCAATATTTTTCTTGGAGCGGGTCTGGGCGCCCTGATTTTTGCGCTTGGCACGCTCGTCTCCAATTATTCGGGAACGTCGATCCTCGGAGCGATCGTCGGGATTGGCGGGGTTTATATGCTCTACGCCCTTGATGGGATCGGTCGCCGCAGGTAACCGCCATCGAACGAAAGAGGCTATGATGATTCTCGAGATTTGCGTGGACGATGTGGCCGGTCTGGAGGCCGCAGTGAGAGGCGGGGCAGACCGTATCGAACTTTGCGCGGCACTGTCCGGCGGCGGGGTCACCCCGTCTGTCGGCTTTATGCACCGCGCTGCGGCTTATGGGTTGCCCGTCAGCGTGATGATCAGGCCACGCGCCGGCGATTTCGTTTTCACGCGTGATGAAGCGGATGTGATGAAACGCGATATAGATGCGGCGCGCGCCGCGGGCCTTTCCGGCGTGGTGCTCGGTGCATCGCGCGAGGACGGCTCCCTCGATCTTCCGCTGCTCGAAGAGCTGCGTCGTCATGCCACCGGTCTGGATGTAACGCTTCACCGGGCTTTCGATGTCGTTCCCGCCATGGATGAAGCCCTCGAGGCCGCCGTTGCGCTCGGCTTTTCCAGAATTCTCACTTCCGGCGGCGCACGTTCAGCGCTGGAAGGGGTGGACACTCTGGCCCGTTTGTCGGAGGTCGCTGCTGGGCGGATCGCGATCATGCCGGGTGCCGGCGTGCGTCCGCAAAGCGTGCAGACGCTGCTTGACCGGCTTCCAATCACCGAAATCCACGCATCCTGTTCCGCCGTTCCTCACTATGATCCGGAAAGCCGCGTGGCGAAGCTCGGTTTCACCGGGGCGGGGCGCAAAGTCACGGATGAGGCAGCGGTGCGTGAACTAAAGGCGATCCTTACCGCTCATCATAAAGCCGATGCAGCGTCCTAGCCGTCCCGGCGGCGCCATCGAGATTGAGGTGGACCGTACCGGGTGGCGGCAGGACGAGTGCCGCCTTGATCGCTTCGGCCATGGAGGCTGGCGAAATATCTTTCTCTTCCAGCACATGGGCAAGCCCAAGCCCGGCCAGCCGCTCCGCACGGGCGCTCTGTTCGGTTTCACCGCCGGCTGCGAAAGGGATGAGGAGTGAACGGCATTTTGCCTGAAGAATATCGCAGACGGTGTTGTAGCCGGCCTGTGATACCGAAAGGCACGCGCCGGCGAGCAAGCTCGCGAAATCCTTGCGGAAGCGGAAAACGGAGATATTTTCCGGTGCCGCAGCCAATATCGCATCGAAATCCGCCTGTGGCATATTGGGACCGGTGACGAGACACCAGCTCTTGATACCGTCCAGCAGCGGCGCGGCCTCAAGGGCGGCCCGGACAAGGGCCGCACCGACAGCGCCGCCGCCGGCGGAGACCACAATATCGAATTTCTCGACCGGTTCCGGCGGTGGAAGCGGGGCCACCAGGCCGGTATAGACAATACGCTGACGTATCTCGCTGGCGAGGGGAAAGGTATCTTCCAGCCGGGCGAAATCCGGGTCGCCGTGCACGAGCACGGCGTCGAAATGTTTCTTTACCAGCGAGACGGTTTCTTCATCCCGGCCCGGCTTGGTTTTTTCCTGCAAAATATCTCGCAGTGACGCCATGACGAGCGGGCGCGGTTCGCTATCCTCGATCTCATCGAGAAGCGGAAGCAGTTCGAACCGCACCTGCCTGCGGCCGAAGGGAAAAGCCTCGATGATGACGATATCGGGTTTGGCGCCATGATAGGCACCGATCAGCATATCGGTCCTGAGCCTCTTGAAGTCGTCATCCACCGGTTTGCCGGCACTGTCGACCAGGCCGGTAAAACTGCCATCGCTGACGGTAATCGGCGGCAATTCGACATGACGGATGCCTTCACCCGGAAAACCCGGGACAGGCGTTCCGCCCGTCACCAGAACTACGTCGAAACCATCCGTCTGAAGGGCATTGGCGATGCGGCTGGCGCGGGCTATATGGCCGATGCCAAGAAGATGCTGGACATAAAAGAAAACACAGGGCCGCTTTTCCATCTCGGTCATGGTGTCTTTTCCCATTCGGTCTCGAAGAGCGTCTTCAGTTCGGCAATGCTGGTGCGATGATCGAAGGCGGTGCGCACGCGGTTTTCGGCGGCGTTGCCAAGACGCAGGCGCAATTGCGGATCGGTAATAGCCAAGCGCAGGGCATCTGCGAAGGCCGCTGGATTTTCCGGCTCTGTGAGCAGGCCGTTTTCACCACTGACGAAGAACTCCGGAATGCCCGATATGTTGGTGGAGATGCAGGTCATCGCCTGGCTTGCAGCCTCGACCAGCACATTGGGAAGACCGTCGCGGTCGCCATCGCTGGTGATGCGACAGGCAAGGGCAAAGAGGTCCGCTTGCCGGTAATTCTCCAGCACCTGCTTCTGGTCCATGGCTCCCGTCCAGACGACCCTGTCGGAGACGCCAAGTTCGTCCGCGAGTTTTTTCAACGCAGCCAATTCGTCCCCGCCGCCGATATGGGTAAAGCGCCAGTGGATATTGCGTGGCAGCGAGGCGAGCGCGCGCAACAGAATATCGATTCCCTTTTTCTTGACCGCACGGCCGACACTCAAAATCCTGACCGGATCCTCGGCATCTGAACCGTCTCTCGCCGGCCGCGGCGTGTCGAAATGCGGGAAACGCGTGAGATCGAGGCCATGATAACTCAGATGCACGTTCTGCCTCACCCCGGAAAGGGTCTGCAGATGCCGAAAGCCGCCGGCAGTGCAGGTCACGGCCCAGCGGGCGCTTTGCAGCTTGGCGGCAAGGTCACGATCACTGGAGGTCCAGATGTCCTTGGCGTGGGCCGAAATCGTCCAGGGCGTGCCCGTGATGAGATGGGTATAGGCCGCGACTGAGGCGGGCGTATGAATGAAATGCACATGCAGCCACCCGGCATCCTCCGGCCATTCATGGGCCAGCACGGCCGCCTGACCGAAACGGCGAAAGCGATTGCGGCTGAGATCATGGGGCAGGTCGCTGAGAAACTGGCGAAGCGCCTTGGTGAAGCCCGGCTTTTTGCGACATCCCCACAGGGCTTTCAGCACACGCAGAGGTTCCTCATGCAGATACTCCGGCAGGTAGGTGACGGGCGCGCTGATCTCACCATGAACGGGATGGCGTTTCTTGTCCGTTGGCCGGCGCATGGACATGAGTTCGAGCTTCAGCCCGGCCTTTTCAAGCCCCAGCAATTCCTGGGCGATAAAAGTCTCGGACAGGCGCGGATAGCCCTTGAGGAGCACCACGATTTTTTTTGCATCAGTCACGTTGCGCGCGTCTCTTCTGAACGTTGGTTGCCGAGGCCGGGTTACGCGCTGAGCGTGATCGGCGTCTTGTCGCCCTCGGGCGGCAGCCATTCGGCAATCCTGCGTGATATGTTTTCCAACCCGTCGAGCTTCAGCCCGCACGAATTGACGGATGGCGGCGCGCGGTGCGGCAGGGCTTTGAGGGCGGCCGCCATCTTGGCTGGGTTCTCGGCATCTTCCGGCAGGAGCATGTCGAAAAGACCCAGCTCCGATGCGCGGCTGGCGCGGATAAGCTGCTCCTCCCGCGGCACCGTGCGGGGCACGACGAGTGCGGGTTTGTCGAAAGACAATATTTCGCAGACAGTGTTATAGCCACCCATGGAGACCACGGCCTGCGCACCAGCGACGAGATCTTCCATGCGATTGTCGAATTCGATGATTTCGATGTGCGGTATATCGGCCACGCTGCTCATGAAGCGCTGGCGCTGATCCGCCGGCATATAAGGGCCGAGCACGACCAGCGCCTTGTGCGTCAGCTCCGGGTCATGTCGGTAGGCGTTGATGACGTCATCGATCAATTCACTGCCGTCGCCACCGCCGCCTGTGGTGACGAGAAGATAATCGCCTTCCGGCCGATGCGCCGCGGTCTCTGCCTGTGTCTTCGATCTCTGAAGAAAGCCCACGAAATCCATCTTGTCGCGCACCGTCTGCGGAACGTCGAGCCCTGTCAGCGGATCGTGGAAATCCGGCGGGCCATAGACCCAGACATGGTCATAGAACTGGCCGATCTTGGTCATGACGTTGTTGCGCTTCCACTCCGCCTCGAGCAGCTGCGGCGCATCCATGACATCACGCAGGCCGATGACGAGCTTGGTGCCCTGTCCCTTGAGATAAGCGAGTGTTTCCTCCACCTCGCCGCGAAGGCCCATGGGCTCCTTGTCGACGATGAAGATGTCAGGCTGGAAGCTTTCGGCGGTATGGTAGATGATGGACCGGCGCATCTTCAGCGTTTCCTGAAGATCGATATGCCTGTCCATCGAGGTGTATTCGCCATTGCGCAGCTTGATGACGCTCGGAATTTTCACGAAATCGACGCGGGCGCGATAATCGAAGGCACCGGCAATGGTAGCCCCTGAAATGATGAGGACGTTGAGACCGCGATAATCCTCCACCAGGGCATGCGCGATGGTGCGACACCGCCGCAGATGGCCGAGACCGAAGGAATCGTGGCTGTACATGAGAATACGCGCGTCGTTCAAACGGGAGCTCATGGGCCACACCTCTTTTTGCCTTTCACGATGAAGGCGGCTTCGGAAGGGCAGTTTATCAAGGTGTATTCCATTTTATCTGAAGGGGTCCGCAGCATCACGTAGTCCGTCACCGAAGAAATTAAAGGCCAGAATGACGAGAACGACAGGGATCGTCGGGATGAGAAGCCAGGGATATAGCGCAATGACGCTGACGCTGCGCGCCTCCGTGAGCAGAATTCCCCAACTTGTGATCGGGGGGCGCAGGCCGAGGCCCAGGAAGCTGAGCGCTGTTTCGCCAAGGATCATGCCCGGTATCGTCAGGGTGGCCGAGGCGATAAGATGGGACATGAAGCCCGGAATAAGATGTCGGCCAATGATACGCGGTGTGCCCGCTCCCATCAATTGCGCAGCCAAAACATAGTCTTCCTCGCGCAACGCCAGTAGCTTTGAACGCACGGCGCGCGCTAGCCCGGTCCAGTCCAGCATGCCGAGAATGATGGTGATGCCGAGATAAACGAGGATCGGACTCCAGGTCACCGGCATGATGGCGGCGAGCGCCAGCCATAGCGGAATGCTGGGAATGGATTGCAGGACCTCGATGATGCGCTGGACAATCAGGTCAAACGTGCCGCCGCGATATCCTGCCAGGCCGCCGATCACAATACCGAGAACGAAGCTCATGGCGACGCCGAGGAGGCCGATGGTCAGCGAAATGCGCGCGCCGTAGATGATACGGGACAGCACGTCACGCCCGAGGCGGTCGGTGCCGAGAAGGAACAGTTCACCGCCTTCTGCCGGGCAAACGAGATGGGTTCTGCCCTCGAACATGCCCCAGAAACGATAGGTGTCACCCTTGCAGAAGAAACGCAGCGGCTGGATATCGGTCGGCACGTCCCGGTAGACACGCCTCAGATTTTCCATGTCGAGCGTCATTTCACGGCCATACACGAAGGGGCCGACAAATTTCCCGTCATTGAAGAGGTGGATGGCCTGGGGCGGGGCGTATATGTGTTCGATATTGCGGGTGTGGAGATTATAGGGGGCGAGGAACTCGCAGATCAGAATAGAAAGGTAAAGCACCACCAGAAAGGCGCCGGACCACACCGCGATCTTGTGCTGGCGGAACTGCCACCACATGAGCTTCAACTGCGAGGCTTTGCTGAAGGCCGCCATGCCAGACGTGTTGGGTTCGATCAGCGACGGGTCGAAGGGCGCGGTCGAGACATAGTGCGGCAGGGCTTCGCCGGGATTCGGAATGGATGAAGTCATTTGACGTTACCACCTCCGAAGCGGATTCTCGGATCGAGTATGGCAAGGGCGATATCCGACACCAGAACGCCGATCACCGTCAGGAACGCAAGGAACATCAGGAACGAACCCGCCAGATACATGTCCTGGCTTTGCAACGCCCGGATGAGCATGGGGCCGGTGGTCTCGAGCGACAGGACGACGGCGGTAATTTCCGCGCCCGATATGATGGCAGGCAGGATTGAGCCGATATCCGAGATGAAAAAATTCAGGGCCATGCGCAGCGGATATTTGGTCAATACCCTGAAAGGGTGCAGGCCCTTGGCGCGGGCGGTGACCACATATTGCTTCTGTAATTCATCCAGAAGGTTGGCGCGCAGGCGGCGGATCATGCCGGCCGTGCCCGCCGTTCCGATGATGAGAACGGGAATCCAGATATGCTCAAGGATCGACTTGAACTTCGCCCAGCTCATCGCCTGGTTCAGATATTCCCGGTCCATCAGATGGCCTATGGAGATGCCGAACCATATGTTGGCGAAGTACATCAGAATCAATGCCAGCATGAAGTTGGGGATGGCGATGCCGAGCAGGCCGAGGAAGGTGAGCCCGTAATCGCCCCAGCTGTATTTATGCGTGGCGGAATAGATGCCGATTGGAAAAGCCAGCAGCCAGGTGACAATGATGGTGACGAAGGAAACCAGAACCGTCAGCCACAGGCGATCTCCCACCACGTCGCTCACGGGTAGCTGATATTCGAAGGAATAACCGAAATCGCCGACAAGCATGCCGGTCGCCCAGCGGAAATAGCGGATCGGGGCGGGCTGATCGAAGCCGTAACGGACGCGCAGTTCCTCGATTTCGGCAAGATTTGCCGTTTCGCCCATGGCGCGCAGCTCAGCGACATAGCTTTCGAAATAATCGCCCGGGGGCAGTTCGATGATGGTGAAAACCAGCATCGAGATCAGGATGAGCGTCGGGATCATGACGAGGACGCGCTTCAGAATATACCGCAGCATATCAGGCGTCTCCGTCGTACCAGAAGCTATCCGGCATGTAGACGCCGAGATAGGAAGTGGGTTCATAACCGAAAAGCGCCTTTTCCGGCACGTTCCGCATGCGCTTGACATGGACGACGGGCTGCAGCGCGCCGTTGACGATGCCGATGGAAAATACCTGCTGCGTATAGACGCCAAGCATTTCCAGCCAGATTGCCTGACGTTCTTCCTCGGTGACGCTTCGACGCCATTTTTTCAGAAGATCAAGCAAATGTGCCGCTTCCGGCAGATCGGGCTCCTTGCCTTCACGGCCGCCGGATAGATAGTGAATCCCCCAGACCGGCCATTGCAATTGGTCGTCACCGGTGGGGGCAAGGCCGGAAGGCAGCATGTCGGCCGTTGGCACGCCATTGTCCATACCCATCCACACCGACATCAGTACTTCTCCGCCCATGGCGCGCTTGCGGAAAACATCGCGCTGGGTGGGGCGGACAGAAACGGCAATGCCGATATGTCGCCAGTGATCCGTCACCAGCTCCATCACGTCTGTTTCGAGCGTGCTTTCGCCTGTCGTCTCGACAATGATATAGGCGGGTCGACCATCAGGCAGGAGCCGAAGGCCGGCATTGTCGCGCTTGTCGAGACCCGCTTCATCGAGCAGCCTGTTGGCCGTTGCGCGGTCGAAAGCGCTCCAGGCGTCCGCAAATTCCTGCCGGTAAAGCGGGCTTTCCGGCAGTACGGTATCTGCGCTTTCCTTCGCGAGCCCGTAAAAACAGACCATGTTGATTTCGTGCCGGTTGATCGCGAGCGAGAGCGCGCGGCGCACACGCACATCCTGGAAAGCGCTGCGCCAGACCGGGTCGGCGCAATTGAGATTTGGCAGCAGCGCGATGCGCGAGCCCTGGGAGCGCTTGTAGAGATTAACTTTCAGGGGGAAGCGCTTTTCGGCATCCTTCAGGAAAGTGTAATCAGCGAAATCGAGGCCGAAATATTGCAGGTCGCTATCGCCCGACGCCGTTTTGGCCGAGATGATATCCGACGAGGTGACGTTGAGCAGGAAGCGGTCGAGATAGGGCAGTTGCAGGCCGTTTTCATCGACGCGGTGATAATAGGGGTTGCGTTCGAACACGAACTGTTCGGCCGGCGGCGCGGTTGTGTTACGCCAGGCATCGAGCGTCGGCAGATCCGGATTTTCGGGGCGCACCTGCCGCGACATCTTGATATGCAGCCCGCTCCAGTCGTCTGTCTTGTTTTTCTTGATCAGCTTGGCGAGCTTTTCCGCCGTCTGATATTTGATGTGGAACTGTTTCATATAGGCGGCAGGCAAGAACAGCCGCGCCGGCGAGGCGGCCGCCAGTTTTGCCAGAAAATCCGGATTGGGGCCGTCCCAGGTGTATCGCACGGTCAGTCGGTCAACGACCTCGATCTGGGGCGGTTTGCCATTGACCAGAAGCTCGATCGGCGGACCGCCCTTGTGGATTTCCTTATTGAGGGCGACATCTTCCCAGAAATAGCGGAAATCCTCTGACGTGAAATCACTGCCATCGGACCACTTATGGCCTTCGCGCAGCCTGAAGGTGAAGATGCGTTCTTCCTGTACGTCGTAGCTTTCGAGAATATCCGGATGAAGTTCGAATTTTTCGTCGTAACCGACAAGGCGGGCATAGCTGCTGATCGGCATCAGGCGAATGTCGCGCTGGCCGCCAATGAGCATACGTACCGAGCCGCCATGTTTCCCCGGCTCTCGGCCAAGTGCCTTCATGTCGATGACGCGCGGGTTTTTCGGCAGGCGCTCGGCGATGTCGGGCAATTCGCCCTTTTCGCGCTTTTCCTTGAAATAGGTGGGGTCGGTATAGGAGGCCCGCGCATAAGCCGGCACAAAGACAGAGGCCAAGAGAGCGAGAGCGGTGCGACGCGTGATCAAGGGCGAAGCTCCCGCATGTCGGCATTTCCGTTCGCAAGTACGAAATGGCCTTCCCCAAGATCGGCCGATACCATCTCGCCGTCCCCCTCGTCGCGGAACTGTTTGCCCCAGTCAAATTTGCCCGTCGCGCTGATCTTGCCGATGGTGCGGAAATCGAGCGGACGGTCGAGATCGGGGAAAGGCACGGCGGCCAGCAGGGATTTCGTATAGGGATGCACCGGAGCGCGCATCAGGATTTCCCGTGGCGCCAGCTCCACGATGCGGCCCTCGCACATGACCGCCACGCGATCGGCCATATAATCCACCACCGCAAGATTATGCGAGATGAAGAGGTAGGTAAGCCCGAGATCCTGCTGCAAATCTTTCAGCAGATTGAGAATTTGCGCCTGCACGGAAACATCGAGAGCGGAGACGGGTTCGTCGCAGATCAGCAGTTCCGGGCCAAGTGCGAGGGCTCTTGCAATGCCGATACGTTGTCTTTGACCGCCCGAAAAACTGTGCGGATAACGGTTCAGCGCGCTTTCCCCAAGCCCGATGGCCCTGACGAGGTTGCGCACTTTTTCGGAGCGATATTTCGCATCACCCCGACCGTGGATTTCCAGCGGCTCGCTCAGGATGTTTCCCACGGTCATGCGCGGCGATAGCGAGGATATCGGGTCCTGAAAGACCATCTGTATCTTCGACCGGAGCTCTTTCAGGTCATCGTCCCGGGCGTTGAGGACATCGATATCGCCCTGCGGACGGTGGAAGGTGACGGAACCCTGATCCGGGCGAACGGCGCGCATGAGGATTTTGCTGACGGTTGTCTTGCCGCTGCCGCTTTCGCCGACCAGTCCCAGACATTCTCCACGACGGATCTCAAAGCTGACGCTGTTTACCGCTTTGGTTGCGCTGGCGTCACCTTTGCGGAACCAGCTCGATTTGCGGGTCGTGAACGTCTTGCTGATATTGTCCACGGTCAAAAGCGGACCAGGGGTTTTGTTGACCGTCGCGGTCTTCTTGCCCACCAGGCTTTCATGGTCGACGTTGATTTCTCGTAGCGCCTTGAGCCTCTCGCCCGGCTTCATGTCGAAATGCGGAACGGCTGCCATCAAACCCTTGAGATAGGGATGGGCTGGCGATTTGAAGATATCATCGACCGTGCCGGCTTCCATGATCTCGCCCTGATAGATCACGGCAACCTCATCTGCAATGTTCGCGACCACGCCGAGGTCATGGGTGATGAGCAGCATGCTCATATTCAGCCTGCTCTGCAGGTCACGCAGCAGCTTGAGGATTTGCGCCTGAATGGTCACATCAAGCGCTGTCGTGGGTTCGTCGGCGATCAGAAGCGCGGGACGACAGATCAGCGCCATGGCGATCATGGCGCGCTGGCGCATGCCGCCTGAAAGCTCGAAAGGATACATGTTCACGACCTTCTTCGGGTTCGAAAACCCGACGAGATCGAGTGTCTCATACATTTTTTCCGCACGTTCCGCCGGCGAAAGAATGCTGTGGATTCTGAGCGCCTCGTCAATCTGGTTGCCGATGGTGTGCAGCGGCGAAAACGAGGTCATGGGCTCCTGAAAGATCAGCCCGATGCGGTTGCCACGGATGGCGCGGATTTCGCGGCCGTCTTTGGGCAATTGCAAAAGATCGACGGGACCGCCCGCAGTGTTTTCCGGATCGGTGAACAGCACGCGGCCATTCACACGAGCGGTCTTGGGATGGATGCCCATGATCGTCTGGCCAATGACGGATTTTCCGGAGCCGGATTCACCGACCAATGCGGTTACTTTTCCCGGAAGAATGCGGAGGCTCGCCCCCCTGACTGCATCGATCGTTCCACCCATGAGAGAAAACGAGACCTGCAGATTTTCGATACGGAGCAAATCTGCGCCTGCGCTCATGCCAAAGGGTTCCTTGCCGCCTCTTTATCGTTGCCTTGTGACAATTGCTCGGGAGGGCTTAAAGCAACGTTATCGCAGGGTTTGTTGTCTGTCTATCCTTCTGAAACATCGAATTCTTTAGCAAATTTGAAGCCGGCTTCCGAAATGCTGCGACTTGCCCCACCGCTCTTGTTTCGTAATATGCCGACAGGAGCTTTCGAACGAGGATCCATGTCCGACAAGAAATATTACGACGCCAAGCTGAACGATGCGCGTCAGTTGCAGAATAACGGCCAATATGCTGAGGCGAACGCGCTTCTCTTATCGCTGGTTGCAGCAAAGGACGGGCATCTGATGGGAGAGCAGACGGTGCTCGGCCTGCCGCGCCGGCTGCATGCCGCACGGCTGCGTCTTGCCAAGGCCGAAGGCGATATGGTCGCGAAGATCGGTTATCAGTATACGCTGGTGCCACCCCCGCAGGTGCTGGAAAAATATGCGCGATTTTCCGTGGAAGAACGCCGCACAATAAACCTCAAAAGCCGGGAGGATGTGCCGAGGCTCATTCATCAGATATGGATTGGCGAGAAATCGCCGCCCATGTCGGTCGAGGCCTGGGCTGCCCATGCGCTGAAGCACGGCTACGATTATCGCCTTTGGCGGGAAGCCGATCTTGAGCGGGAAGGGGTTTTTGCGAATAGCGTCTTTAACAGGATGCTGAGCGAGGGCGACTATCCGGGTGCTGTTGACGTCGCCCGCTACATCCTGCTCGAGCGGTTCGGCGGCATCTATCTCGACTGCGACTGGTATCCGGCGCGCGATGACGTGAGTTTCGATTCATTCCTTCCCCTTGCGGGTCTCACGGCGTTTGATGAAAAAACGCCGCGGAATACCGGACAGGGAAGTATGCTTCTCGCTAATTCCTTCATTGCCGCTCCAGCTGCGCATCCGGTCTTTCGCAAGATGCTGGCCGCCTTTCCCGACATTCTCGAAGAAATGCCGCGCGCGCCGGCGTGGTGGTCCACCGGCCCGTTGATTTTCACCGTCATTGCCCGGCAGGGAAGCATCAGCCTTGCACCGGCAGCGTTTGTCGCGGCATCCGTTCCGGACCGAACGCCGTTTGATACAGTTGAGGCGATCAGGCGGGATTTGGCCAAGGATGCCGGCGGGCTGCTGATCGCCTGGAAATCATGGTGAGATTGCTTCGACGAGGTATTTAGAGGAGCACCAGCGTGCTGCGCGGTGCCGTGCGGTCACCTCGAAAAGCCGCCGGAGGAAATGCCAGACGGTGTCATCATGCACGAGATGATGGGTAAGGATGCCGATTGTGCCGCCTTCCTCGGCAGCGCGCAGGATGCGGGCCGCCGTCTCGGCAAACAGGACATCGTGGTCACGGCCGCCGCGGCTGCCATGCCAATCGATCACATCCACATGCGTATTCAGACATGGCGGCGCTGTGTCCTTCTCCGGACCGAAAACGGAGAGGGCACGATATCCAAGCCCTGTCAGTTCCCTCACTATATGGGCGTCGATGCGGTTCCACGGTGGCACCAGCATCGGCACGACACGCGGTCCATGCAGATCGTAGAGTTTTTCCAGCCCGGACTGCAGCTCGTCGAGAACGAGGGGAAGTTCCCGGTGGAGGCCAAGCTCCTGTTTCTTTTGTCCATCGCCGGCATAATTGGTATGCGACCAGCCGTGAACCGCCACCTGGGCAATGTCCGAGGCATCCAGATGCTGCGCGAGCCTGCGGGTCGTCGTTTTGGGAATGACCGCGAGGGTGACCGGAACCGAGAAACTCTCGCAAAGATCAAGCAGGGTATCGAGTGCCCCCGTCGGGTCCACTGCATCGTCGTCCCTGAGCCACAGATCGGCCGAAATGCCGCGACGGCCACATTCGTCCAGTGCTGCGATGAGTTTTTCGAGACTCATGATCTTCGTGCCTTTGCTTGCATCAAAATATCGTTCAGCTTCGTTGCGGCATTTTCCAGAGACCGTTCATGCATGACGAACCGGCGGGCTGCTTTTGCCAGTTCCTGTCGCCGCCTGTCGTCGTAGAGCAGGGCCTTGATCGCATCGGCATAAGCGGCACTATCATTTGCACGTGTCAGTAATCCGGTGGCGCCAGATTTTACGACTTCGGGAACGCCCGCCACTTTTTCGGCGATCACGGGCAGGCCGGCTGCCTGTGCTTCCAGATAGGCAAGGCCGTAGGCCTCGCCGTGACCCGGCCAGACATAAATGGCAGCTTTCGAGAGAAGCGCTGCGATCTCGTCTGCGGCTTTTTGCCCGTGCCAGACGAGGCGATTTTCAGGGAAGCCGCTGAACATGGCTTGCACCGCCTCGCGTTCCGGACCGTCGCCAACGATCTCAAGTGTCCAGTCTAGGTCTTGTGGTAGCAGGGCGAGAGCGTTCGACAGGGCGCGATAGCTCTCGAGTTTGTCGCCCGCCCTCATCATGGCGACGGTGATGAGCCGTGTCCGTTTCGGCTGGGGAACAACCTTGAGGAAGGGCGCGGGGTCGATGAAAGGCGGAAGCATCGCCCATTGAAGCCCAGGAGAGGCCTGTACGAGCCCTTCGCGATCCCGTTCGGTGAAGCAGATATTGACTGCGGCTTCGTTCAACGACGACAACAACCCGTCCTGCACTGCCTGCCAGCCCATGGCGTTGCGCTTTGGCGAATAGGATGCTTCGGCGGTGACGTAGGATATATTGAAACGGCTGGTGAGTTCCGGTCCGAGCAGGTCTGGAGCCTTGTAGTACGGGTGATAACAAAACCACAGGTCCGGTGCGCCGTGCAACCGCCAGCGCTCCGCAATAGTCTCTACTTCACGTTCGGCCCGGTCGGCGAGGGACGACCGCTCGGGATCATCCGGCTGTCTCAGGAAGCTTCGCAGCTCGGAAGCGACAAAAACCTCATGGCTACCCATTGCCATCGCCTGCATCAACAGGCGGGCCATCAACCGGTCGCCGGAAGGAACGGGGTGGTTGGGTGCTTTGAGCGGCGAATAAAACGCGATCTTCATGCGGATGGTTGTGCGTTGGTCGTGCCTCTGGCGTCAACCGGAATTTGAAGGTGTGGAGCCTTGACAGCCTCGCCATTCTTGCCCAACTGAAAGACATCTTTTGCACATGCGCGGAGCGTGACACGCTTTGACTTCTCCAGACATTTCCCAAGCCCTGCTTTCCAGCATTGAGAACAAGAGCGCCAAAGCGGGCGTGATCGGCCTCGGCTATGTGGGCCTGCCGCTTGCCATGACAATCGCTAGAGCTGGTTTCAAGGCTGTCGGTTTCGACATCGACCCCGGCAAAATTACTGCGATAGATGCGGGTCAGAGCTATATCGAGGCGGTTTCGGATGCCGTGCTCGCAGGAGCCAGGCAAAATGACGGCTTTGTTGCCACATGCGACTTCTCCAGATTGGCCGAGTGTGACGTGATCGCCATCTGCGTACCGACGCCGTTGACGAAGTATCGCGAGCCAGACCTTTCCTATGTCGAGAAGACCTGTCACGACATTGCCGCGCATCTGCGCAAGGGGCAGCTTGTGGTGCTGGAATCCACCACCTATCCCGGCACTACCGATGGGATTGTGAAAACCATTCTGGAGAGCACCGGTCTCGTCTCAGGTATCGATTTCTTCATCGGCTTTTCCCCCGAGCGGGAAGATCCCGGCAACCGGGACTTTGAAACGTCGACCATTCCGAAGGTCGTTGCGGGTGACGGCGAGGCTGCTGGGCAGCTGATGGCGGCTTTTTACGGATCGGTGGTCAAGAAAATCGTTCCGGTCTCGACCAACGCGACGGCGGAGGCCGTGAAGATCACCGAAAATGTCTTCCGCGCTGTCAATATCGCGCTCGTCAACGAACTTAAGGTCGTCTACGAGGCTATGGGTATCGATATATGGGAAGTCATCGATGCGGCAAAAACCAAGCCGTTCGGTTTCATGCCATTTTATCCCGGCCCCGGTCTTGGCGGTCACTGCATACCGATCGACCCTTTCTATCTCACCTGGAAATCTCGCGAATATGAATTGCCAACGCGGTTCATCGAGCTTGCAGGTGAAATCAACACCGGCATGCCGCGCCACGTTGTGGGGCGGGTTGCGGAAGCGCTCGACATCCATTCCGGCAAGGCGCTCAGCCGCTCGAAGGTGCTGGTCGTCGGTCTCGCCTACAAGAAAAATGTGCCCGATATTCGTGAAAGCCCTTCATTGAAGCTCATCGAGCTTGTTCAGGAGCGCGGTGGCGAAGCGGCCTATTTTGATCCGCATGTGGCCGAAATCCCGAAGACACGGGAATACAGCCACCTGATGGGCATGAAGTCCGTCTCCTGGGACAGGCAGTCCATCAGCGCTTTCGATGCTGTTCTGGTTGCGACCGACCATGACAATGTGGACTATGCCGCCCTTGCCGAATGGGCTCCGCTGATCATCGACACGCGAAACGCCTTCGCGCGCCGGGGCATTTCCGCAAGACACATCATCAAGGCCTGATAACGGACGGATCATGAGCAGACTGGACAGTTTCATTCGCCGGTTGACCGCGCAGCGTGACATTCTCAATCATGTCGCCGCCAAACTTGATATGCCGCATGAGGGTGCGCTCATGGAAATCGGCCTTGGAAACGGGCGAACTTTCAATCATCTGCGGGAACTGTTTCCGGGGCGCAGGATCATTGCGTTTGACAGGGCCATGGGTGCCCATGCCTCGTCCGTTCCTGCAGACGAAGACCTGGTGATCGGCGAGATATCGCAGACCGCTCCCGCATTCGTCGGTGCGGAAGCGGCAATGGTGCATGCCGATATCGGCACGGGCTATCCGGAAAAAGATGCGATCACATTGACATGGTTGCCCGATCTCGCCGCCGGCATGCTGGCGAAAGGCGGCGTCGCTGTCAGCGGTCTGCCTCTCGATCATCCCCTGCTGAAACCGTTGCCGGTTCCGGAGAGCGTGCCGACGGACCGTTATTTTCTCTATCGCAAGATATAAAAGATCGATCCGGCCCCAAACTTCCGGGTCCTGTCACAAATAGCGTTCGCTCTCTTCCTCCGAGAGTAGAAACACCTTCATTTGTGAGTTTCGACCGCGAATGGCGACCTGTTCGCTTCTGAGATCGGCAATATCCTTTCCCGCCTGTATGATGGCCGGTTCGGAGACCACGATTGCGGCGCCAAATTCCTTGGCTTTGGATTCAAGCCTGCTTGCCACGTTGACGGTATCGCCAATGGCCGTCAGCGTTTTGGCAGCCCCATATCCCATGACCCCGACGATGCTCGGACCTGCGTGAATGCCAACCACCACCTCAAGACGCACGGCGAATTGTTTCTCCAGTCCTTCGTTCAGGATCGCAATATCCCGCAATATGATTGCTGCCGCCTTCATGGCATTGCGACAGGCGTGCTGGCTGTCGTCGCCTAGTCCAAAAAGCGCCATGGCGCCGTCACCGATAAATTTGTCGAGATGGCCCCCCGCCTGTTCGACGGCCTGGCCGACGATGGTGAAATAGCGGTTCAGGAGAAAGACGACATCGTAGGGCAGCTTCGCTTCCGACAAAGTCGTGAAATTGCGCAGATCGCAGAAGAGAATGGCGATCTCCTCTTCCCGGCCCGGCCGGGCCGGCTGGGAGTCCGCCGGCAGGTCACTGTGCTGGGGCGGTGAAACCAGAAGGGCAACGCCGAGATCATGGGTGGGACGCAGCTGGCAGCCGAGCCGCACATCCGAATCGGCATGGATGCGTCTTAATGTGGTTTGCTCGATGTCTCCGGGCGGAGGGAGCGGCCCCTTGCTTTCCATGACTCTCACCCGGCAGGTCGAACATCGTCCTTTACCGCCGCATACGGAATAATGCGGGATGCCTGCCAGACGGCTGGCTTCCAGAATGCTGAGGCCCGCTGGCACGCGCGCCTGCGCACCATGTTCGTAGCGGATTTCGATGGCCGTCAACCGCTGTCGCCAGCTTCTTACACCGCGCATCGCGAAGACCAGCATCACCGCGCCGGCAAAAATCGCCTCTGTCGTCCCGGTGATAAACCGGATTCGTGTTTCCATCTCCCGCTGCAGCGGAAGTTCGTCTCTCTGAACGATTGTGTCGCCCAGTCCCGGAGGGAGCGCATATTTGCGGTCGACTTCCTCGAGCCAACGGCCGGCATCGCTGAAGCCCAGCAGCGCCAGAAGCGGCAGCATTACAGCTATGGTCATGAAGATGCCGGCGATTTTCGGGTACCAGTCGCGATAACGCAGCCAGAAATAGAGGCCGATACATCCGTGTATCCAGATGACGATCAGGGCGAGACTTTGCCACGCGCCACCCATGGGATTGTTGATCCAGAGCCGGCGGACGACGGTATAATAACCGATGTCGATGCCGTAGAGCATGTGCGACACGCGGATATTCACTGCATGGCTCAGAATGAGGAAGGGGATCGACAGGCCGAAGATGACCTGAAGCGCTTCACGAAGCGGCATGCGCAACGTTCGGCGCTGGTAAAGCGAGCGCAGGACCAGGCTGACATGCACCAGGACCGAGCCGTAGAAAAGCAGGCTGCTAACAGGGTTGAGCCAGATGAGGCTGAACCATTTTCGTGCCCGTTCGGCGGTGTCGATGGAAATGAGCGCAAGGGAATGATTGAAAAGATGCGAAAAGACAAAGGCAAATATAATCAGGCCGGATAAAATCCGGGCGCGTCTCAAACTGGTTTCCGAGAAGAAACGGATCATGCAAATCCCATCGTGAGGTCGTTCGGCCCAGAATCATCAGTCGGTCGATCGTCGCGTCTTTAGTGCATGACATCTCGTGGCAATATCGTGGAGCAAACGAGCGGCGATGGTCAATTATGCGTGTTTAAGTACCCGAAGCCACCAATGACTGGTGAGGCCTCTTCAGATTTCCGGTCAAATAGTCACGCGAAGTCAAAAACACCATGACGGCGGCTATCAGATTTCGATGACCTGACCGTCCATGGCTGCGAATGCGCCGCTGAACAGGGCTTTAGCCTGTTTTTCGATCATGTCCAGCTCTTCGTCGCTGCGGCTTGGGGCATGATGGATGAAACCGACATTTTTCGCATCGGCCAACTGGGCGAGGCGGATCGCCTGCTGCCAGGACGAATGGCCATAGCCGCGATAAAGGCCCATCTCGTCATCGGTAAACATGGCGTCATAAAGGAAAAGATCGGTATCCCGGATGAGATCAAGCACAGTTTCGTCGATGCCGCCGGGCTCGTGTTCGGTATCGGTGATGATGGCGAGGGACTTTCCCTCCCAGTCCAGCCGGTATCCGACGGCGTTGCCAGGATGGTTCAGCATGCCGGTTCGGATCGAGAGGCCCGGATGGACGTCTAGGGTATCACCGGGCATGAAATCCCGCGTGTCGATTTTTGCGCAGCAAATTTCCAGCGGCACGGGAAACCAGGGCGGGCTCATGAAGTCCTTGAGCATTTCCCGTGTCGTTATGGCGCCCGCGAGATGACCCGACCAAATCGAGACGTCATTGCAGCTATTATAGAATGGCTTGAAATAGGGAAAACCGACAATGTGGTCGTAGTGGCAATGGGAGAAGAAAAGATCGACGTCGGTAACCCCCTCCGCCCGAAGCGCCATGCCTGCGGGATGAAGTCCCGACCCCGCATCAAACAAAAGGACATGGTCGCCGCATCGAACCTCGATGCAGATGGTATTCCCACCGTATTTTCGGAAGTTTTCACCTGAAACAGGAAGCGTTCCCCGCGCCCCCCAGATCTTCACCCGAAAATTTCTGTTACTTTCCCGACCCGCAGTGTCGGAATTGAACGCCATGACACACCCCAATGACAACGGAATCTTGCACGCTTTCCTCCCATGAAGCCCGTTGTCTCTATAGATCTTATTTCCCGCCCTTTTCGGGCGGATGCCTTTACCCCTTATTCAGTCAGCATTTCATTTATATTGCAATAGTACGACATTTATTTTTCCAATATCGACCGCCCGGGGAGCATAGAATTGCCGCTTATGTTCTGGCGTTTGTCCTGGCTTTGCTGAGTTCAGCCGTCGTCTGGGTGAGACGTTCGGCCAGAACGCGCATGACCTTGATAGTGATATCGGGGAAATCGGACATCAGCTTGAAGAATTGTTCCTTGCCGATCCGAAGAGCTTCCACATTGGTGGAGGCGCGGACGGTGGCGGTTCTGACGCTGTCGCAGAGAATTGCGATTTCCCCGACGATGGCGTTGCCCGTCATTTCCGCCACTTTCAAAGTACCAGAGGGAGAATCGACAAGAACATCAACCTTTCCGGTCAGCAGCACATAGGCCGCGTCGCCGACGTCACCCTGCCGGAACAGCACGTCGCCGGCGTGATAGGAAACGCGGTCCGATGCGAATGCGAGCAGTTTCAACTTGGAGGGTTCCATTTCGGAAAAAAACGGCACCCTTTTCAGCATCTGAATTTCGTCTTTGAACAGCATTGCCTTACCCTGTTATTGTTCCACCTCGGTCACATTCTTGGAATTATGTCGCGACCATCTCCTTGAATGTACCGTTTTCCTCGACCAGAGTCTCGTAACTTCCGTCAGCGGTGATCAGCCCCTGATGAACAACGATAACCCTCTCGAACATGCGCGAGAGGTGCGCATTCGACAGAACCCATATGATCGAGGGGTTATTGTTGTTCTGTTTCAGGAGTGTGATGACCCGTTCAACAATTTCTTCCTGCTGTCTCGGGTCGAGGCCCGGAAGCGGGCGGTTGAAGACGTAAATGTCGGATTTCCGGATCAGCGCCCTTGCCAGATTAAGCTTCTGGCGCTGTAGCGGGCCTAGCCGCTTGCCGCCTGCACCCAGATTGAAATCCAGACCCACTGCCAGCACCCGTTCGTAAACGCCCTGCTTGCGCATGACGTCAGCAACGATGCGGGTGATACGCCTTGAAGCATCGGTGTAGCGGTGGCTTACCTTGCCAAAGAGGATATTATCCAGAAGACTGGTGGCGCTCATGTATTTGGTCGGATCGTAGATTTCGATCACGTTTTTCAGACTGTCGGGCAGCTTCTCGTGGAACATGTGCCGGACCTCGACGATGCGGTTCATGATTTCCGGCGTCAGCAGGCCGAAACGCTGGCGGGGCTCGATATAGAAGAAGCTCAGCCGCAGCATTGCGCGTTTTTCGCTTTCATTGGCCTCGTCGAAATTCCGGCCCTGAAGGCGTTGCAGCATCTGCTGATAGACCGGAATATCGTCAGGCGTCATGAAGGTGAGCTGCTGGAAGAAGGGGTGATCCCCCGGCAGATCGGCGAAGATTTCCACGATGTTCTCGGCGATCGTGTAGCCCATTTCGAACAGGGTTTTTACCAGGCCGGTCTCGCGCATCAAAGAGCGGAAATAGTCGCTTTCGATGACCGTCCTGATTGACTGGGACGAGTCCCGCATGGTGCCGAAAAGCAGGTTTTCGCCGACCGTCGCCTCGCTATTGTAGCTCTCCAGCTCGAAAGGCGCGATCAGGCCGCTCAGATTTTCCTTTTCCAGCTCGGCGCGCAGGACATGTCGCAATTCAACGATCCGGGCGGCGAGATGCAGGTCTGTCAACGGGTCGATCGACGATCGCAGGGCGAATTCCAGAATATCCTGCGACAGTTCCACACTGTCGAGAACAGCTAGAATGGCCTGTATGAGATTTTCCGGTTTGCCATCGCCTGCCGGACTCGAAGCATAATCGATCCATTCGCTGTTGATGTCGATCAGCGGATTGCCGGCCATCTTCGCTTCACGGATTTCCCATTTGCGATGGTCCAGCGCCGCGCCCTCATAGTTTTTCTCTGCAAGCGGCGCGTGTTTGAGACCGTATAGCAGGTTGTCCTTCAGGCTGGCATGGAAGAAATAGCTGTCCGAGGACACGTAGGAGATGCGCCGTCCCGTCAGCGATTCCGGCAATTCCAGAATGTCGACGTCGTTGATGCTGATCTTGCCTGAGCTCGGCCAGAGCGTGCGGCCTATCGCATCCGCCAGTGCCTCGCCTCCCGCACCACCGACGATGGCGATAACCTCACCCGGCTCGATCTTGAGGGATGCCTGTTCCAGAAGCCGGCTGCCGCTATCGTCTTCGAGCGTCAGATTGGCGACGACGAGCGGTGCGCTGATGGCTGCGACGGCACCGGGAGAAAGTTTCTGCACCTTCTCGTCGATCATGTTCGGCGCATCGAACTGTTCGAAGACCTGCTCGTACTTTACCTGCACATCCTGCCGGGCCTGATCCCAGTCGATCAGCTCCTTCAGCGGACCTGGCAGTTCCTTATAGGCGTTGATGACGGCGACCAGCTGCCCCACATCGAGGCTGCCCTTCAGGGTCAGATATCCGCCCAGCGCATAAAAGAAGAAGGGGGTCAGCTGGGCAAGGAAGTTATTGATGAATTTGACCAGAAACTTCCACTGGTAGAGATCGTAGCGAATCTTGAAGATGTCGCCGAGGCGATGCGAAGCATCCGCACGCTCGTAATTGGACGTGTCATAGGCATGAATCGTGCCGATGCCGTCGACCATTTCACCGATACGTCCGGCGAGCTGGCGTGCACTCAGCTGCCGCTGACGGCCGAGTTCGATGAGGCGGCGGCGCATCTTGGGAATGATGCCGACCTGAATTGCTGCCATGAAGGCCGCGATCAGGCCGAGCCAGAAGTTCTGCACGAGAATGAAGAAGAGGGCGGAGAGCGCCTGGCCGCCGAGAAGGGCCGGCTGCACGAAGGCGTCGCCGGTAAAACCGCCGAGCGGCTCTACCTCGTCCTTCACCATGCTGGAGATTTCAGCGCCCTTCACCCGTTTGAAATGGCTGGGCGGAAACCTCAGGATCTTGTCGATAAGTTCGAAGCGAATACGCCGCAGAAGCCGTTCGCCAAGCCGGCCCTTGTAGGTATTGATGTAATATTTGAAGAGCCCATTGATGATAACAAGCGCAAGGAACGTCAGGCTGAGCGCCATCAGCATCGACATGCGGTTGAGCTCAAGCCCCGGGAACAGGGTCACGGTGCCCCAATAGGGGATATCGACCGTGAGATGCATGAAGAGCTGGGTTGCATTCGCTCCTTCGAAGCCGTCTCCCTGAATGGGGCCGTTGACGATCTGCTTGGGCAGGTCGAAGGCGAGGAAATACGGGATCATGGACAGGGCGACGATCAGCAGGATGAAAAGCTGCTGCCGCTTGGTATGCGACCAGATGTAACGCGTAAGGCTTTGTTCCATATAAAACTTCTATGACCTGTCGGGGCGGGCCCGGCGTGTTGGTTTGCGCGGTGTCTAGATGATCCGGCGGCCGGGTGGCGCAACCTCCTCCTGCAAATAGGTATGTGACTCGCTATTTATCAGCATATTCAAGCGGTTTCGAGAAAAATAGCGGCTCAAACGCGACCTGTCGCCACGCGAAGCCATTCTGTCTGCATCGCATGCGTTTTCGTCGATCCAGACGACATGGTATTTTTAGGATTCTCTAATGTTATTGTTCTTATTGTAGAACAGGCATTAAGACACTTCGGTATAGTGATCCCGTAATGGTTGAGCCCGACGCTGGCGCAATGGTGGCAAGGTCTATGGCAATAGATATTTCAGAGCATACAAGCAGCAATTCTTCCCTCGATGCATTATTGCTTTCCGGCATCGCGGCGGACGGCACGATCGCCCGTCCGGTTTCCTTTGACGGGCTTGCGGGTATTTTTCATCCGGCACGCCAGGACTTGCGGCAGGAACACGCCGTTCTTTTTGTCAGTCCGTGGGGCATGGAGGAGCTTTGCAGCCGCAAGTTCCAAAGGGTTCTGGCCGAACGGCTTGCGGCTTGCGGGGTCGCCAGCCTGCGTTTTGACTATCTTGGCACCGGAGATGCACTTGATCCGGAAGATGCGAGCCGCGTGGCGGACTGGCTTTCCGATACGCGGGCGGCGCTGAACTATCTCAGGCGCCTCTCCGGATGCTCGGGCGTGGTCGTCATCGCCCAGGGCCTCGGTTGCCCGATCGCTGCGGAGGCGCTTGCGGGAGCCGCCAGTTCCATGGCGTTTCTGGCACCCGTCGTCTCAGGACGTGCCTATCTGCGCGAACTGGCGATGTGGTCTTCGATGATCGACGATGGACTTGGCCTGCGTGCCAGCCAACGCATGCCACAGGCAGGTGCAATCGCCGGCATGGCGATGCCAGCCGGTGTGGCCGATATCGTCAAGAAGATCAATCTTTCGAATCTCGATGCCGCTCCGGCTCGCCGCATTCTCGTTCTGTCGAGGCCGGGCCGCGTCACGGACGGTGATTTCGCCACACACCTCACCGCAATCGGCGGTGAGGTGGAGGAGGCCGAATTTTCGGGCTATGACGATCTCGTTTCCAGTCCCACGCTATCGAAAATATCGGAAAATGTGGTGAGCCGGCTGGTGGGCTGGGTCTCTTCTCAGACACGGGCCTCAGGCTCCGCGGCCTGCCCGGCTGATTTCGTCATCAACGCGGCGCAGCGCGGTCAGGGTTTTTTCGAACAGCCGGTGCAGTTTGGTGAGGGCGGGCGACTTTTTGGCGTTTCCTGCACACCGCACGACCGGCGTGCGGTCTCCTCGGTTTTGCTGCTCGGGGCGGCCTATGACCGGCACGCGGGCTGGGGCAGGCTTTCGGTGCAGATCGCCCGTACGCTTGCCCGGGAGGGTGTCGCTTCCCTCCGTTTCGATGCGGCCAACATTGCCGATAGTCCGCCGGTCAAAGGCGTGCCGGATCAGGTTCTTTACGATGCCGCGCAGAATGACGATGTGTCCGCCGCGCTCGATTTCCTCGAACGGGGCAGCAATGGTCCGTTCATCGCGGCGGGCCGATGTAGCGGCGCATACCTTGCCTTTAATGGCGCGCTTGTCGATGACAGGATTGAAGCGGTGGTTGCTGTCAACCCGGTTGTCTTCCACTGGCGGAAAGGCCGTTCGGTCGATGAGGCGTTGCACAAGCGGCCCCGCTCCTTTGGGGAATACAGTCAGCGCTTTCGTCAGGGCGCCACGTTCAAGCGTCTCATCAGCGGCGATGTGGATGTTGTCAGTGCCGGATTGAATATCGTCAAGGCGACGATGAAGAAGCTTTCGACAAAAACGGCGAGGCTGTTCCGCCGTGGCAGCGAGGAAGGACGGGCCGTATACCGCGCTTTCGATCTGCTGAAGGCAAAAGGGACTGCCGTCAATCTGCTTTACAGCGATAATGATGATGGTCTTGAGCATTTCCGCTATTATTTCGACGCCGACGGGCAGGGGCTGTCCGCCTATCGAAATGTGTCGCTGACCATCATCCCCGATGCCGACCACAACCTCTCCACGCCTGATGCGAAGAGAACCTATATGGAGACCGTGACGCGCGTGGCCCTAAAAGGAAAATCGCCGCCTGGACCCCAATGACACCACGTCACCGGAAGGAGGCGTCTGAGATCCTGCGGTCTCCGGCACAAGGCCGATCTTTCTGCTCTCGCCGGGGGCAAGGTGGAACCAGTTTTCCGAAGCGCGGTAACCTTCTGCGGCAACATAGACAGACTGCGCCAGACGGTCAGTGCCGATCTCAAGCGACCAGATATCGTTGTTTTGGCTGATGGCGACCTGGAGGTTTGCCGCGTGCAGCGCCTTTTTCCGGCCGAGCGGAAAATGGAATGCATCAGCAATGACTTGTCCGGTCGCAACGTCGCGAAGCCGGGCCACCGTGACATCATGGGACGGCGGGCCGAAACGGTAAGTGTAGGTTGTATCGAAAAACGCCCCGAACAGATCAGTCGCGGCAATCGTCTGGCTCTGTCGCGATGACAGAGTGATCGACCGCTTGGCATGAACGACGGGTTGGGCGCCGTCGCGCAGGCAGGTGAGTTCGAGCATGCCCTCGAAGGTGTCGCCGGTCTCGTTGATCAGCTGAATGTCCAACCCGTTCGTGCCCTCGTCGAGCAGATTGACCTGGATGGGGCGAAACGCCCTTTTCAGCGCATGCCAGACGGATTTCGGCCTGCCGGTGGCATCGATGATACCCCAGCCTGCACCGGGAAGGAGGTCCTGCAGGGTCCAGACAAGAGCGCCCTGGCAGGATGAACCGCTGCGCCGCCATTCGGCGAAAGTCGCCTCCATAACTTCGGCCGTCGCGGCCCGGGACATGTCGAGATAAAGACCGCCGTCTTCTCGCCGCAGAACGTCCGGTTCGACATCATAAAGAAGCTTCAGATAGTGATCGCGAACATCCTCGAAATCCCAGGAGGCGCCGCGATCGCGCGGTGCACGCGCTTTCCACCGTGGATCGTGCACGGCCACGCCGGGTAGATACCTGTCCAGTGTTTCCTGTTCGGGAACATTGGCGAAGGCCAGGCACTCGGCGGCAAAGCGCAGACCAGCGCGACGTGCATCTTCCAGCGGACGGCAATAGGCGCCGACGCCGTAATAATGGCCGACACCGGTGTTCGGAAAAAAGGGCAATGCGCCGCCGGAGGGGGAATTGGCGACATAGGCCGCGTCCGGCCGCTTGTCGGCAAGAAGTTCTGGCAGAACCTCTTCGGTCAGCGTTCCCTTCCATATCTGTTCCGGAAGGCCGAGCATCGCGCCCTGCTGGTACATTTCACTGCCACCGCAAAAAATGGCGAGCGATGGAGAAAGCGCGGTGGCTTCAAGGAACTGCGAGATTTCCGTGACGATGTGCTGGCGCAGACTCTCGTCCCTTGCCGGATAATCGAAATTGGCGAGCATGGCGTCCTGCCAGACCATGATGCCGAGTTCGTCGCAAAGTGCGAAGAATTCCGGGGTTTCATAGGTCATGGTGCCGCCGATGCGGATCATGTTCATGCCTGCTTCCGCTGCTTTTCGAAGCCATGGCTCGTAGTCCGGCCTCGTTCCCGGCAGGCGCACGATGTCGGCCGTCGTCCAGACCGCGCCACGGCAGAACACCGGTTGACCGTTCACCCTGAGGCCGAAACCTTTACCGTCTTCGCCGTGATCGATCTCGACCTGCCGGAAGCCCGTGCGTGCAAGGCGATGTTGCGCGCCGTCCAGCTCAAGAACGACGTCATGCAGAGTTGGCCTGCCATGCGTGTGTGGCCACCATTGTTCCACATCAGTTATGCGCAGTTCGCCGGAAAGTGTGCCGCCTTCGTCGAGAGAAAGATCGGCGCTGTAACCGGCGCAGCCAAGCTTTGCCGACTTTATCGGGCGGCTACCTTGCAGCGCGATGCTGACCGTTCCCGTTCCGGCCCCGTCCAGCGAAGATTGCAGCGTGCAGAGAATTCCGTTCTGCCGTATCAGGCTGATGGGTCGCCATGGGCCGGCGGCGTGTATTTCCGGGCACCATCCAGGCATATAACCCAGTGCAGTGGTGCGGATCAGCCGCAGCCCCTGCGTATTCATCATTTGCGGCCGCCAGCGAGCGCGGGGACCGGTTTTTTCAAGTCGGGGTGCCAGCGCTCTGAAGCAGATCGCGAGTTCATCCGCACCCGTCAGTTCCACAGGCACTTCCAGTCTTTCAAACATGCTTTGGCTTGCCGCGATCAGCTCACCGTTGAAGAAGATCTCCGCGATGGTGGAAAGACCGTCGAAGCGCAGGGTGGCACGCTCCCTGACATCGGAAATCATCGTCAGCCTGTACCAGGCGTCCCTGTCATTGAGGGGCGTCGGAGCGAGGCGGTCGAACTTTTCAGCGGCTTCCAAAGCCTGCGCCACGGTTCCGGGAACGGAGACATGGAGGCTTTCGAGCGAGGCGGGAATATCGGAGGGCGTTTCATAGGCATCGGCGGGCGTCAGCGCCAGCGTCCAGCCTTCGCTCAGCAATTCCTCGATTTCACCCGGAAGATAGGTCCTCACGCGGCCTCGCTGGCATCAGATAGTTTTTTGCCAAGGCTTTGCATCAGACCATCCCATGCATCCGCGGCCGGATCGAGAACGGTGGCCAGCGCATCGAATTTGCGGCGGGTGACGGCGCGCGCAAGCTGGAACTGCACGGTCTTGGCAACCTCGGAGATTTTTAGCGCGTGGTTCTTTGCCTCAGAAAAACTATCCGCGTCCAACCATTCGAAGTGGCTTGCCGCCAGTTCGAAATTGGCACCGAGCTGGCGTAGCGTATTGAACGCGTATTTGTGGAAAAACCCGAAGGGCCGGTCTGCGACCTTTTCCACCTGTGCCGGAAACACCTTTGCAAAGGCCCGGACCGGGTTGGAGGAAGGTCGCCGGGAAAAATGAAACTTCAGGAGCCGTTCGGCGGTCTTGCGAACATGCGCCGGCGAAGGATTGCCGTCCGCGAATTTCGCAAATTCCGTATAGGGCAGGAAAGGCGGGTCGGTTTCAGCCAGATGATGCTGGAAAAGCCCGTCAAAGTCCTCGCCGGAGAGATGGAAGAAGCCGGCATTGTGGAAATAGTCGAGTTCCCGCTTTTCGAGATCGAGCCGGTTGATGGCGATCGTGGTCTTGCCGTGTTCCTTACGGTAGCCCACCCCATGGGTATCGGGCATATAGAAACTGTCCATCTCGATCAGGCAGATGCGGCCGCGTTCCAGCTGCGCCTCGATGTGGTTTTCCACCTTATCGAAGATCGCAAGCTCGGTGGCGCGAATGCCATAAAGGGCTTCGAGGTCTTCCAGCGGCACCTTGAAGAAGGTGAACTGGTCGCCTTCGAAGTCCTGCGTCAGGGTGAAACCGAACATGGCTTCCGGGGATAAGCCTTTCGAGGCCAGCACCTCGATCCATAAATCAATGTAGCAATTGGTCTCCGGCCACATTCTTTCGGAGGAATGAAGCGGATGCTGCACATAATTTTTGGGATCGAGACCGGGAAAAATCTGCTGCATGGATAATCAGCCCCAGAGTGTTTCCACGACTTTTGTGGGCCATTTCTTCACATCTAGACCGTGATGGGCAAACAGCGCCAGCGCGATGCGTTCAAGGCCGAAACCGACGCAGGCGGTGTGGGCGACATCGCCATTATCGAGGTTCAGACCCCATTTCTGGCCGAAGGCGTCCTGATGGTAGTTAAAGCTCATGCAGGCTGTCGGGCTGGTCGTTGACGTGACCGGGATCAACAGTTCGAATTTCAGGTTCTGGTCGCGCTGGTTGTTGGCGAGCATCTTGCCCGCGCGGCCGAAGAAAGGATCGTTGGCGATATCGATGGTGACATCGAGCCCGACCGCTTTCATCATCTCAACGCCGCGATCCATCCAGGTCTGGCGGAATTCGGTGACGTTGGCCTCGGTGCCCATGCAGACATATTCGCGCATGCGGAAAAGCTGCTGGCGGGCCGGATCCTTGGAGGGCTCGTGGCGGAAGCAATAGGACTGGATGTCATAGAGACCGCCGCCGGCAGGCAGCGCGCCGCGCTTGGCGATCGTTGGATAAAGCGGGTAGCAGGCCGCTGGCGTCAGTACGATATCGGTGGCTTTCTGATCCTTGGTCCAGTCGCCGCCCTCATCCATGGTTTTCAGCAGGCTGACATGGTCCAGTTCGCAGCCGCAAAAGGAATGGACCGTGCCGGCGAGCTGCGGGAAGCTCTTCATGTAACCGCTTTTTTCGAAATAGGCGCGGTTGATGCCGGGCGGGAAACGGATCGCTTCGGCGCCATCGGCGCCACCGGTGCGGTCGATCAGCCGCTCGAAGGCGGCAATCACGTCCTCGAACTGGCCGCTGCGTCCATAAAGACCGTCCACACCCGTTTCAATCAGCAGGCCTTCTTCGAACAGTCGATCGAGGAACGATGTTTGCATGTCCATGGTCTTATCCCAAGAGGCTGGTGTCCTGCCTGTGAACCAGCAGGAGATTGGCGGAATTGCCGAGAATGCGGTCGTTGGAAATCATCAGGCGGGCGGAATGCGCGTCGCGCAGATGCCGGCCGAGGCTGTAGGGCGTGCCGTTCTTGTAGCCCATGATGCCGCAGACCAGCATGGCGTGGTCGATGATCTCGAGAATGGTTTCCGAAGAGCAGATTTTCACATTGTTCATGGCAACGGCAAAGGCCATCGACATCAATTTTTCCGGATCGCTCTTGGTGTCCTCGTAGGCCTTGATACCGGCTATGATGTTGGATTTCACCACCTGCAGCTTGGTGGAAACCTCGGCAAGGCGGATCGCGCCGGGAGGAGCCGTTCCGGGCGACTTGCGGGCCGCAGCTCTGACAAAAGATTGGGCGCGCAGCACCGCATCCGACGCGATACCATACCAGACGGCGCTCCACAGCAGATGCGAGCTTGCAAGCATGGATTGTGCAGCGATTTCTGCGAAAGGCTTTGGGAAAATCTGCGCCGCCGGCGCTTCGCCGCGGAACAGGAAGCCGTCCGAACAGGTGCCACGCATGCCGAGCGTATCCCAAACATGGGTCTTCTCAAGCGTATACTGGTTTTTCAGGAAGACGGTCATCACCTGATCGGCGGGCGCGGCATCCTTGTGGGCGCGCGACGTAATCAGGATCGCATCGGCGTTGCTGCCATAAGAAATAACCGTGGCGTCCTTCTCCAGCCGGCAGCTATCACCTTCGACTTCGATTGCGCAGATGGAGTTACGCAGATTTCCGCCGATGCCGCCTTCGGTGGTGGCGGAACCGAGCAGAAGCTGTTCGCCGGCGACGCGGCGCATGAAGTCGGCGTGCCATGCGCTCGCCTCTCCATGTTCCACAAGGCTCGACAGTTTGATGTGGTGCATGGCGAAAATCATCGCCGTTGCCGAACAGGCCTGCCCAAGCCGGGCGCAGATATCGGCGATTTCCTGAAGGGAGGCGCCTTCGCCGCCCAGCAGTGAAGGGACCTGTATGCCGAGCAGACGTTCCTGCCTCAATGCATCAACGGCTTCCTGCGGAAAGCGGCCGGTGACATCCACCTCGTCCGCATATTTGGCGGCAATTGCCGCGACACGGCCCGCGCGCGCGGACAGCGTTTCATCCTGCGGCGCGACGGTGACGTTCATCAGGCTGCCTCTTTACCATCGAGAATGAGTTTAACAGTGTCTTCAATGGCCTTGATGCTGGCGAAAGACTTGCGGTTCAGCAGATTGTCCGGGAATTCGATATCGAATGCTTCTTCGATGCCGAGCATCAATTGCACCGATGCAAAGGAAGAAAGGCCCGCCGCGTAAAGATCGGCTTCATCTGCAATCGTATCGACGGGGGTTGGAAGCTGGCCGAATTTTGCCAGTATTTCACGTATAGTCGCATTCATTCCGACGTATCTCCCATGAATTTCACATCAGGATGGTTTGTGCTTATGGTTACGTTGCAAACGATAATATTCGCCTAAACCGTTAGGTTAATTACAACTAACGGCAGCATGCGCCATTCCCGCACCTTTGCCAAGCATGGATCGCCGGTCTTGACAAAAGCCTGAGGGTGTTTTTTGCTGGGGCCATTCACCAGGGGTGTCCCGTCAAGGGGCTGAGATTCTGCTTTCATGCGCAGTGACCCGTTGAACCTGATCCAGTTCATACTGGCGTAGGGACGGTGCAAAGACCTGATGTCGGGCGGCGCATGGCGCCGCGTTTCGGCACACAGGTATTTTCCATCATTCCGGCTCGAACTGGGTCTCCACTGTTAAACTTTGGAGCCTCAAGATGAATATCGCTGCCAAGACTATACCGCTCGTCGTTACAACCGGCCCGCATGCCGCCTCCACGAAAATCCATAAGCCGGGCGTTTTGCATCCGCATATCCGCGTACCGATGCGCGAGATCGCAGTGCACCCGACGGCGGGCGAGCCGCCGGTCACGGTTTATGATTCCTCAGGTCCCTATACCGACCCCAACCATCCGGTCCTGATCGAAAAGGGTCTGCCGCGTCTGCGTCATGACTGGATCGTCGCGCGCGGTGATGTCGAGGCTTACGAGGGTCGGCACGTCAAGCCGGAGGATAACGGTTTTGCCACAGGCGAACGCCTGACGCCTGAATTTGGTGTACGTCATCAGCCGCTGAAAGCGACGGCGGGCAAGGCGGTGACGCAACTTGCCTATGCGCGGGCGGGCATTATCACGCCCGAAATGGAATTCATCGCCATTCGCGAAAATCTCGGGCGCGAGGCAGCGAAGGAGAAGCTCGCGCGTGACGGTGAGAGTTTCGGCGCGCATATTCCTGATTACGTCACGGCGGAATTTGTGCGTCAGGAAGTGGCGTCGGGCCGCGCCATTATTCCAGCCAATATCAACCATCCGGAACTTGAGCCGATGATCATCGGCCGCAATTTTCTCGTCAAGATCAATGCCAATATCGGCAATTCCGCCGTCACCTCCTCAATGGCGGAAGAGGTTGAGAAGATGGTCTGGGCCATCCGCTGGGGTGCGGATACGGTCATGGACCTTTCGACCGGCCGCAACATCCACAATATCCGCGAATGGATCATCCGTAATTCGCCGGTTCCGATCGGAACCGTGCCGCTTTATCAGGCGCTGGAGAAGGTGAACGGCATTGCCGAAGACCTCAATTGGGAAGTGTTCCGCGATACGCTGATCGAGCAGGCGGAGCAGGGTGTGGATTATTTCACCATCCATGCCGGCGTCAGGCTGCATTACATACCGCTCACCGTCAACCGCGTCACCGGCATCGTCTCACGCGGCGGCTCGATCATGGCCAAGTGGTGTCTTCATCACCACAAGGAAAGTTTCCTCTATGAGCATTTCGACGAGATTTGCGACATCTGCCGTGCTTACGATGTCTCCTTCTCGCTGGGCGATGGCCTGCGTCCCGGCTCGATCGCTGACGCCAATGATGCGGCGCAGTTTGCGGAGTTAGAAACGCTGGGTGAGTTGACGCAGATCGCTTGGGCAAAGGATTGCCAGGTGATGATCGAAGGCCCCGGCCACGTGCCGATGCACAAGATCAAGGAGAATATGGACAAGCAGTTGAAGACCTGCGGCGAAGCGCCCTTCTATACGCTTGGGCCGCTGACCACGGACATTGCGCCCGGTTACGACCACATCACGTCCGGCATTGGTGCTGCAATGATCGGCTGGTTCGGGACCGCCATGCTCTGCTACGTTACGCCGAAGGAACACCTCGGTCTGCCGGATCGTAATGACGTGAAGGTGGGTGTCATTACCTACAAGATCGCCGCTCACGCCGCCGATCTTGCCAAGGGTCATCCGGCCGCACAGGTGCGGGACGATGCGCTGTCGCGTGCAAGGTTCGAGTTCCGCTGGGAGGATCAGTTTAACCTGTCGCTCGATCCCGATACGGCTCGGTCCTTCCATGACGAGACGCTGCCGAAGGAGGCGCACAAGGTTGCGCATTTCTGCTCCATGTGCGGACCGAAATTCTGCTCGATGCGGATTTCCCACGATATCCGCGCCGAGGCGCAGAAGGAGGGGCTTGAGGCCATGGCCGCGCGCTTCAAGGAAGGCGGTGAGCTTTACATGCCGCTTCCGACGCCTGCGAATGCCGAATAAAATGCACGTCCTTGTCAAGGGAACGGGGGTCGCCGGTTTGACGGCGGCCTTCGAACTGGCGCGGAGGGGCGTTGTTGTCGAGGTGTCGGAGCGCAATGCCGAGCCTTCTCGTGGAGCGTCGTTTTATGCCGGCGGCATGCTGGCTCCCTGGTGTGAGCGCGAAAATGCGGAGGAAGCGGTCCTGACGCTTGGCAAGGTGGCGCTTGACTGGTGGGACGAGGCAACTCCCGGCCTTGTGGTTCGCAATGGCACGCTGGTCGTCGCGCCAGCACGCGACAAGGCAGAGCTCACGCGTTTCGCATCGCGGACCAGCGGTTATCGCTGGGTGGATGAGGGCGAGATCGCCGCTCTGGAGCCCGATCTTGCGGGTCGCTTCCGCTCCGGGCTCTATTTCCCGGGCGAGGGGCATCTCGATCCGCGTCTCGCGCTGAAATCGCTGCATGAGCGGCTTTCTATCATGGGTGTGCGGTTCCACATGGGCATCCCTGTCGATGAACGATTGTTCGACCGGGCGGTGGACTGCACCGGAGCTGCGGCAGTGGGAGAAATTTCCAACCTACGCGGCGTGCGTGGAGAGATGCTCTACCTCGCTACGTCGGAGCTATCCCTCTCCCGTCCCGTCCGGCTGTTGCATCCGCGCATTCCGCTTTACATCGTCCCGCGCGAGTCTGGCCGCTTCATGGTGGGCGCGACGATGATCGAGACGGAGGATGCCGGGGCCATTTCCGTCCGTTCGATGATGGAGTTCCTGAATGCCGCCTATGCCGTGCATCCGGCTTTTGCGGAAGCTCGGATCATCGAATCCGGCACGGGTGTGCGTCCTGCTTATCCCGACAATCTCCCCAAGGTCATGCAGGACTGCCGGACCATTTTCATCAACGGCGCGCACCGGCACGGCTTTCTGCTTTCTCCGACCATGGCGCGGCAGGCGGCTGACATCATTCGCCAAACTTTCTCAGAAGGAACAGGATCATGAAACTTCTTGTCAATGGCGACGAGCTTGATCTCGCCGCCGAGACGCTGGCCGGCCTGCTTGCCAGCCTCGAATACGAAGGCGATTGGCTGGCGACGGCGGTGAATGGCGAACTGGTGCATTCGGAAGAGCGCGCCGATTATCAACTGAAGGATTTTGACCGCGTCGAAATTCTCTCGCCGATGCAGGGAGGCTGAGCCATGCTGATGCTTTATGGCCGTGAGGTCTCGTCCCGTCTTCTCCTTGGTACGGCGCGGTACCCATCCCCCGCCGTGCTCGCGGATGCGGTCCGGGCCAGCAACACGGATATTCTGACGATTTCGCTGCGCCGGGAAATGGTGGGCGGCAGGAAAGGCGGGCAGTTTTTCGAACTGATCCGCGAACTGGATCGAAACGTCCTGCCGAATACGGCTGGCTGCCACACCGCCAAGGAAGCCGTGCTGACGGCAAAGATGGCGCGCGAGGTGTTTCGCACCAACTGGATCAAGCTGGAGGTCATCGGCCATCACGATACGCTGCAGCCCGATGTCTTTGCGCTTGTGGAAGCCGCGAAAATCCTCTGCGACGATGGTTTTGAGGTCTTTCCCTATACGACCGACGATCTGGTCGTCGCCGAGAAGCTGCTGGAGGCGGGCTGCAAGGTTTTGATGCCGTGGTGCGCACCGATTGGTAGCGCCATGGGACCGCTCAATCTGGTGGCGCTGAAATCCATGCGGGCGCGTTTCCCCGACATACCTTTGATTGTTGATGCCGGTATCGGCCGCCCGTCGCATGCAGTCACCGTAATGGAGCTTGGATACGATGCCGTTCTGCTCAACACGGCGGTGGCGGGGGCGGGAGACCCGGCCGGCATGGCCGAAGCTTTTGCTCTGGCGATAGAAGCCGGCCATCAGGCATATATTTCCGGACCGCTGGAGCCGCGGGACATGGCCGTTCCCTCGACGCCCGTGATCGGGACTGCGGTTTTTTCCTGATCGCGGCTCGTCGCCGACATCAGGCGTGTCACCTTTTGCGTTGACAGTGCCTGATGGTGGCGGGATACCGGGAGAAAAGGGAAAAGGCATGGCGGCACTCACCAATCTTCTGACTGACATAGACGGCGTTTCGGTCGGCAATGTTACCGATCTTTCCCTCGGTTCCGGTGTTACGGCGATTGTTTTTGAAAAGCCCGCCATTGCCTCAGGTTCTGTTCTGGGCGGTGCGCCTGGCGGGCGTGACACGGGCCTGCTCGACCCGGCGATGACGGTTGAAACCGTGGATGCCTTCGTGCTGTCGGGCGGCTCGGCCTTTGGGCTTGATGCGGCAGGCGGCGTTCAGGCCGGGCTGCGCGAGATCGGCCGCGGCCTTCAGGTCGGTTCCACCCGCGTACCCATCGTGCCGCAGGCGATCCTCATGGATCTTCTGAATGGCGGCGACAAGAATTGGGGTTTGCATTCGCCCTATCGCGACATGGGATATGCGGCTTTCAAGGCGGCGTGTGCGGCGCCCTTCGAACTCGGGACGGTCGGTGCCGGGACGGGAGCAACGACGGCGACCTTCAAGGGAGGGCTGGGGTCGGCAAGTGCTGTCAGTTCCGGGGGATATAAAGTGGCGGCTATTGTCGCCGTCAATGCGCTTGGCTCGGCAACCCTCGGCGCGAGCCGCCATTTCTGGTCGGCTCCGTTTGAGGTGGCGGATGAGCTTGGCGGAAGCGGGTTTCCGCAACGGTTTGAGCCTGAAAATACCGCCTTGCGCCTCAAGGGGGTCAATCTCACGGCAACGACCATCGGTACGGTGGTGACGGATGCCGCACTTACGAAAGCGCAGGCACATCGCCTTTCCATCATGGCGCATGACGGGTTGGCCCGCGCCGTTCTGCCCGCCCATTTGCCGAGTGACGGTGACACCATGTTCGCGGCCGCGACGGGCGAGAAGCCGCTTGAGGGCGGCGTTCATTTCGCCGAACTTTGCCATCTTGCCACCATTGTGATGGCGCGGGCCGTGGCACGTGGCATCTATGAGGCGACGGCCTTGCCGGTGGATGGAGCGCAAAAGGCCTATCGCGATCTTCATGGACGGAGCCTTTGACCGATGAGTGAGGCTCTTCCGCCACTGAAACCTGTCCTTCGCATTGATTTTCCGCCCGGAGAACGCCTCGGCCACGGCAAGATCGAATTGATGGAACTGATTGTCGAGACCGGCTCGATCTCCGCCGCCGGGCGGGCGATGGACATGTCATACCGCCGCGCGTGGCTGTTGGTGGATGCGCTGAACCATATGTTTCGACAACCGGTTATCGAATCGCAGCGCGGCGGCAAACAGGGCGGCGGGGCGGCGCTGACCGTCTTCGGCACCGAATTGCTGGCGCGTTATCGCGACATGCAAACGCGGATGAACGAGGCCTTACATCAGGATATCGACTGGCTGGAGGCCAACCGCAATCCTGACGCTGCTCTCAATAGGGATCGATAGCCGCTGACTTTATGATTGCATGCACCGGTTTTCCGGGTTCCAGCTGCAACCTTTCGCGAGAGAGGTCTGTGATGCGCGACTGGATGATGTCACCGCCGCAATCCACCTGAACCGTGACCATGGCGTCTTCGCTCACGGAAACGTTTGCGACACGGCCGTTGAGAATGTTGAGCGCGCTCAAGCCTTCAGGTTTTACGGTTGCAAGCATTACATCGCGTGCGGGTATGAGCACGCGCACCGGGCTGCCGCATATTCCGCTTCTTGCCGGAACGTGAAGCAGCATGGTTTTTAGCTTTACGGCGGCAAGCCCATGCCGCTCGTCGAAGCTTTCAATGCGCCCGGAAAGAATGCTGCCCGCCTCGCGCCTTTCGAGATGGGTGCTGAAATCGGGTCTTGCCAGCACCTCGGCGGCTTTTCCCTGCGTTTCCACCATACCGTCCTTCATAACAACGATGCGATCGGCCAGACGGGCGACCTCGTGGATCGAGTGGCTGACATAGACAACAGGGATTTTCGTCTCGTCCCGCAGCCGTTCGAGATAGGGAATGATCTCCGCTTTCCGCTGTTCGTCCAGCGAGGCGAGCGGCTCGTCCATCAGCAGCAATCTGGGTGAAGAAAGCAGGGCGCGGCCGATAGCCACACGTTGCTTTTCGCCGCCGGAAAGTTTGTTCGGGCGTCGGTGCAGAAGATGGCCAATGCCGAGCATGTCGACGATATGGTCCCCATCCGTGCCCGTGGTTTTATTCGCAGTGAACCACCTGCCGTAGTTCAGGTTTTGGGCGACGCTGAGATGCGGGAAGAGCCGCGCTTCCTGAAAGACATAACCGAAATGGCGTTTGTGCGCCGGCAGAAACAGTCGTTTTTCGCTGTCGCTCAGCACTTTGCCATCAAGTGAAACTTGTCCATCATCCGGTCGCAGGAGGCCGGCGATGATGCGCATCACTGAGGTTTTGCCGGAGCCCGAGCGCCCGAAAAGCGCGGTCACTCCGCCTTCGGACATGAATGACGCGTCAAGTTCGAAGGCGCCAAGACGGTGGCGGATGGAAACCGAAAGCGTCATTCCATGCTCATCCGTTTGCCGATTACGCGGGCCAGCAATTCCGAGACGAGCAGAGCGAGCATGGAAATCGCAACCGAAACGATTGTAAGCCGCAGCGCACCGGCGTCGCCGCCCGGGACCTGCGTGAAGGTGTAGATGGCGGCGGACAATGTCTGCGTTTCGCCCGGAATGTTTGAAACGAAAGTGATGGTCGCGCCAAATTCGCCCATGGCCTTGGCGAAAGCGAGAATCATGCCGGCAATGATGCCGGGCAGGATCAGGGGCAGGGTAACGGTGAGGAACACCCAGAGCGGATTGGCCCCCAATGTTCCCGCCGCCTCTTCCAGCTTGCGATCCACCGCTTCGATGGAAAGGCGGATGGAGCGCACCATCAGCGGAAAGGCCATGACAGCGCATGCGAGAGCTGCCCCCGTCCACCGGAAGGAGAAGACGATGCCGAACCAGCTGTCGAGAAATTGTCCGATGGCGCCCCGGCGGCCGAAAAGAACCAGCAGCAGAAAACCGGTTACGACAGGCGGCAAGATAAGTGGCAGGTGGACGATGCCGTTGAGGAGAGACTTGCCCCAGAAGCGGCCGCGCGCCAACGCCAAGGCGATGAGAATGCCGAACGGCAGGCTGGCGAGCATGGCAACGGAGGACACCCACAGGCTGAGCCTGATCGCCGTCCATTCTTCAGGGCTGAGTGTCCACCAATGCAACGCCATATCCCGTAACCGTCATCTCTTGCGGCCCCTGGGCCAGGGAAAGCAGTTTATTTCAAAACCGTAAAGCCTTGCTTTTCGAAGAAGGGCGTTGCCTTTTCGGACTTCAGGAAATCCAGATAGGCTTTTGCCGCCGGCGATTTTGCCTCCGAAAGAATGGCCACGGGATAGATGATCGGCGGATGGCTGTCTTCAGGGAACGTGCCGACGATCTTCACACCGGGATCGGCAGCCGCATCGGTCTGGTAGACGATGCCATAGGGCGCCTCTCCGCGCGAGACGAGCAGCAGGGCGGCACGCACGCTTTCCGCGCCGGCGACCTTTTGTTCGACCGACGACCAGACGCCGAGTTTTTCCAGCGCGGCCTTGCCGTATTTGCCGGCGGGTACGGAATCCACCGCGCCCATGGCCAGGCGGCTGTCACCTACCAGAGCCCCAAGATCAAAGCCCTGCTTGATCTCGACCGGCTTGGCCTTGTCGGCGGGAGCGACGAGAACGATGCGGTTGCCTAGAAGATTGGAGCGGCTGTCAGCGTTGATCAGCTTCTTTTCAGCGACATAATTCATCCATGCAAGGTCGGCGGAAATGAAGATATCCGCTGGTGCGCCCTGCTCGATCTGCTTGGCGAGCGCCGAACTTGCGGCATAAGAAGCCGCCGCTTCATTACCGCTTTCCTTCGCCCACTCGGCGTTGATGCCGTCCAGTGCGTTTTTCATGCTGGCTGCGGCCAACACCGTGACTTTTTCGGCGGCATGGGCCGGAACGGCTGCAAAGGAGGCCGCCAGCCCGAAGGACGTCACTGTGGCGATGGTTTTGAAGAAGCTGCGACGCAAAAGTCTCATGGTGTGATGCCCCGGTACGAGATATTCCTATGAATATATCGATAGGCCTATAGCGCATTCATTATATTTTCAAGGATATATCGAAGGATGACAAAATTCCCGGGGTTGGGGGGGCTTCCAACCTCAGTTCTCTGCTCGCCACAGGAATGCATTGGATGAGCGTCTGCGTCACGGGAGTGTCTTTTCAGACCGTAGATTTGGGCGGACTGAAACGCCGTGACAGCTGTGGGGGATGGCGAGCACAGCAGAAACGGCAAAGGTCGTAATCAGATATCGGGCCCGATGTTTCTGTCGGACCGTAAGTCGGATCAAAAACGCTCGCCGGCGAAATGGGCTATCTGTGCACCTGCTTCGTAATAGGCTTCCTTCAGAGCCCTGAAGGGCTGCGCTTTTGGTTCCGTTAAAGGCAAAGGCAATTCCGCCTCGGTTATCTCACCGAGAACATGCTGTGCAATGACTTTGCCGAAGGCCGTGCCCGGTGCGATGCCGCGGCCATTATAGCCTGAAAAGCCGACGACATTTTCGGCGAATTTGTGAAAGCGGGGCACGGCATTGTCGGTCATACCGATCTGGCCGTACCATTCACACTCGAACTCGGTATCCCCAAGCTGCGGAAAAAGCCGTTTCAGCGACCGTTTCGCCCAGGCGCGGTGAATGGCGGCACCCGTGCCGCGCAGCGCCCCGACACTGCCGAAGACCAGCCGGCCAGCCTTGTCCATGCGGAAGGATGAGAGAATTTCCTTCGTGTCCCAGCAGCCCTCGCGGCCGGGGAGGATGCTTTTTTGCAGGTTGTCGCCGAGAGGTCTGGTCGCGAAGTTGAAATAGGGCAGATAAATCTGTTCATCGCGAACGACCTGCCACGGTCCCGTGCTGTAGGCTTCGGTCGCCACCACGATCCATTTGGCGGTTACCGATCCGTTTGGCGTCTTCACGACCCATTGTCCACCGTTGCGTTCGGTGGCTACCACGGGGCTATCCGTATACAGCCGTGCGCCCGCCTTCTGCGCGGCGGCGGCGAGACCGCGAACATAGGCGAGCGGCTGAATTGTGCCTGCACGCGTATCCAGAAGTGCGCCGGAATAGGCTGTCGTGCCTGTGCGTCTGGCCGTTTCCGCTGCATCGAGAACACGAACGGGCGCGCCCCTTTCGGCCCATTGTTCGCAGCGTTCGCGGATTTCACGGAGCCCTTTTTCACCAACTGCGCAATGCAGCGTTCCGTTTTTTTCGATCTCGCAGGGAATTGCGTGTTTTTCCACCAGGTCTCGCACGAGAAGTGGTGCATTGCCCAGAAGGCCGAGAAGCCGCTCGCCGTAAGTTTCGCCCAGCACGCCAGGCAATTCTTTCGGCATGACCCACATGCCGCCATTGATAAGGCCGACATTGCGCCCCGCGCCGCCGAAGCCGATTTCCCTGGCTTCGAGCAGGACGACATTCGTGTCCCGTTCGGCAAGGTGGAGCGCCGCAGATTGCCCGGTGAAACCGCCACCGACGATAACGACATCGGCAGCCACGGAGCCTTTTAACGCAGCTGTTGCGGGTGGCTGCGGCGCGGTCTTTTCCCAGAGGCCGTGCGAGCGGGGGTCATTATACATCGTTCCACCATGTCCGGGCGAGTTCATTTGGTTTTCGTATGAGTTACAAGCCCTTGTTTATAAGACTTTACAAGCCTCGCCGCCTGTTGAATATCGACATATCGTCAAGAGTTCATTCCGTGAGGGAATATGGTTCTGCCGCCCCGCCGTTTTTTGCCGTCGCTTTCGCTACTTGCGGCATTCGAAGCCGCTTCGCGCACCGGCAGCGTTACCGCGGCTGCGCGGGAGCTCGGCCTGACCCAGGGTGCCGTCAGCCGGCAAATCCTGGCCCTCGAAGAACAGCTCGGGGTGGCGCTGTTCCTTCGCGAGCGACAGACGATCCGGTTGACAAGGGCAGGGGAGGGTTATGGCCGGGAAATACGCGAAGCCCTGCGGCGCATATCGACGGCTTCCCTCAATCTACGCGCCAATCCGGATGGCGGCACGCTCAATCTCGGGGTGCTGCCAAGCTTCGGCACACGCTGGCTCGTGCCGCGCCTGCCCGCTTTTATCGCACGCCACCCGGGTATTTCCGTCAATCTTCTGACGCGGTCTTCGCTTTTCGATTTCAAGACCGATACGGTCGATGCGGCGATTCATTTCGGCTTGCCGCACTGGCCGGGTACCGAACTTGTTTTCCTGATGCACGAAAAGATCGTTGCCGTATGCAGCCCCGCTTTCAAAACGCGACACCGATTTTCAAAGCCTGATGATCTGCTGCATGTGCCGCTACTCCACATGACAACCCGACCCGATGCCTGGGAGCAATGGTTTCGCAGTCACGGCGTGGTATTCGACAACGTACACGGCATGCTTTTCGATCAGTTCACCACCATCGCCGAAGCGGCGAGCGCCGGTCTCGGTGTGTCGCTCATTCCTGCTTTCATGATCGAAGAGGAGTTGCGAAGTGGCCGACTTGTCGCGGCCGTTGCCGGCGAGGCGGAAAGCGAGGAGGCGTATTATCTCGCCTGCATGCCGGATCGCGTCGGTTACGCACCGCTTGAAAGCTTTCGGCGCTGGATCGTTTCCGAGGCAGGAGGTGGAACCGGCGTCGAGGCCGGCGAGTTTTCTGCTTAAACCCTTGCGCGGTCTTGCAAGAACGATGCGGCTCAGCCAATAGTGCGCCGTGATGCGTGGCGCCAGAGCCGTGCCTTGAGAGTTTCAATACGGGAGATGTCCGTGAAGCCCATTTTTGTTCAGCTTCAATGCGAGCCCGGCAAGACGTATGATGTCGCCGACGCCATCTATAAAACCGAACTGGTTTCCGAACTTTATTCCACCAGCGGTGAATATGATCTTCTGCTGAAAATCTATCTTCCGCAGGAAGAGGATATCGGCAAATTCATCAATCAGAACATCGTCAATATTCCGGGCATCGTTCGTTCGCTGACAACGCTGACCTTTACGGCCTTCTGACATCAAACTTGAGAGTCTGCGACGGCCTCTCATTCTGCCCGTTCCGGGAGCCTGTCAGCTCAGCGCCTTGTCGGAACAAGGAAATGTGGGGGGGCTTAGGCGCGTTTGCGAATTTCGCAAAAACCTGCATAGGCAGACCAATTAAAGTGGAAGGCGGTGTCTTGCAGGCAGGACTGTCAGCCAAAGGAAAAGCGCGCCGCCGGCCCACAATGTCGGGTCCGATATGGGGCGCGCTTTCGTTTTGACGGTTTTGTAAGCGGGCGATGGCTTTCGCGCATCAGGCTACCGCGGCCAGGTTCCGATTACGCACGAGGTCGCGAATCGCGATCCGCACATCGTCCGCACTGTCGAACTTCTGCTCGTCCAGATCGTGAACGTGGAACTTCACCGCAATAAACTTCAGCCGGTCGTTGTCCGGGACGACGATGCCAACGGGCTCGCCGGCGAATTCAATAACTTGCTTCTGCATAGATAAACTCCCGCTGTGGCTACTTCTCACAGCATGTTGTCGAACTGATTTTCAGGAAATTGAGACTGTTAAGTCACATTCGACAGCAGCGGGAACACGTGGATTTAAATCCAGCATTCCAGGATTCAAGACCAAGGATTGCGTTGATGCGATTGTATTTTGACATGACACACTCCCTGTATTGGTGTTGATCCGGAATCAGGAGACTCGTTCTCCAGTTCCACACTAATAATCCAGACCAGCACTAAAATCAATGCTGATTGTTATAGGTAGAATATTTTTCTTTATGATGACAGGAGAGGGGCGGAATTGTGAAATTTTTGTTTCCGCTCGGGGCCGGCGTCAAAAGGCCCTGCGTAACGGGCTTTTTTAGCTTTTTTTAATCGTGTCCGGATGGCTGCGGCGGATAAATATGATCGTTTCCGTTGAAGTCAGATATTGAAAAACGGCCGTCCCGGGTCTTTTCGGCCGCATTTGCGCCAATGGGCGCCTTGCCGTGGCCGCCGGGTATGTCGAGAACATAGGTCGGTTGGCAGAGACCGGAGATGCGTCCGCGCAAGGCAGACACGATTCGCTGCCCTTCTTCTATCGACAGGCGGAAGTGGCTGGTGCCGGGCGCCAGATCGGGGTGGTGAAGATAATAGGGCTTGATGCGGGTCTCGACGAATGCCCGCATCAGTTCGGCAAGAATCGCCGGATCGTCGTTGACACCTTTTAAAAGCACGGTCTGGCTGACCATGGCGATCCCCGCATCAATGAGGCGTGCCGAGGCTAGTCTTGCGGCGTCGCCGAGTTCCCGCGCGTGATTCGCATGCAGGGCAACATAAGTCGTCTTACCGCTGGATTTCAGCGCGTCGATCATCGCTTCATCGATGCGATCGGGATCGACTACGGGCACGCGGGTGTGGAAGCGGACGATCTTCACATGCGATATGTCTTTCAGTCGTTGCATCAGATCGAAAAGTCGCCGCGGGGAGAGCACCAGTGGATCGCCGCCGGTGAGGATGACCTCCCAGATCGCCGGGTTCGCCTTTATATAGTCGAATGCGGCGTCCAGCTGCTGCGGGCTCATCATACCATTACCCTGTGGCCCGACCATTTCACGGCGAAAACAGAAACGGCAATAAACGGGGCATATATGCACCGCCTTTAAAAGAACCCGGTCCGGATAACGGTGAACGATGCCATGCACGGGGCTATGGGCGTCATCGCCTATCGGATCCTCCCGCTCCTCGGCAAGATGGATAAGCTCGGCCGCATCCGGCACGAACTGCCGGGCGATGGGATCGTTCGGATCGCCGATGTCGATCAGTTCGGCAACCGCTGGCGTGATAGCCAGTGCGTAACGCTGCGTGACCGGCCGCAGGTTGTCGAGTGCGCCGGCTTCGATCAGCCCTGCTTCCAGCAGTGCCTCCGGTGTCTTGATGGTATCAGAGCCTGTCATCGTCCGTATTCCGCAACCGGGGCCCACATGACGAGATCGATGCGGGGTGCGCCTGTGGCCAGCATCACCAGCCGGTCGAAACCCAGGGCTATGCCGCTTGCCGGCGGCATGATGGCGAGCGCAGCCAGAAAATCCTCGTCCAGCGGATAGGTCTCGCCATAGACACGCTGCTTTTCCGCCATCTCCGTTTCAAAACGCCGCCTCTGCTCGGCAGCGTCGGTCAATTCACCGAAGGCATTGGCAAGTTCCACGCCGCAGGCATAAAGCTCGAAACGTTCCGCCACGCGCGCATCCCTCGGGGATCTGCGGGCGAGGGCTGCTTCGCTTGTCGGATATTCATCGAGAATTGTCGCGCGTCCGAAGCCAAGTTCCGGCTCGACCCGTTCGACGATGACACGGCTGAACATATCCGCCCAGGTATCATCCTCGGCCACCCGGATGCCGGCACTGGCGAGGCTTGCGGCAAGGTGCCGGCTGTCGGTCTCGCCGTCTCCGCTGATTGTGGCCAGAAGGTCGATTCCGGCATAGCGTTCGAAGGCCTCAGCGACACTCAGGCGTTCGGGCTCGAGAAAGGGATCAACGCTGCGCCCGCGATAGGAAAAATGTTTCGTGCCCGTGGTTTCGGCCGCGAGAGCGAGAAGACTGGCGCTGTCCTTCATCAGGCTCTCATAGGTTTCGCCTGCGCGATACCATTCCAGCATGGTGAATTCGGGGTGGTGCAACGGGCCCCGCTCCCGGTTCCTGTAGACATGGGCGAAACAGGAGATGCGTTTTTCACCCGCGGCAAGCAGCTTCTTGCAGGCGAATTCCGGAGACGTGTGAAGATAAAGCGGCACGGCGTCGCCGCCCGGCGTCACGCCTTCAGTGGCAAATGCGTGGAGATGTGCCTCGTTGCCTGGCGAGATCTGCAGGGTGGAGGTATCGACCTCCAGAAAATCGGCGCGGGCGAAATAGCCGCGAAAGGCCGACTGGACGGCGTTGCGGCCAAGCAGGAAGGCGCGACGGTCGGCATGGACATCGGGCGTCCACCATGGCGACATTGTTTCGTTGCTTGCGCGCATCGTTCTTCGTTTCCGTCTTCTGCCCCGCCCCGGATTGCGGATAAACAGGCTGCAAAACACCTGGTTGCGTTATTTAAAGCGGTTCCGGGGCGAAAACCGCTAGGTACTCTTCCGCGAATTGCTGTAGAAGGCTGGCAATCCGTGCGGATTTAAGGTAGTTGCGCCCCAGAAAAAAGACAAAACGTCTGCCGGGGCTGGTGCTGCCGCGCAGTCCTTTACGACGCATTTCATCGAGTTACAAGGAAGTCATATGGTCAAGGTTATCGCCTCATCCGTCCGCAAGGGCAATGTTCTCGACGTGGACGGCAAGCTTTACGTCGTTCTCACCGCGCAGAACTTTCATCCCGGCAAGGGCACGCCGGTCACGCAGGTGGACATGCGCCGCATCGTCGATGGCGTGAAGGTCTCCGAGCGCTGGCGCACCACCGAGCAGGTCGAGCGTGCTTTTGTTGAAGACCTGAACTTCCAGTTTCTCTATGAAGATGGCGAAGGCTTCCATTTCATGAACCCTGAGAATTACGATCAGGTCGTGGTGGACGCGGAGACGATGGGTGACCAGAAGGCCTATCTTCAGGAAGGCATGACCTGCGTTCTTTCCATCCACGAAGGCAATCCGCTGGCTGTCGAACTGCCGCGCCACGTCACGCTTGAGATCACGGAAACCGAGCCGGTCGTAAAAGGCCAGACGGCGTCTTCTTCTTACAAGCCCGCCATTCTTTCCAACGGTATCCGCACCATGGTGCCGCCGCATATCGATGCCGGCATTCGCGTGGTCATCGCGACGGAAGACAATTCCTACGTCGAGCGCGCCAAGAACTGATCCTGGCGATCGAGTAGACAAAAAAGCACCGGTTCCCGGTGCTTTTTTTATTCCATGCCGCGAATAACAAAAAGCCCGCGTCGAGACGCGGGCTTTTTTGTCTTTTCGGGCTGTTGATTACATGCCCTTGGCCGCCGTAACAGTCGGGCCTGCCGGCTTCTTCGGCGCGGTCGTCTGGCCAAAGGCATAACCGCCGCCCAGCGCCACGTTCAGCGACACATAGTCCTGCGCGGTCTGCTGGATCGCCGTGGCAAGGCTTGCCTGTGCGGCGGAAACCTGACGCTGCGCATCGAGAACGTCGAGCAGCGAAGAGGCACCGTCGCGGTAGCTGGCGGTCGAGAGCTGCAACGCCTCCTGGTAGGAAGCGACCGTCTTGCGCAATGCGTCGGCGGTGCGCTGGTCGCGATTGACTGCGGCAAGGGCGTTTTCAACCTCTTCGACGGCGTTGAGGACCGTCTGCTTCCATGCGAGATATTCTTCGCGCGCCTGCGAGTTGGCGAGGTCGATATTGGCGCGGATGCTGCCGCCATCGAGGATCGGAAGAACAAGGCTCGGGCCGAAGGACCAGCTGTTTGCCGTACCTCTGTTGCCGCCGCTGACGAAGTTGTAGCTCGGGGTGATGGCGCCGCCGAGTTCAATGCTCGGATAAAGCTGCGATTCGGCAACGCCGATCTTTGCCACGGCTGCCGCAAGTTCACGCTCGGCGACACGGATATCCGGACGGTTGCGAATGAGATCTGCCGGAATGCCGGTGCGTGGCACACTGCGGGCCACGGGCTGACGCGCGCCCTTCTGCAACTCGGCGATCAGCGACGAAGCTGGCAGGCCGAGCAGCGTGGCGATGCGGTGCGCCGCCTTGCGGAAGTTGGTTTCGAGGCCCGGTATGTCGGACAGGGTGGAGTTGACCAGACCTTCGGACTGGACAACGTCGAGTCGCGAAGCCGCACCGGCTTCAAGCTGAAGCTTGGTCAGATCCAGTGTTTCACGGCGGGAAGCCAGGTTATGGCGGGCGATCGCCAGACGCTCCTGATAATAGCGTACGTCGATGTAAGCCGAGGCAACCGAGGAAATCAGCGTCAGGCGCTGAACGTCGACGCTTGAATAAGCCGCATCGAGCGATGCATTGGCGCTTTCCGTGGCGCGACGATAGCGGCCGAAGAGATCGAGCAGCCAGGAAACGCTGAGGCTGCCGGAAGAGACGTTGGTGACAGGAACGTCGCGGTAGCTGCCCTTCGTTTCGCTGGTCGTGTGGCTGCCATTGGCGGTCAGGCTGGGCAGGCCGCCTGCGCCGGCTGAAATCACGTTGGCTTCAGCCTGGTTGATACGCTCTATGGCCTGCATCACCGTCAGGTTCTGCTTCAGGCCGGTAGCAACGTAACCGTTCAGGCGGCTGTCATTGAAGGCTGTCCACCACGCAACGGTGCTGATGTCGCCGTTACTGGTTTTTCCGGCTTCCGCAAACTTTCCCGGCAATTGGATTTCCGGTGTCTTGTGGTCGGGTCCAACAACGCAGCCTGAGAGCAGCAGCATTGTCAGGGGAAGAGTAGCGCGAATAGACAGCATATAATTTTCCCAATTCTCTGGTTGGCTTACCGAGCGCGGCTTGGTGAAAAATGGGCTGCGCGGTCGATCTGCCGTAGAAACGTGCAATTGCCAAATCGGCAACATTTCTAGCAGCGTATTAACGGTTGGCACAGCCCATTTTTGTTTTGTTAACGCCTTGAAAGGCGACGAATGATGACGAAAAAGGACGGAACGAAGAAAATTCCGAGCAGTGTTGCAGAAAGCATACCACCCAACACGCCAATCCCGATTGCATTTTGGGCGGCTGAACCCGCACCGGTTGCGATTGCGAGAGGCACAACACCGAGGATGAAGGCCAGCGATGTCATGATGATCGGCCGCAGGCGCAGCTTCGCGGCCTCCAGTGTCGCTTCCATGAGACTCAGCCCGTGCTCCTGTCTCTCCTTGGCGAATTCGACGATCAGGATCGCATTCTTTGCCGCGAGGCCGATGGTCGTCAGCAGGCCTACCTTGAAGTAGACGTCGTTCGACTGGCCGAAGAAATGCGCCGCGGCCAAGGCGCCGAGGACACCCACCGGCACGGCCATGATGACCGAGAAGGGGATGGACCAGCTTTCATAAAGGGCGGCAAGGCAAAGGAACACGATCAGCACCGAGAGCGCATAGAGCATCGGCGCCTGTGAGCCGGAAAGGCGTTCCTGATAGGAGATGCCCTGCCACGCGACCGTGTAACCGCCCGGCAGGCTCGCCGTCAGCCGTTCCATCTCGTCCATGGCATCACCGGAGGCTACGCCGGCGCCGGCAGTGCCTTCGAGCGAGATGGCGCCCGTGCCGTTAAAGCGCGCCAGAGACGGAGGAGCGTTGATCCATTTCACCTCGCTGAAGGAGGAGAATGGCACCATCTCGCCGCTGGTGTTGCGGGCATACCAGAACTTGAGATCGTCCGGCTGCATGCGGTACGGCGCGTCGCCCTGGACATAGACGGGCTTGAGTTCACCGTTGAGGGTGAAGTCATTGACGTCACGGCCGGCGAAGATCGTCGACAGCATCAGATTGACAGAGGAAAGATCGACACCCATTGCCCCCATCTTCTCCTGATCGAGGATGATCTTCATCTGGGTTTCGTTGTCCTGGCTGTCGCTTCGAAGCGAGCTGATCTTAGGATTGCCGGTGGCAAGCGCAATCAGTTCCTTGGACGAAGCGGTCAGGGCGTCGGTGCCGTTGCGGCCGCTATCCACGAGATACATCGAGAAGCCGCTCGATGTACCCATGCCCTGAATGGCCGGCGGCAGAAGCGGGAAGACCTGGGCATCGCGGAAACCGAAGAAGGTGCCCATGGCGCGCTGGACGATGGCGCCCGCGTGCTGGTCGGGTGCGGTTCGCTCGGCGAAATCCTTGAGTTTGGTGAAGACGATGGCGTTGTTCTGGCCCGAACCACTGAAGCTGAAGCCGAGAACGCCGAAAACCGATTCGACATTGGCGGCTTCCTTTTCGCGGAAGTAGTTTTCAACCTGCTTCACCACTTCATTGGTTCGCTCGATATTCGAACCGGTCGGCGTCTGGATGATGGTCAGGAGCACGCCCTGGTCTTCCTGCGGCAGGAACGAGCTGGGCAGCTTGCTGAAGAACCAGACGCAGCCGCCGATGACGATTGCGAAGATGATCATGACGCGCAGGGGCCGCTTCAGCAGATAACCGATGGAGGACACGTAGCCGTCCGTCGTCTTGCCGAAGCCGCGGTTGAACCACGCGCCCGGCCCGCGCTGCTTCTTGTGATGGTCGATCGGCTTCAGCATGGTGGCGCAGAGCGCCGGCGTCAGCACGATGGCGACTACGGCCGAAAGCAGCATGGCCGAAACGATGGTGATCGAGAACTGGCGGTAGATGATGCCCGTCGATCCGCCGAAGAAGGCCATCGGAATGAACACGGCGGTGAGCACAAGCGCGATACCGATGATGGCTCCAGTGATCTCACCCATCGACTTCTCGGTGGCCTCGACGGGCGACAAACCCTCCTCCGACATGATTCGTTCGACGTTTTCGACAACGACGATGGCGTCATCAACGAGCAGACCGATGGCCAGAACCATGGCGAACATGGTGAGCGTATTGATGGAATACCCGGTGAGCGCAAGAACGCCGAAGGTGCCGAGAAGCACGACCGGCACGGCGATCATCGGAATAAAGGTGGCTCTGAGGTTCTGCAGGAACACCAGAAGCACGACGAAGACGAGGATGATCGCCTCGATCAGCGTATGCACCACCTTTTCGATCGACAGTTTCACGAACGGCGTCGTGTCATAGGGATATTCGATCGCGACGCCTTCAGGCAGCGAACCTTCGACGTTGGTCAGGGCAGCTTTTACACGCGCCGCCGTGTCGAGCGCGTTGGCCCCCGTGGCAAGGTTGACGGCGAAACCGGCCGAAGGGCGGCCATTGGAGCGGGAATCGCCGCCATAGGTTTCCTGGCCGATTTCAATACGGGCAACATCGCTCAGGCGGACGGTTGCGCCATCCTTTTCGACTTTCAGGATGACCGATTCGAAGTCGGCGACAGTGGTGAGCTGGCTCTGCGCCGTCACCGTCACGTTGAGCTGCTGACCCTTGACGGCGGGAACGGCACCGAGCGAACCGACCGAAACCTGGGTGTTCTGGCTTTCGATGGCACCGGTAACGTCTGCGGTGGTCAGCTGATATTTGTTGAGCTTGAAGGGATCCAGCCAGATACGCATCGCATATTCGGAGCCGAAGACATTGATGCTGCCCACGCCTTCCAGGCGCTTGATCTGGTCTTCGACACGCGAGGAGAAGACGTCGCCGAGATCGGCCGAATTGCGCTTGCCGTCGGTGGAGATCAGTGCACCAACCATGAGGATGCTCGATGTCGAGCGGCTGACCTGGATACCCCGCTGCTGCACGGTATCGGGCAATTGCGACTGGACAAGCTGCAGCTTGTTCTGCACCTGAACCTGCGCGATGTCAGGCAGGATGCTGTTACCGAATGTCAGCGTCACTTCGGAACTGCCGGTCGAGGACGACGAGGTCATATAGGTGAGGTCATCGAGGCCGGTCATGCCGTCCTCGATGATGGTTGTCACCGATTTTTCCACGGTCTCGGCGCTGGCGCCATTGTAGGTCGCGCTGACGCGGACCGTTGTCGGTGCAATGTCGGGATATTGCGAAATGGAAAGAGTCCAGATCGCAAGGGCGCCGCCCAGCATGATGACGATGGCGATAACCCATGCAAAAACGGGGCGCCTGATGAAGAAATGGGCCATGGCAGTCCTTGCCTTACCTTTTACGAGCTTCGACCGGAGGTCTCGCGCTCATGCTTATTTCGAAGGCGCGGCGGCAGGCTGAGCCTGCTGCGGCACAACGACGATACCCCGATCGTCAATGGTCACTTCCACCGGCGCCACGGTTGCGCCGTCCGCGATCCACTGGAAGCCGTCGACAATGAGCTTGTCGCCATCCTTGACGTTTTCCGTCACCAGCCAGGCGTTGCCCGACTGCTGGCTGGAAGGGAAGGTGCGGGTTTCCACCTTGTTTTCCGCCGTCACGAATTTTGCCGTCAGCTCGCCATTGGCGTTGCGGCTCGCCGCGCGCTGCGGGATACGGAAGCCCTTTTCCTTGCCGATGGTCAGCGTGGCGCGAACATAGGTGCCGGGAAGCAGGAGATCGTCCGGATTATCGAAGAGGGCGCGGATGGAGAAGGTGCCTGTCGTTTCGCTCACCGCCATGTCAGACATGTCGATCTTGCCGTCATGCTTATATTCGGTGCCATCTTCCAGTGTCAGATGAATGCCGGTCTCTTTCGTGTCGCCACCAAGCTGACCGGACGATATCGCCTTTTTCAGACGCAGGAGATTGGTGCTGGATTCCATCAGGTCGATGTAAATCGGATCGATGCGACGAAGCGTCGTCAAAGCGGTCGTCTGGTTCGCGGTCACCACGTTGCCGATGCTGAAGGCCGTTGCGCTGGTAATGCCGTCGAAGGGTGCACGGACCTTCGTGAGATCGAGATTGATCTCCGCCGTTTCCAGCGCCGCCTTGGTCTGCGCCACATCGGCCTGCGCCTGCAGCAGCGTCACCTTGGCGTTTTCATATTCGATCTGGGTGGCACCGCTGTTAACCAGCCGTTCGTACCGGGCAAGGTTGGCTTCGGCGCTCGGGACACTCGCTTCCGCCTTCGCCACGTTTGCCTTGGCCTGCGCCACTTCCGCCAGATAGGTATTGTCTTCGATCTGGTAGAGAACGTCGCCCTGCTTCACCTCGCTACCTTCCTTGAAGGGAATTTCACGGATGATGCCGGTGACCCGCGGCCGGATTTCAGCCGTCTGGAACGCGCTGGCGCGGCCGGGCAGAACAGTGGTCAACGGATATTCGCTGGTCTTCATCAAAATGACGCTGACCGGAGACGGCGGACGCGCTGCGCCCTGGGCGGCGTTCTGGCTGCTTTCGCCGCCATCGCTGCAGCCCGCCAGAATCGCGGTCACACACAGAGAAGCAAGTAGGGGTAAAATACGTCGGCTCATTGTTCTTCCCTGCGTATCGATCGCATTCAACTATAAGCGCAATGTC